>MHDQ01000277.1 GCA_001803565.1 Nitrospinae bacterium RIFCSPLOWO2_12_FULL_45_22 | reverse complement strand
ACCCATTCCCTCAATTTACATTTCTTATATCCGGACAAAGAAATTATCTTAGAAACAGACCCTAGTAACCGGGTGAATCCTTGTCAGGAGCTGGTTGCTGAGATAGAAAAGTTCCTAGGCAATAATTGTATCTATCTGGAATAAGTTTGGGTGACTGGGTGATTAGGTCATTGGGTGATTGGGTAACCAATAACCTAGTCACCTAATAACCCAATAACTCAATGGAAATAAAGATGATTCAAGATCTGGATTTTGAGAGACCTATTAGCGAATTAGAGCTAAAGATAGAGGAGTTCAAACAGCTCTCTAATGGACAGGGGAAGGACCTCTCCAAAGAGATTCTGAAACTCGAATTGAAATGTGCCAGGTTAAAAGAGGAGACCTTCGCTAATCTTAGCCGCTGGCAAAGGACCCTCCTGGCCAGACACCCCAACCGACCTTACACACTGGATTATATCAGCTACATTTTCCATAATTTTATAGAACTGCATGGGGACCGCCTCTTCAGTGATGACCCATCTATCGTGGGCGGATTAGCTAAATTAGATGACCGGTCGGTTTTGGTTGTGGGGCAGCAGAAAGGCCGCAACTTTAAAGAAAAAGTTTACCGCAATTTCGGCATGCCCCATCCCGAAGGTTTCAGAAAAGCCTTAAGATTATTCACGCTGGCAGAGAAATATCACCTACCCGTCATAACCCTTATTGACACCCCGGGGGCCTATCCCGGCCTAGGAGCCGAAGAGCGCGGTCAGGCAGAAGCTATAGCTAAAAACCTTTTTGTGATGGCTGAACTAAAGGTCCCTATCATATCGGTTATTATTGGTGAAGGGGGCAGTGGTGGGGCCTTAGCCCTGGGTGTGGCGAACCGGGTATTGATGCTAGAGTATGCTATTTATAGTGTCATTTCTCCCGAGGGATGTGCCGCTATACTCTGGCAGGATGGGGAAAAGGCCCAAGAGGCCTCTGAAGCCCTCAAGCTAACGGCTTACGACCTCTTGCCGCTGAAGGTAATAGATGAGATTATTAAAGAGCCTTTGGGTGGAGCCCATAGGAATCCGGCATTAATGGCTGTTAATTTACAAGAAGCCTTAAAGGCATACTTGGCCGATTTATCTACTTTTAATCCAGAGGAATTAGTCCAACAACGTCATGAAAAATTTCGTCAGATGGGAGTATTTAAAGAGCTATGAGTGGCTTGAAAGAGCAATTATTCCAGCAATATGCCGTTATAGGGTTGAACAAGCTGTTAACCGAGTATCGGATACTATACACCGCCAAGAAAGGAGACCGGTTTTATTACCAGGGTATTACTTACGAAATTGGGCTACCAAACGTTAAGAATGGTATTGAATTCGAAATAAGTTCCAAAATTCCTCAGGCAGATTTGCTGCCAGGTGTTACCTTAGATGCCTATTTTGGCAAGGTTAAACAGTTTATTCGGAAGACAAAAAATACACCTGCCTCGATTGATATGTATAGTATCATCAGAGATACCGCTGAGGAAGAAGACCGGGAAAGGGGATATGTTAAGCTAAAATATTTTTATACCGAGAAAGATCTCTACAATGATGCTGAGATTGTTAAGGAATTGAGAAACATAGCCCAGGGGAAATCAAAAACCCAACTGTCCCCTATTCCAGAAGCTACTACCTTGGCCGGCAAACTCGTCTTGCACCTTATTCAGGAAAGGATCTATGCCAGGGCCAAGGAGAATATGGCCCTTCTCCTCAAGGCTAATGAAGAAGTAAAGAAAAAGTTATGTAAAAAGTAAAGATAGCTCGCAGTGGAAGCACGGCAACGCCAAAGTCGGGGTAAATATGAGGGGCTAGCCAGGTCTTTTGAAGATATACTGGATATTTTGGAATAGATGCCTCTTGAGGCCACCCAGATATTTTTTGAAGACTATAGGTTTGATGAAACTGGTCAGAAAAGGGATTAGTCGCCGCAATCTGGCATAGAACAGGATGTAGGCCTTCAATTGGAGCCATTTGATCTCCTGGGAGGTAAATTCGGCTGTCTGGAAATGGGGTACTTGATAATCTATCTCCCTTAAGTCTAAAAAGACCTCATAACCCTTCTCCTTAACCAGAGCCATCATCTCAGTACCGGCATAAGGGGTAGCAATATTAAAAAAGGCCATATCCAACTGAGAGTGGCGGGCGAAACGAATAGTTTCATTGATCTCTCCTTTGGTCTCCGAGGGGAAACCCAGCATAAAGAATCCATAAGTCTTAATCTTATATTTTCTGGCCAGTTGGATAGCCTGCTCTACCTTGCCTAAATCCAATCCTTTTCTTATCAACTTTTGTACCCTTAAATGGGCTGATTCAATGCCTAGAGCAAGGCTATGGGTCCCGGCCCTTTTTAATTTGGCCATCAACTCTTCATCCATACGATCTGCCCTGAGCCCATTAGGGAATTGCAAGGCAATGTCCATCTTGCTCTCCATAATCAAATCACAAATCCTTTTTGCCCTCGAGGTATCCAGGGCAAAGTTGTCATCAACTACCAAAAATTCCCGCACCCCATAAATACGGTAGAGGAGTTCCATTTCAGCCAGGACGTTTTCGGGTGACCGGGCACGAAACCGTTTGCCGAAGAGGTCGTGACAGAATATACAACTGTAGGGACATCCACGGCTGGTTATGATCTGGGCACAGGGTTCTTGCTTAAAGATCAGCCCGTATTGCTTCAAAGGTAGATACCTCTTCAAATCCAGGAGCTGGTATGCCGGGAAGGGGAGGGTATCTAGTGCTGGGTAATTATCCCTGGTGAATGTGTTAGTCTTGATAATACCATCTTCTTTATATACTATGTTACTTATAGAGCAGAGCGGATGGCCTTTTTCCAGGGCTGCAGTAAGTTTTCCTAAAACAGATTCCCCTTCGCCCCTGATGACATAATCCACAAAGGGTTGTTTGATAGTCTCTTCCGGCGCCGCTGTAGGATGTACTCCACCAAAGGTAATAGGTAGGTGGGGATAGAGTTGGCGGATGGCTCGCGCAGTAATAGCAGCCCCGGGAAACTGGATGCTCATGCAGCTTATACCTACCAGCCCATAGGTCTTCTGTCCCAGTACATTCTTTAAGGTAGTCTCCCAGTCCATTTCTATAGCCAGGTCCAAAACCGTCACGCTATGCCCTTGTTCTTTCAGAAAAGAGGCCAGATAAGCTATTCCCAGTGGGTAGGCAATTACCCGGGAGCGTTCCTGGTATGGAGGTCTGAGAAGTAATATATCCATTATTTTAGTCTATAGGGATTGCCCCTTACGGTCTTTTTACCCAACAAAAAATATTGGAGCGCAATAGAGCCCCAATACATCTTTCGCATGACCCTGGAATCCGAGACTCTCCGCAGTGCCCTGGCCTTTTTTCGCTTATCCCATATGGCAGCCGGATGGGTAAGAAGATACCAGAAGGCCTTCAGTATGGCTTTGGCCTGTATCCTATCCTGGAAAAAGAAGGAATTGAGCATAGTCAAGCCTTCTAACATTATCCTGAGGGGTAAGAGAGAGATGAGGGATAGCCAGGAATAATTCTTTAATAACATCAGCAAGTTATTACGATGATTCAGGTAGGTATGCATAATACTCCTGCGCTCCAGCACCGGACTGCCCAGGTGATAAACCTTTGCCTGCGGTACATAAAACACCTTGTATCCCTGTAGATGTACCCTCCAGGCCAGGTCAATCTCTTCCATATAGGCAAAAAAATCTGGATCGAACATCCCCACTTTTTCTAGCACTGCTTTGGGGGCAAACAGGGCAGCCCCAGAGGCCCAAAAGATCTCTACTGGCTCGTTAAATTGACCTTCATCCCTCTCGACCGTAAAGAAGAGTCGGCCCTGCGCAAAAGGGTAACCAAAAATATCTATTAATCCGCCAGCCGCCCCAGAGTATTCAAAACTTTCCCTCTCGTACCGCGAGAGGATCTTTGGCTGTAATAAGCCGATTTTATCGGGGCTTTGGCTAATAAAGTCCAGCAGATGGCCAATACAGTCCGGGGCAAGCTCTACATCATTATTTAAGATAAGCAGATATTTGCCAACCGCGGCTCTGATACCGATATTACACCCTTCGGCAAACCCTTCATTCTTTTGGTTTTGGATTACTTTCGCCTCAGGGAATCCCCTTGTGATTTGTTGGAAGGATTCTTCCTCACACCCGTTATTCACTATTATTATCTCAATCTGATTGTAACCGGACCGTCCAGGAGCTTCCTTTATACCACACCGCAGGTGTGCTATATTCTGCCGTAATGATTCCAGGCAGGTTAAGAGTAATTGATTGTCCTGATAATGTATTATTATGCAACTAACCAGGGAGTTAGACATTTAGCAGTCCTTTATCCTTCCGGGCTATTACCCAGAGCCGGCTCTGGGCCTTGAGTAGCTTTGCCAGGTTAAAGACTAGCTGCAAGAACCCTTTGCTATACCAGGGTATCTGGTAGCGGCCCAGGTAGGGATTCATGGAATGCTCTTCTATTATCTCAAAGCCAGTTCTCTGCAATAAATTCTGTAGCGAAACCATAGAAAAATAGGAAATATGGGAAAAATGGAATAGTTTCTGCGCCTGATCCCTGAGTAAAGGGAGCCTGGCTTTTATCAGGACTTCGGCCAGGTCGTATATTAAGCTGCGACGATTAGGCAGGGCCAGGAATAAGAGTCCTTGATTTTTTAGTTTATCATTAGCCTTGGTGAGGACCACTGCAGGATTAAGCACATGTTCCAGAAAATCCCACATGGTAATGACATCAAATGGCGTAGGCCAAGGGGCTGCTTCTTCAAACTGAATGTTTAAAACCTGCAGCCCAAATTCTTTTTCTGCAAAAGCGCAAGCTGATGGGCAAGAGTCTATCCCCAGAACAGACCACCCGCTATGACGGGCTAGATCCAAAAAAGTTCCTGGGCCGCAGCCTACATCCAACAAGTGCCGACCGTCGGTATAATAACCTAATCGGGCTAATGTCTCTTGATATTCCTTTATTATCGGGTCGTCTCCATATCCCTTACCACAATGGGCAAAGATATCTTTAGTCTCCTCTAACCCTTCTCCCTTATATGAGGCCAGCATGTAGCTATCCAGCTCTTCCTGGGAAGGGATGGGATAGCGGAAGGCATAGTCACAGTCCCGACATCTCAAGACCTTCTGCTCACCTAACCTCAACCATATCAGCAGCCGGTCAGAGTCACAGATAATACACCTGGTCACTTTTATCTCCATGGTAATTGTTTAGCCATGATTGGGATTTTAACCGCGGATGAACACGGATAGACAGCGATGGAATCATGGGAGGAGTAATTATACCAGATTATGGTAGGCATCGGCGAATAAAATGTAGTAAAATGGGTAATGACTCAGTTATATGGAGTAGCCGCAACCTTCGGGTTGCGTTAAGCGCAGACTAAAGCCTGCGTCTACTTAAGCAGGAGTTGTGCGCGGAAGATCAGGGGTGTGCTGGATGTGTTTATCAGGATAAGGGGGGAATAAGTTGTTAGATAAGGGACTAATAGGCGATGTATTGGATATGGCGCTGACGACCGGTGCGGATTTTGCCGAACTCTTTGCCGAGAACTGCACGCGAACCAATCTGCAGCTTAGTAGTAATGAAATAGAGAAGGCCATAGCGGGTGAGGATTTTGGTGCCGGGATAAGGATATTCTTTGGGCCCCAATCAGTCTATGCCTTCACTAATGATCTCTCCCGTGAGGGTCTGTTAGAAACGGCTGCTACTGCGGCCAAAGCCGCTGCCCAGGACAATAAATCCAGCACCCAGAATTTGCAGGCAAAAACTATCGAGAACCGGCACCCTACTAAGATTTTGCCTGACCAGATAGTCATAAAAGAGAAAGCCGACTTACTTTTCCGGGCCAATGATAAGACCCGGGCTTATCACCCACTGATCAGCCAGGTCCAGGTGACCTACTTAGATGAAGTCCAGGAAGTCCTTATTGCCAATAGTGAAGGGTTGTTGGTACAGGATAAGCGGGTTAGAACCAGGCTCTATATCATGGCAGTAGCGGCTAAAGATAATGAGAAACAGATAGGGACTATGAGCCCTGGTGCCTGTAAAGGGTTTGAATTTTACCTTGATCTGGATATCGGGGAATTGGGTCAGAGGGCGGCTGAAACTGCCCTGATCATGATCCAGTCAGATTATGCCCCTGGTGGTAAGATGCCTGTTATTATTGAC
The DNA here is from genome assembly GCA_001803565.1 of Nitrospinae bacterium RIFCSPLOWO2_12_FULL_45_22. Lineage (GTDB taxonomy): Bacteria > 2-12-FULL-45-22 > 2-12-FULL-45-22 > 2-12-FULL-45-22 > 2-12-FULL-45-22 > 2-12-FULL-45-22. The sequence goes on along the minus strand of MHDQ01000277.1, from coordinate 11,889 downwards.
CGGGGTTTTGGTGGGGTAATATTCCATGAGGCATGTGGTCACGGATTAGAGGCTAGTGCTATAGCTAAGAAAGCCTCTATTTTTGAAGACAAGCTGGGTAAAAAAATTGCAGCTCCTTGCGTCAGTGTAGTAGATGATGGTACGCTGGCCAACTACTGGGGTTCGACTAATATAGATGATGAAGGCAATTCGACGCAGCGTACCCTTTTGATTGATAAAGGTATCTTAAAGTCATATATGGTAGATCGGCTCTCTGGCCGGATTTTGGGTTTAGAAAGTACCGGTAATGGCCGACGCCAATCCTATAAATTCGCCCCGGTAGCCCGTATGCGTAACACCTTTATCTTACCCGGACAATACACCCTGGATGAGATCATCGCTGCTACTGAGGCCGGGCTCTATGCCAAAAAGATGGGTGGCGGAAGTGTTAATCCCGCCACGGGCGATTTCAATTTTGCCGTAATGGAAGGTTATCTTATCGAGCATGGAAGAATTGGCAGGCCCGTGCGAGGAGCAACGCTGGTGGGCAATGGTAAAGATATCCTCTGGAATATAGATATGGTAGGTAAAGAGTTGGAGATGGAGGCTGGTGTGTGTGGTGCTGATAGCGGGAGTGTCCCTACCATGGTTGGACAGCCACCTATCCGCGTCCAGGGCCTGGTGGTAGGAGGTAGAGGCTAATGGATCATCTCTTCGAGGAATTACTGGATCGGGCTAAAAAAGAAGACGCCGGAGAGATAGAACTAATTTATTTACAAGATAGAGGGCTTAAAATAAGGGTCTTTGAAGGAAAGGTAGATACCTTTAAGGTAGCCCGGAGCTGCGGTTTAGGGATACGTTTGATAAAAGAGGGCCGCTGTGGTCTGGCTTATACCGAAAAGCTAGACCCGGCTTCTTTACAAAATACCCTGAAACTGGCTATAGCCAATAGTCAAATAAACCCCATAGACCTTTGCCATCAGATAATGAACTATGGCCATGATAGCTTCCCGGAAATGGATTTAGTAGATAATAGGATAGATAAAAGAGTAGTAGAAGACAAGATTGGGCTGGCCCTGGCTATGGAGCAGATGGCCCGGGACTATGACCCCCGGATTATTAACATCCCGTTTTCCACTTATTTTGAAGGCTGGCGGGAAATAAAATTATTAAATAGTAAGGGCTTTTGCGGCGCTTATCAGAAGAGTGGCTGGGGAGCAGCGATCGAGGTTATGGCCAAAAAAGATCACGAGATCAAAAGCCCCTATAAATATGGTTATGCCACCAGATTAGAGGATCTGGCTCCTCAGGACTTAGCCTCAAAAGCGGCAGAAGAGGCCGTCCGTCGCCTGGGGGCTACAGAACCCGAGTCAGGCAACTATAAAGTAATATTTCTTAACGAAGTAGCGCGGGAATTGCTGGCTACCTTTGCTGGGGCCTTCTCGGCCAAGAATGTACTGAAAGGGCTTTCCTTACTGGCAGACAAGTTAGGCCAGGTCATAGCCGCCCCAGAGGTTAGCCTTATAGACAATCCCCTTTTAGATAACGGTTTTGCCAGCCGACCCTTTGATGATGAAGGTCTAGTATCGCGTGCTACCGAAATCATCAGTGCCGGTGTTTTAAAGTCCTTTTTTCATAATAGCTATACCGCTTGCAAAGCGGGTGTGAACTCAACTGGCCATGCCTCCCGGCCATCCATCAAAGCCGGCCTCGAAGTAGCCCCCAGTAACCTTTATCTAAAACCGGGCCCGGCCTCTTTACCAGACCTTATGGGGCTGGCCCATAATGGGATATTGCTGGTAGAATTAGATGGGCTGCATAGTGGCGCAAATCCCGTATCCGGTGATTTTTCCCTGGGCGCCCAGGGATACTTTTTTGAGCAAGGAGAGGTACGTTACCCCCTGCATAATTTCACCGTGGCCGGCAATTTCTTCCACCTCTTGAAAAATATTATCGGCTTAGGCAACGACTTAGAATTCTCTCCGCCGATGGCTGGTAGCGCCATTGGCAGCCCTAGTATCCTGGTCTCCAGCCTCAGCATCAGTGGCAAATAATTAAAGTCGCATTTCTGCGACACTTAAGGTTCCCCTTAAGTGTACCGTTTCCTCCTCCCCATAATGACTACTCGTAAGTAATCAGCACTTTTCCATCCTGAGCCGCTTCTTCGTCGGGCAAAACGCAGTATATTTTGTGCAACTCCAACGAAGCAGGGTACTCGCTTTTGTTAGAAGCTAATTCCTTTTGATTCTCTCTTTCCAATAACCAGGTTTTCGCCGCAGGTGTGCTACAGCGACAATAACAATTTCTTCCGGCTCGATACGATATAAAATACCGAAAGGAAATCTTCGTATGAGGCGCCTTCTCAGTTCCCCTTCAATAATTGGCCATGTTGCCGGTACCTCTTCAATTGTTCGCACGGCATGCTCAACTTCTGAAAGATAATCCACACCCAAACCTGTTGCTTGAGCCTCATAATATCTTGCCGCTTCCAACATTTCCTGCTCAGCTTCAGGAAGTAATACAGCGGGTTTCATTTTAATTTTGACCGAGCCTCTTTAAATACAACCTCCGCAGGTTTTGCCTTAATCTTGCCATGCTTGTATTCCTGATAACGACGTTCAGCCTCTTCAATCCATAATCTTTCTACTGCAAGGTCTTCTTCCTCATCCAAACTCTGTATGAGATGTTCGGCCAACAAGGCTCTTTCATGAGATGAAAGTCGGAGTGCCTTTTCTTCAATTTCTTCTATTTTAGACAGCATAAAAAGTACCTCCTTCATAAGTAATTTATCTTACATTACAGGGGCTTATAGAGTAATTCGCGAGTAGCGAGTAGGGGTCAGGTCTTGAAATTTGACATAAAGGCTTTGGTAGAATTTTGAATATATGTCAAATTTCAAGACCTGACCCCTACTACTATAGTAACAATTATTATACCAGTATTATACCAAATCATGATAGCCATTGGAGAGTAAAATGTAGTAAAATTAGGGATAGAAGGTAGCTATGAAAGACCTCCATGCGAAAGATATTTAATAGTGCTGGCTTTTGCAGTGCTTATCAGAAGAATGGCTAGTGGGAGGGGGATTAGCTATTGTAGTTAGGACTTAAAATGTGAAAGGTTTTCAATGAAAAAGAGGGAATCATGGAGAAGATAACAGATAAGATTTATGTCGAGACAGAATATCTAGGCAACAATGTCGGTGTGATTATTACCCGAGAGGGGTTAGTGCTTATTGAAAGCCCCATGCTATCGGCAGATGCCCGCCACTGGAAAGAAGCGATAAGAAAGGTCACAGATAAAAAATTTGCTTATCTTATCAGTACCCATCACCACTTCGATCATGTAATAGGTAACTGCCATTTTGACTGTCCTGCCATTGCCCATAAGAATGCTATAGGAGGATTTGAATACCTGAAAACTCATCTGAGAGAGGAGTTTGAGAGATTCTTCCCGGAAGATAGAGACCAGTGGGAGGCAGACGTACCTAACCTAAAAGTAGTAATGCCTCAGATAACTTTCTCTAAAGAGCTCTTTTTAAATATGGGTGATTGTGTTATTGAGCTAAAGTTTGTTGGGGGCCACTCAGCCTCTTCGGTAAGCATTTATATCCCATCAGAGAAGACCGTTTTTGCCGGCGATAACATAGACAATGAAATGCACCCCTTCCTCGGCCAGGCCAGATTGAGCGTATGGATAGACTATCTAAAAGGGATATTAGATATGGAGGTGGATACCATTATCCCGGGCCATGGCCCGGTAGGAGATAAGCAGATTGCTATAAAGTTTCTAAAATATCTAGAAGAATTTATGCACCAGGTAAAGACGTTGAAGGAAGCCGGGTACAGCCCAGAAGAGGTAGGGGGAAAGATAGACATAATAGATTTTTTCCCCGTTGATCCTAAAGAGCGTCCAACAGTCAGTAATCTTATCACCGAAGGTACAAAAGTTATTTATGCCCAGGTCTAGTGGGAAACACACCTGGCTCAGTCAACATTATTAAAAATATTGGCAACAGTTTAGCCAAATAAAGTCTTTTCCTGAACCCTGTTAACTGAGCCCCGGGAACTGTTACGGTATAGGATTCCTGTCTGCCGCCAGGCAGGGCTGAACGTACAATGTATGAGCGGCAGCCGTCATCGGCCTCGGAACACCGGTTTTCGCTTTTCCAGAAAACTCGCTTGTGCCTCTTTCAAGTCGTCGCTGTTGAAGGCCTGTTCGACGATGGACTGCGCTTCTTTCATGTCCTCGTCACGCATTCTTGCTGACCCGACCAGCATATTTATGATCCGCTTCGTTCCCTTGACGGCCAATGGGGCATTCCCGGCGATCTCCTCTGCAAGATTGTAAGTAAAAGATTCGAGTTCGGACCTGGGGAGCAGGTGGTCTACCAGTCCCATTTCTTTTGCGCTCAGGGCGTCGTAGTAGCGGCCCGAAAAGAAAACCTCCTTGGTCTTTGACAGCCCGATGATATTGATGAAGCGCTGCAGTCCATTCGGATCGTAGACAACACCAAGCTTTGCGGGGGGCATCCCCATGCGGATGTCTTCGGCACCGATTCGAATATCGCAGCAGATTGCCAGCTCGCAACCTGCACCAAAGGCAGATCCATTCAACATGGCAATGACTGGATAGGGGTAGTTCACGACGCTATTCAGGGCCAGCGTCAGGGGGTTTTGCGTTTTAAATTTTTCCTGGGTCTCTGGGCTTGCCTTGGTTGGTATGGCGTTTATGTCGTAACCAGAGGAAAATGCCTTGTCGCCAACACCCCTGATAACGATGGCCCGAACCGCATCATCTTTAGAAAGTGCTTGCAAGGTCTGATGTATCTCGATCAGTAGATCCGGTGAAAGTGAGTTTCTCTTTTCCGGTCGGTTCAGAATGAGAGTACAATCATGCTCTTTTCTCTCAACCAATAAGATATTGCTTTCCATTTCTATTCTTCGCAGATCAAGTTCAGTACCAAACAATGCGGTTTCGTCACGGATGTCACCTTATCTGGAAATAACCTACTGTAAGTCATTCAACTGCAAGGAATGGCATTTGTATAACTTAAAGGTATAATATATCCCAGCAGCGAGCTTACCCCGCTTAAAAAAACCTTTAGCCAATATACGACAGCGGCTAATTATCTGGTCTAATACCAGTCTTCTATGCTTGGGTGGCAGGCCATTTTGTAGGAGCTTTTCCAGGGATTGAAGCCGGAAGCGGTCCAAGCCCCAGTATTGTTGCGTGAGTTGGCCGGGATGGCCGTTTCGTTTAATGATCAAGGGCTCCTCGATAAGATAGATAGGATAGTCCCTGGCTAGCCGAAGCCACATGTCATAATCCTCACAAACCGGTAGGGTTTCATCAAATAAACCTACCTTATCCAGAGTCTCCCGCCGAAGCATTACCGAGGAAGGGGAAACTATGCAGAGGGGTAAGGATTGTTCAAAGATCCAACCGCTATATTTACGATGTTTCAGTTTGGGGTTTACTCGTCGGCCATGGCGATACCAGACCTCTTCTGTATAACAGACTTGGGCAAAGGGATTAGCTTCAAAGAAAGCTAACTGACGGCTGAGTTTCTTCTTCAGCCATAGATCATCAGAGTCCAGGAAGGCTATAAATTCCCCTTTAGCTAGAGATATACCACGGTTTCTGGCAGCGCTAACACCACGGTTTTCCTGATAGACATAGCATAATGAGGCCGCATAAGGCCCTATGACCTGGTGGGTATTATCGCTGGAACCATCATCTACTACAATGAGCTCGTAATCAGTAAAATCTTGTGCCAGGACCGATTCTATGGCCTCCTGGAGCAGCCCGGCCCGGTTATGAGTAGGGATTATGACACTTACCCGCACCATTTTCCCCTCGGTCATAATCTTATTGCGCCAATTTCTTTTCCCCTAATGGGCGCATCTCCAGCCATTTGAGTTCCTCTAAAGGGATTAGCGGAGAGATACTAAAGGGTAAGACCAATATTTTGACAATAAAGGAGTAAATACTGCCATATATTGATTTTCAACTAAGGCTGTGATTATTCTGTGGAATACCTTGTGAATAAGGTTAATTAATCCCCTTTGTTGATGAAAAAAGCTTAGATTGCCTACCATTTTGGCAGGGGTAAAACTTCAATAAAACCAAATACTTATACCAAGGTGATTCCAAAATCCCAAAAAAACAGGCACGGTTTTTTTATCTACCTTTAAAGACCGGAGGTCTCTTTTCTAACCATGAGGCAACGGCTTCTTTATGATCCTCGGTATGTACCAATTGATATTGGATTCGGGATACATAATCCAGGGCAGAATCAATGGTCATCCTGAGGGATTCATTGAACCCCCTTTTAATAAGACCGATGGCCTTTGGCCCCTCCGCCAGCCTCTTACCCAGGTCTTCAGCCGATGACATTAATTTATCCGGTGGCACCACCATATCTACTAACCCAATCCGCTCGGCCTCCCTGGCATCTATCAGATCACCGGTGAAGGATAGGAGCTTAGCCTTTCCCAGCCCTATTAACCGGGGCATAAGATAGATGCCAATCTCTGGGGTAAGACACATCTTTACAAAAAACTCGCCTAACTTGGCATCTTCCGCAGCAATTCTAATATCGCACGCCATGGCAAAATCCAGACCAGCACCGACCACATAGCCATTTATCGCAGCGATGACAGGCTTTTCCATTTCTATTAATAACTTGTACATTACCACAGCCTGTTCCATATAAGTATTAAACTCTGTAGGGCTCTTGTCCCGAAGGGGCAAGATATCCTTCTGAACATCACCACCAGCACTGAATGATCGGCCAGCACCGGTGATGATTACAGCCCTGATAGCAGCGTCTCGCGCCACTTCGTGCAGGGCCTTTACCAGGTCTTCTATTAGCTCTGGGCTTAAGGCATTCAACTTTTCTGGTCTATTCATTGTGACAATGCCCAGATGATCCTTCCGGGTAAGAATAACGGTGGCGAACTTTTTTTCCTCCATTTGCCTCCCCCCCCTTTTTTTGTAACCGTTCACCGCAGCACCCAAAGCTCTGGGTGCTACTACTAAGGCACACAAAGGCAATTTAGGTCATTAGGTTACTAGTGTAACGTTTCATTAAAATGTTTGCAATGCGTAACCAAGTCTTTGCCACGAAGTCACAAAGACACAAAATTTCTAATTCATTGTTTTTAAAGGAAAAAAATAACTCTTTGTGCCTTAGTGCCTTTGTGGCTAATACAAGTTTTTATTGTATACTTTTTTATGAAACGCTCTACTGGGATATATAGTTAAATATAGGGAACGAGCCCCACAATTCTCTGGGCTCAGTGGAAAAAGTTTAGATGTGATAATACGGGTCTTGAATATTTCGGGGAACCCGCTTTTTCATCCTTTGAAAGGGGAGAAAATAAGTACGTATCCCTTCTTTATCAATCAATGACAGGGACTTTGCTCCAGTCGCACCCAAGATTCCCTGACATATAGGGAGTTTGGCCGATAAGGAGCTGACCCGGTGCCAGGAATCCACACCAGTAGTGATAGTATCTTCCCGTAAATTGATTACAGATCCAGTCCCCCGCCTCGCTTGATGATGAAAAACCGCCCTGCATCTTGACCTTAATGGCTTCTTGGTCTCCGCTTGGCGTGCCACATAGACCGCCTCCACCGAAACTACAACGTGGTCGGGGCGTCTCAAACCCGTTCCGATTGGAGACAAAAATATAAGGCGCATTCCAGCAGGTAACATTCTCTGTGTACCAAACCAGAAACTCTTCCGGAGCCCGCTCTACCGTTATATTCACCGTGGCTACGTTGCTATCTACTTGCCCATCATTAACCGTGAAGGTAAAGGAGTCAGAACCAGAGAAATTGGCCTTGGGGGTATAGGTCAGGTTAGGAGCAGTGCCGCTCAAGCTCCCATTAGCAGGTTGCTTCACCACCGCATAGGTCAAGGTATCCCCATCAGGGTCACTCCCGGTCAGGGTAATGGCTACTGCTTTACCTTCTTTCGTAGTCACTGTCTGATTATTAGCTACCGGGATATTATTAGACTCCTTTACCTTAATAGAAGTCGAGGCAAAAACCTCTGGGTCACAGTTTGGCGCTTTAACTGTCACCTTATATTCTTCATCTTCCTCGACATCCGGGATAAGGAAATCGGCGCAACCACTGGAATCTGTGGTAGAGTGATTTAATTTGCTGGAACCACCCGTCACTCCTTCAACTTTGAAAAGGAGATTCACACCCTCTTGTGAAGGAACGGTACACACCCTAACCACCACATCTTCACCGGGCTCAGGGTCAACCGGGTCCGCCGTAATCTCCAGGGTAAAGTCACATGGGGAATTTTCAGGACATGAGTTGTTGACTTCAGTGTCCCCTATGGCACATCCTTTGGTATCGAAGATGTCCATGATAAAAGGAATTCCACCAATTTCATATATGAACGGGTTGGTAGCAACGGCTGGTCCAAGGGAGCTAGCCACGACATTAACCCGCGCCAGCTCGTACCCAGGCATCTCCGTTCTAAGTGCATAAGGACATCCTCTCCCGTACTCATTCAAAAGTATGCCACCGGTGGCCGCGCCAGACACATCAAATATGGTACTATCAAGACCGATATCGTTTCTGCAGTCTACCCGGAATGTTGTATCGACGACCGATTCAAAGTTATTAAAGATCTCTGCAAAATAGATTACTTCCATTCCACCCCAATATTCAGGGGGGAAGTTGGGATCGTTCTCCGGAATAGGTTTACACTTTAAAACCTTAACCTCCGGGCGGATAGCTCCATGGTAATCCAAAGCGACATCCTCCCAGCCGCTGGCGAGGAAAGAACCGGTCGGGGGAACATCCTTTACCCGGACGTTTATCCTGGTAACTCCACCCATCAATGCCTCATCAAGGACCGGATAACCGATATTGTCGGGATCCCAAATGATGCTGTTACGGTTGTAGTTTCTAAGTGCACTAAAGGGAATTACCGCACCGGCCGGAATGCCACCAGAGCCTTCCGGCCCGGTAGAATAGAAGGTCCCGCCTGTGGGAAAATCCCATTGGTATACGATAGGATCTCCGTCCGGGTCAAATGCCCCTTCCGCGACCAGCAGGGTGCAACAGCTTGGAATACCAGCCGCCGCGGCTACAATAGGATTACCGGGCTGTCCCGGGTCGGTTAGCGCATCCGGCTTGCCATCATTATTCAAGTCCAGCGTTATCTGCCGTGCTAACTTATCTGTCCCATCCGGATTGAACAGGAGCTCAGCAAAACCCGGACGACTGGCCACCCCCTCGGATCGCTGGCCTTCTTCGCGGCCGAAAGACAGGGTGATCCGCGTCGCATCCACTCGATCCAATGTTGGGCGATTATTTTTTCCGGGTTCACTTTGGCCGTCGTCTCCATCTCCCGGCACTGGAACATTAAATTCGGTCATCCATAGGTAGTAACTCTCGATATCTCCTGGTGGCGAGACCAATAAAAAAAATAAGTAATCGCCCGGAGGAATTAAGGACATTGGGATGTTGTTAAATAATTCCTCAACTACAGGTCCGGATACGTTCTGCTTCCATGGCACCAGATCCTCAAAAACAGTCTGAATTGAAACAGCTTGAAAATCTCCGTTCTGATTCAGGAAAAATAAGTTATCCGGATCTCTGGTGATGGCGTAGAACCCTAAATATATGTCCACGGGGGCCATACATTCGGCAAGGCTTACATATAAACTGAAGAAATAGCCGCCTTTAGCCGCGGCACCTACACCAATCGGCTTGGCCTGAGAAGGATCAAAGCTCATCACAGGAGAACCTATTGAAGCGTAGGGGAAAAGGTGCCGCGCTGTTGGTAGTGGTATAGCAGATGAAAGATCGCCGATCTCTCTACCAGGTACACTAGCAAGATTAACTACAATAAGACTTCCCATCAAAAAAGTGAAAACAAAAAAACTGAATACAGTAAATTTCCTCATCTGACCCCCCCATGTTTTCAGAAATAGGAATAATAGTCCGTTTCTCACGCACTATATTACACTTAATTTGGGCAAAATATGTGCCAATTTATTATCTCTTTATAGATTATCCGTTGTCTGTCGGAGTTTTCGATATTTTAACCCTACCTCTCTTGATTCAATATTTTACTAAATTTGGGTTTTTGATTACCCTATTTGGGTAATTTATTTCATAAAAAGGGAGATATTATTTGCACAGACTTCTCATGATAAGTAACCCTACAACGGGTTATTGAGTTATTAGGCAATTAAATCACCTAATTTGTTTTGGCCATTTAGACCCCTGAAATACCCCGAAATTTGGGTTAGGGTGAAAAACAAAAGTAGAAGGGCAGGCTAGAGCCTCGGGAGCGGGGGATTGTCTGCGTATACCGCTTATTTCCTGGCCTGCCCCATTAATGGGGCTTTTATCAAGGGCAATATCCATGACCACTAAGGAGTATAACTGAATGAGATAATACTAATATCCCCAATAATCTTAGGAGAACCTGCCTGAACAGATCCCGGCTCAGCTAAGGCAGCAAATGCGTGATAAGTACCCTCAGGTAAGCCTGGAGGTAGCGTTACCGAAAAGAAAGGTGTCCGAGAAAGAGAATCTCCTGGATTCAGTGCCAGAGAAGTCTTGGCCGCTGTAAAGGTCTTGGGATTATTTAACTGAGATGGTATCAGGTTGGCTAGAGAGGAATTGAAGAAATAGATAGAGCCATCAGTGATTATGATACCCAGGAAGATATCAACCGCCTGGGCAATACCTGAGGTGGGATTATCAATACTAAGTGAAAGACTAAGTGTATCCCCGGGGGAATAGCTGTCCTTATTGCTGCTTATGGTAATGGTGGCATTCCCCAGAAGTAAAGCATATTTAAGTTCTGTATCGCTAGCCCCATGGTAGCTGATGTGTAACCTCCCTGTAGCATCTATCGCTATGGAGCTATACCACCCTACAAAACTGGTGTCATCTACGGTGGTAACTGCCCAGGCTCCTCCTGATTTGGTTGCATATTTTAAGAAAAAATTAGTATGATCTAAATAGCTTATATGCGGACTATTGTTATTATCTACGGCGATAGAAGTGAACCATCCTACATTCCCCACAGTATCAACTGCCTCTCTGTACCAGGCAGAACCATCAAAGTGGATATATTTAAGGTTTTGACCAGTAACGTCATAATAGCTTATGTGAGGGTGGTTATTACTATCTAAGGCCAGAGAGGGATACCAGGCAGCCTCGCCACTCTGATCAGTCCCGATGTTCCAGGAGTTGCCATCGAACTGGGCATACTTAAGGCTATAACTATCTCTATCAAAGTAGACGATAGCCGGGTAATTGCTCAACCAATCGAGATCAAGAGAGGTAAAATCCCCTATGCTGACACTACTGTCTACGGTTTTTTTTACCCAACTTCTCCCATCATAATAGATATATTCCAGATATGCATTGCCGCTTCCTTGGTAGCTTATATGCGGCCGATCGTTACTATCCAAGGCAAGAGAAATCCCTCCCACTGCTCCACCACTATCAATAGTCTCAGTAGTCCAGGATTTACCATCGAAGGAAGCATATTTGAGAGTACTATTTATAGAATCCAAATAGGCAATGTGGGGCTGGTCATGACTGTCTAACTCCAGGGAGGAGTGCCACCCGACAGACCCTTCAGCATCCACAATTTGAAAATTCCATTTGTCTCCATCAAAATAGCCGTACTTCAAATCATAATTAGTGTAATCTAAATAGCTTATGTGGGGATGGTTTTTACTATCTACATCTATTGAAGTATACCAACCTGTATTGGTAGGGGGGAGGGGGGGGTTGTCAACAGTTACTACTTGCCAAGCTGCCCTAACCGGACAGACTCTGAGAAAAAGTGAGGCCACTAGCATCAGCCCGAAGATGGAACAACTGAGATTATTCAATCTAATACCTTGGGGA
>MHDQ01000276.1 GCA_001803565.1 Nitrospinae bacterium RIFCSPLOWO2_12_FULL_45_22 | reverse complement strand
GTAAGGGAGGTATCTACCAGGTCAGAGCCACTTATTTGATAGCCCAGATTTAATAAGACTTCGGCCAGACCACTCATGCCTATGCCACCAATTCCTACAAAATGTATATGTTGCATGTTCTTAAAAAGCATATTATTTATTTAGGACGCAGATTTTTCACAGATTCACCTAGATAGTTATTCTTTTTCTGTAACCGTTCACTTGTGTAAGAAAGGAGATATGGAGATTCCGGGGATAGGGAGATGGTATACCCCGCACCATAATAGTGCAGGGTATATCGATGGGCCGTTGAATTATTACCTCGGTAAGCCTATCTCCTTGATATGTCATCTCCTTATCTCCACTATCTCCCCATATCCCCCTTCCTTACACACGAAAGGGTAAATGGCTACGACTTTTTGGTTTTCAGAATTTGATAGATTAGCTCGACCACTTGGCGGGCGGCCTCTGGCCTACCCATCTGCCGGGCCTTATTGCTCATTTCTTTCAGCCTGTGCGGGTTCTGCCAGAGGGCGATGATGGTGTTAGCCAACATCTCAGCCGTAAGGTCGCGGCTCAGGATCAGTTCCGCTGCACCATGTTCTTTTAAAGCCCGCGCATTGATCTCCTGGTGGTTATGGGCAGCATAAGGATAAGGGATCAGGACCGCCGGTTTCCCTATAGCGGTCAATTCTGCTACTGTTGTAGCGCCAGCCCTACAGATCACCAGGTCTGCTTCCTGATATTTCTCTGGCATATCATAGACAAAAGGGAATACCTGAGCAGAAAAGCCCTGCTCCTGATACCCTCTTTCTACTAATAGATAATCTTGCTTACCGGTCTGATGGATGAAATATAAAGAGCCTTTGATTTCTCTCAGATAATCCAGGCTTTCTATAAGAGCCAGGTTTATCTGATGCGCACCCTGGCTGCCACCAAATACAAAGATAGTGAAAGGGACTGCCCCGGTAGCCTTAACCCCTCTCTCTTCATCTATCCGCTGATAAAGCCCCTCTCTTATGGGGTTGCCGGTTAATTGTGTCTTGCCGACCGGGAAGCAACTGGCTGATTCAGGAAAAGAGATAGCAATCCCATTCACTAACCGACCCAAAACTTTATTCGTTAGCCCGGGGATCAGATTCTGCTCCTGGATAATTCGTGGGATGTTTAATAAAAAAGCAGCTATCATCACTGGCCCGGCCACATATCCTCCCACGCCTAGAACAATATCGGGCTTATAACTCAAAAGGATCCATAAAGACTGGCCCAGGGCAATAGGGAGCTTCATGAGACTTATAATCTTCTTCCCCACAGGTTTCCCGGTCAGCCCTTCTACTTTAACAGTCTTAAAGGGAAGGCCCTCCTGGGGCACAATATCTCTCTCCAACCCTTTAGCGGTACCTAAAAACAATACTGCATTGCCCGGGTCATGCTTCAAAAATTCTTTTGCCACCGCTATACCGGGGAAGATATGGCCCCCTGTGCCACCACCAGCTATAACCATCTTCATTTTGGTCATTGGTCATTAATAAAGAACAAATGATTGGTGACTAATGACTTATATTTGTTTGCTCATGTTCCATAATATCCCTATACCCACCATATTCACCAATAAGGAGGTCCCACCTAAACTGATAAAGGGAAAAGGGAGCCCCTTAATGGGTAGTAATCCAACTACTACACCAAGATTAATAGAACTTTGTATGGCGATAGATAATATGATCCCCGTAGCTAATAATTGGCCATAGATATCTGGGAGTCTAAAGGCTGTCCGAAACCCCCGCCAGACCAATAATCCCAGTAAAAATATGATCCCTAATACGCCTATAAAGCCAAGCTCTTCACCAATAATCGAAAAGACAAAATCAGTATGGGGGTCGGGCAGATAGAACAGCTTCTGTCTGCCTTGTCCTAGCCCCATACCCCATAACCCACCACTCCCCAGGGCCAGGAATGATTGGGTTATTTGATAGCCGTTATTTAGAGGATCGTTCCAGGGGTTCAGGAAGACCGATAGGCGCTGCCGGCGAAACTCGGCCTTGAAGAGAGCTAGAATGATGAACGGGAGGCAGAATAGAGCCGCATAAAAGAGGTAGGAGAGAGGGGTCCCCGCTATGAAGCATAACAGGCAGCCTATCATCAGTAGGAATAAGGCAGTACCCAGATCAGGTTGAAGTAGTATCAGGGCGCAGAATAGACCAATGATAATAAAATTTGGCAGGTAGCCATACGTAAATTCTTTTAAGCGCCCCATCTTTTTGGTTAAGGAATGGGCCAGATAAATTATCAAGGTCAATTTACTCAGTTCTGAGGGTTGAAAAGATAGTGTGCCCAGGGCTAACCATCGCCGAGCGCCACCGGCCTCCTTGCCCCAGGGTGAGACCAGCACAGCTAAAAGAAGGAGCAGGCTGAGGGCTAATAAGGGATAGGTCAATCTCCTGATACTCAAATAATCAAATTTTATTGCTAGCGCCATAGCCATAAGGGCAATAATTAGATGGAAAGAGTGCCTCTTTAAAAAAAGATAAGGGTTGTGATAATTATCCCAGGCAATGATAGCGCTAGAACTGTATACCATAATCCAACCTATCACTAATAGGCCAATAGTTCCGGCAAGCAATAAAAAGTCGCCATGACTCTTTGGCCGTTGCCAGGTAGAAGCAGTGATACTTCTTCCTGAGCCTTCATAATGCCCATACGAGCTGCTTAAAACGGTTGCCTCGCTCAACATAGTCCCTAAACATATCAAAACTGGCACAGGCGGGTGATAGTAAGATCACATCACCGGGCTGGGCCTTGTTCCAGGCGGTCAAGACTGCCTCTTCTAAATCCTTTACCTTTGTTATATTAGTATGGTTATATAGGGCTGAAGCGATCTTTTCTCTTGCTTCGCCCAACAAGATCAGCTCCTTAACCTTTTGCTGAACCAAATTGGTTAGGGCAGTAAAGTCTGAGCCTTTATCTTTACCACCAGCAATGAGGATAACAGGCTGCATCAAATCCTCCAGGGACTTCTGCAGCGCCCCTACATTGGTTCCTTTAGAATCATTTATAAACTTTACTCCCTTTAGCCCTCTTATCATCTCCATACGATGCTCTAAGCCAGAAAAATTTTGTAAGGCTCGCTGGATAGGCCTTGGCTCCAACTGGCAGATGGAGGCGATAAGGATGGCAGCCAGGGCATTTTCCTGGTTATGAGCCCCATTTATCCGTAAGTCAGCTAAAGACCCGACTATCTTCTTTTCTCCCCGATAGCAGAATATAATCTCCTGACCCTGAAGGAAGATTCCTGGCTCTACTGGGGCTCGACGGCTGAAGAATAATTTTTGGGACAAAATATTGCATGGCAAATCTTGTAAAACCGGGTCGTCATAATTCAAAACTGCATAATCCTGCGGGCCCTGGTTGAGGAAGAGGCGGCCTTTAAGCTGAACATAGCTGGAGAAGTCCGGGTGTCGGTCTAGATGATCTGGGGTAATATTCAAAACCGCCCCGATATAGGGCCTAAAATGCTCTATCCCTTCTAACTGAAAGCTGCTTATTTCTGCTACCAGGTAATCCGGCTCATAATCGCCCGAAAACTCTCTTATAGCCTGAGATAAGGGATAACCAACGTTTCCAGCCAAGACCACCTTTTTCCCACCCTCGCTTAATATTTCTTTAACTAGATGAACCGTGGTAGTTTTGCCATTAGTGCCGGTTACAGCAATGATAGGAACCCGGGTGAGTAAATAAGCCAATTCTATCTCACTAATGACCTTCCGGCCTTTGTTCCGGGCTTCTTCTAAACACTGATGATCGGTAGGTACTCCTGGGCTTATCACTATTAAGTCGGAGGCAAAAAAACTCTCCAGCCGATGTCCTCCTAATTCATATTTTATGCCCGGAGCTAATGCTGAGAGCTGCTCTGGCAACTGTTCTTCAGTCTTTATGTCTGAGACAGTAACCATGGCCCCTCTTTCTGCCAGCAGATTAGCGGCAGAAAGACCTGACCGGGCTAATCCCATTACCATCACTCGCTTATCCTTTAGTTCCATCATCAGAAATGGTCATTACGTCATTAGGGCATTACGCGGTTATTAGGTCACACCATGACCTAATAACCTAATAACCTATTTACCGTAGTTTAAGCGTAGATAGGCTGAGCATAGCCAGGATGATGGATATGATCCAGAACCGGACAATAATCTTAGGTTCTTCCCAGCCTTTCTTTTCAAAATGATGATGCAGAGGGGCCATCTGAAAGACCCTCTTACCCGTTAGTTTAAAAGAGATTACCTGGATTATTACTGATAGGGCTTCTATAACAAATACACCACCGATAACTAATAAGATGAACTCCTGCTTACTGGCTAGCGCCAGGGTCCCTAAAGCCCCACCCAGGGCTAGAGACCCTACATCACCCATGAACATCTGTGCTGGATAAGCATTATACCAGAGGAAGCCCAGTCCCGCTCCTATCACCGCCCCACAGAATATGGCCAGCTCACCCGCACCCTCTACATATGGGATATTCAGATACTCAGCAAACTTAATATTCCCGGTAAGGTAAACAATTACTGTATAAGCCATCATAGCAAAGACTACCGGGCCAATAGCTAAACCATCCAGTCCATCCGTCAGATTTACAGCATTAGAAGCGCCTAATATTACCAGTAAGGCAAAGAGGAGGTAGAATCCGTGAAGGTCCGGGTATATCTCCTTAAAAAAAGGTATCCCTATTCTGGTAGCAATCCTGGAATCAGCCACATAAAAGGCTAAGAGACAGGTGATTATTAATCCTACCAAAACCTGGGCAGGGAATTTATAACGGGCCCTTAACCCCAGGGATTTCCTCTTTATCACCTTAATATAATCATCGTAGAATCCTATAATGCCAAAGCCTATAGTCGCTATCAGCACGAGCCAGATATATTTGTTCGTCAGGTCCGCCCAACAAAGCGTGGGGATAAAGAGGGAGATCATGATAAGTATTCCACCCATAGTGGGAGTACCGGCTTTGGAGAGGTGATTTTTTGGTACATCAGTACGGATATTTTGACCGATATGGTATTTCTTTAATTTACTGATAATAAAGGGGCCTAAGATCAAGCTTATGATAAAAGCCGTAATAAAGGCATAGGCCGTCCGAAAAGTAATATAACGAAAGACATTAAAGACTGAGATAGTTTCGTGTAATGGATAGAGTATATGGTAGAGCACTATTTGTCTCCTCTCAGTTCCATCAATCTGGTTACTATCTTGTCCATGGCCATGGCCCTCGACCCTTTTACCAGCATCCGATCACCTGTTTGTAATTGCTCCAATAACAACTGGATTATCTCTCCCTGGTCTTTACAGATAAAGACCCTCCCTTTATCCATACCCGCCTGGATAGCTTCTTCGGCTGCGATAGAGGCTGAGGGTCCCAGCGTTACCAAGAAATCTATTGATGCCTGGGCAATTTTACCTCCTACCATACGGTGCAGGCCCTCTGAATCTTTCCCTAATTCCAGCATATCACCCATAACCAGGAAGGAACGCCCCTGGTGCGGGCAGCAACTTATCAGGCTATCAATGGCATATTGGAGGGATTGGGGATTAGCATTATAACTATCATCAATAAGGAGGATATTGTCTTGTAGAATATGGGGCTGCAGCCGCATCTTTATCCCCCGGAAGCCTTCTAATCCCTTTTTGATATCGGCTATAGGTATTTTGACAACATATCCAATAGCCCCTCCAGCCAGGGCATTATAAATATTGTAAAGGCCCATAATATTAAGGTTAATACCAATCTCGCCTCCATCGGGGGCATGCAGAGTAAAGCGGCTCCCTTCTTTACCCCTCAGCTCTATCTGGTCAGCCCAGATATGAGCTTGGGGTGATAAGCCATAGAGCAATACTTTGCCAGGAAATCTCTGGCTCAGACTATTCACCCGCTCATCATCGGCATTCAATATCAGCAAATCATCCGCTTTTAATGATTTAACTAACTCGGCCTTGGCCTCTTGAATATTCTCAATAGAGCCAAGAAATTCCAGGTGGGCGGTACTGATATTGGTTATTATGCCTATATTAGGCTGGGCAATCTCACAGAGGCGGGCAATCTCACCAGGACGGTTCATACCCATCTCTAGCACGGCTACCTGGTGCTGTGAAGAGAGGATCAGGAGGGAAAGGGGCAGGCCAATAAGGTTGTTAAGATTGCCTTCATTTTTTAATACTTTAAATTTAGTGGAAAGGACCTGGGCAATTATCTCTTTAGTGGTAGTCTTGCCGTTGCTACCCGTGACGGCGATCAGGGGTATGGAGAACCTTTTGCGGTAGGTCTGGGCCAGGGTTTGCAAGGCATAGAGGGTATCTGGCACCAGGATAAAGGCTTGGGATAGATGGGCATCGGGTGTAATATTCCGGACAAGGTCTCTTTTGGAAATAACTGCCCCGGATGCCCCTTTGCTTAATGCCTCACGGGTAAAATCATGTCCATCATACCTCTCACCTGGTAGAGCCCAGAACAGCTCGCCAGACTTTATCTTCCTGGAATCAATAGAAATACTGGTGACCTGAGTCGTACCATTGCCCCGCATAAGTTCACCCATTACTATATCTTTTATCTCGTTGAGGGTTAATCTCTCCACCCAAACTCTCCCACAGGGTAGCCCGGCAGAGCAAGCTCTGCCACTACATTTCACTTTACGATAAGCTTTCCATCCAATCTCTCCTGCAAG
The DNA here is from genome assembly GCA_001803565.1 of Nitrospinae bacterium RIFCSPLOWO2_12_FULL_45_22. GTDB lineage: Bacteria > 2-12-FULL-45-22 > 2-12-FULL-45-22 > 2-12-FULL-45-22 > 2-12-FULL-45-22 > 2-12-FULL-45-22. The sequence goes on along the minus strand of MHDQ01000276.1, from coordinate 7,173 downwards.
GCTGCCCGAGCTATCTCTCTATCATCAAAAGGTATGACCTTATCTCCCATGATCTGATAAGTCTCATGCCCTTTCCCGGCTATGATCACGATATCACCGCTCTGGGCTAGCGAAATAGCCCGGTAAATAGCGTCTTTACGCTGCGGTACTATCTCATAGGTATGCTTATCTTGTCTTAGGTCTCGAACACCTTCTTCTATCTCGGCGATGATCTTTAAGGGGTCCTCACTCCGGGGGTTGTCTGAAGTTATGATCATAAATTGACTATAATAGGCCGCCAGTTTGCCCATAATGGGCCTTTTGCTGCGGTCTCGGTCACCCCCACAGCCAAAGACGGTTATTAGTCGGTTATTTGTCAATTCCCTGGCCCCTCTAAGGGTATTTTCCAGGGCATCAGGGGTATGGGCATAATCCACTACTACCGCGAATTCCTGCCCCAGGTCTATCTTCTCAAATCTTCCCGGGACACCTTTCAGATTCTTTATCCCTTGCTGAATATACTCTGGCGCAATGTTCAGGCAGAGGGCGGCCCCTACACCGGCCAATATGTTATAAATATTATGCTCTCCGGTTAAGGGTGAGCCGATAGGAATAGTTACAGCAGGTGTTTGGGCCAGGAATGATAACCCATCCATAAAGCAGCTTATTTGCTCAGCCCGAATATCGGTAACCCTGCCAGGAATGCTTAATCCATAAGTAAGAAAGGGCATAGATGGTGGGAGTTGAGCCAGGAGCTGTTGACCCCAGGGGTCATCCTGGTTGATAATGGCCTGACTGGGGTTCAGGTCATAAAATAATCTCTTTTTACTATTAAAATAGTCCTCCATAGTCCCATGAAAATCTAAATGATCGCCAGTAAGGTTGGTAAAGATAGCGAGTTTAAAGGAACATCCATCCACTCTTTTCAGTTTTAGAGCATGGGAGGAAACCTCCATGATCCCATAATCTATCCCCTCTTTTAGCATCTGATGCAGCATAAGTTGCAATTCTAGGGCATCGGGTGTAGTCAGACCAGCCGGTCTGACCCCTTTCCCCCACCGGTAAGCTATAGTACCTATTATCCCCACTTTATACCCGGCTGCTTCTAAGATAGAGCCAAGGAGGTAGGAGATAGTAGTCTTGCCATTAGTGCCCGTAATGCCTATGAGTGGGAGTTGCTGAGAGGGATGGTGATAAAACCGGGCAGCTAATAGGGCTAAAGCCCGTTGTGTGTCTCCCACCTGAATATATGTTATCCCGGGCTCCTTTTGCCGGCCAGGAAGGCCCCTTTCATGGACTATAGCCACTGCTCCTCTGGCTTGAGCCGTCGGAATAAAATTATGCCCATCATGGCTACTCCCTTTAATAGCCACAAAGAGATAACCCTTAGCTACTTTACGGGAGTCACTAGCAATCTCGTAAACTTCTTTATCTAATGACCCCGTAATGACTAATGGTTCTATTCCTTTGACAAGCTCTCTTAGATTCCACATAGCCTACTATAGGGAACGTCATTGGTCACTGGTCATTAGTCACTAGTTTAAAGCCTTATAGCCCGCATTGGTCAATGACCAATGACTAATGACGTTAGTTATAGCTCCTTTATCTGGCGGTACCCGTAAATATCTCAACACTTGCCTGGCTATCTTTCTAAAAACCGGTGCAGCAGCTATTCCCCCCAGAGACTTTTCCTGGGGTTCATCCAGCATGACTAATATGACCATGCTAGCCTGCCGAGCAGGGACAAACCCAACAAATGAGGCAATAGATTGGGTATTTGAATAACTCTTTGTCGCAGGGTCAAATTTCTGGGCAGTACCGGTCTTGCCTGCTACGGTATAATTAGGCAGCGAGGCCTCTTTACCCGTTCCCTCCTCTACTGCCTGGATTAATATAGAGGTAACTTTCTCGCAGGTAGCAGGAGAAAGGATCTTGTGTGGTTTCGAGGAAGAAAGGGTGTTTTTGGCTTGCCCCGGTTCAATGATAGCCCGGACCACCTTTGGCGGGACTACATAGCCTCCATTAGCAATAACGGCATAAGCCCGCAAGAGTTGGATTGGGGTTACACCGATCTCCTGGCCTATAGTAATGGCTGGCAAAGAAGTCTTAGACCAGTTTCTTAGGGGTCTGAATATGCCCGGTGATTCGCCTGGTAGCTCTATCCCGGTCTTGGCCCCAAACCCAAATTTTTTAATATAATGATAAAGCTGGTTGCTGCCAAGCCTCTGGCTAACTTGAATAGTGCCGATATTGCTGGAGTGGGAAATAACATCTGCTAGTGAGAGCCAGTCGTAGGGGTGGATATCGTGGATTACTATGCTACCGAAATTGGCTATGCCATTTCCACAATAAAACCTGTCCTGGGGAGATACCAGGGATTCTTCAAGAGCGGCTGATAATGGGATTAATTTAAAGGTAGAGCCCGGTTCATAAATATCTGATACGGCCCGGTTTCTCCATTTTTCCGGGGGATAATGTGGGTAGTAGGAGGGGTCAAAAGCGGGTTGTACGGCTAAAGCCAGTATCTCGCCCGTAAAGGGGTCCATGATAATGGCTACCCCGGCCTTTGCCTTTAAGCGATTTACCTGGAGCGCCAGTTCTTTTTCTACAATATGTTGGATCGTTCTATCCAGGGATAAAACTATATCTTTACCGGCAGGTAGGGTCTGGAGCAGATCATCAGGCAGATATAGCTTCCTCCCAAAGGCATCCTGGTGTTCCTTAAGCCAGAAGGACTCCTCTCCTAAAAGATCATCATAAAAATACTCTATCCCGGCTAAACCTTGCTGATCCATTCCTACAAAACCGAGAACCTGGGCAGCCAGACCTCTTTCTGGATAGAGCCTTTGTCCTTCTTTGATTAAGCCCACTCCTCCTAGCCCGGCATCTTTTATACTCTTTGCCTCATCAGTAGATATTTTTCTCTTCACCCAGATAAAATTCTTCCCGCCAGCAATCCTTTTGGATAAATCTTGATTATCTACTTCCAATATACCAGCTAAGGTTTTTGATAAATGCGAAGTATTTGTTATCATTGCAGCGTCTAAAAAGACCGAGTCTAATTCTATAGTGCACGCCAATAACCTATGGTTACGGTCATAAATATTGCCGCGCTCAGGTCGGTAAAGATAAGTACGTTCATATTGCTTATTCGCCTTCTGGAACAGCTCTTCATGCTTAATTATTTGAAGATGATAGAACCGACCCACAACCACCCCCATCCAGAGGAAGAAACAGATAAGGATTATCTTGCCCCTCTTATTAAGAGACCTTCGGGGGTCAGGGGTTGGCTGACCTCTGATCCCTGACCCCTGGCAGCTATATTTAATATCCTGATAGTCTGTGTTCATCTGTGCCCAGAATGAAAATCCCTATGCCCTTCAAGGGTATATGTGTTTATACTCTGGTTCGGCTCGTCTATTATTACCGGGATCATTTGATCATCCGAGGGATGGATCAGGCCGAGTTTCTCCCGGGCGATTTTCTCTACCCCTTCCAGCGAAGAGAGTTTAGCCTTTTCCAATTTAAGTTGTTTATTATTTTCCTTTAGTCCCTCATATTCCTTCTTCAGGATATTAAAGTGGTACCCCTTTTCCAGGACAGTTATATGAGACCAGAGGTAAATAAATAGGCCGCTCACGACTAAAATAATAGAAGCGACTGGATAAAATAATTTCTTCACCTTGACCCCAAATCTCCTCATATTTTTTCCGCTGCCCGTAGCCTGGCACTCCGGGCTGAGGGGTTTTTAGCCACCTCGCTGCCAGACGGTGTGATGGGTTGTTTGGTCAGGATCTTGACCTGGGCCTTCTCCCCACAAACACAGGCTGGGGCACCAGGGGGGCAAAGGCACCCTTTTTCTAATACCTTAAGGGTCTGTTTAACGACCCGATCTTCCAGGGAATGATAAGAGATAAGACAGATTCTCCCTCCTGGGGCTAGAGAACTGATGGCAGCGGAAATGGCTGACCCTATGGACTCTAATTCTTTATTCACTGCAATGCGAAAGGCTTGAAAAGTCTTAGTAGCTGGATGGATACTTTTGGGACGATGAGGGAGCGGTATAGCATCGGTAACGATTTTGGCCAGTTCCAGGGTACTGACCAGGGGGTGCTTTTGCCGGGCCTGGCAGATACCTTGAGCAATCCTGGCTGCCCAGCGCTCCTCCCCATACATAAAAATTAATCTTGTCAACTCCCCTAAGGGGAGTTCATTAACTAACAGGGCTGCAGTAACTTGCTCTCGCTTATCCATTCGCATATCTAATGGCCCATCTCGCTTAAAGCTAAAACCCCTTACTTCATCAGCTAATTGGTATTTAGATACCCCCAGATCAAAGAAAATCCCGTCTACCTGCGTTATTTTCAAATGGGCTAATATCTCTTTTAAATTGATAAAATTGTCCTGCACCAGGGATATCCTATCCTGAAAGAGGGCTAGCCTCTCCCGGGCTATCTTTAGCGCTTCCTTATCCCGGTCAATCCCTATTAGATGTCCCGATGGGGCACTTTGTCGCAAAATATGCCCGGCATGCCCCCCCCCGCCTAAGGTGCAATCCAGGTAAATCTTCCCCGCTTGTACCTTTAAAAGTTCCAAGGTTTCTGAAAGGAGTACCGGCGAATGATATATCTTTTCCTTCGAGACTGGCATAGCCATTAAAATCCTATAGCCGATAGGTCTTTACTCATCTCAGCCAATTTCCCCTGCATCTCCTGCTCAAATTTATCCCATCCTTCTTTACTCCAGATATCAATCATCTTCTCGTTCCCGGATATAATTGCTTCTTTAGTTATTCCGGCTTTATCCCGCAATTCACCCGGGATAAGGAGCCTACCTTGTTTATCTATATTACAAGGAGAGGTTAGGGAGTTCATATAGCGGCGGTAATCGCTCAGGTTGCCATCAAGATGAGGGGAGGTGGTTATTTTGTTATAAAGGTTGGCGTGGAGTTCTTCCCAAATTTGAGGGGGGTAAGCTGAGAGATGTCTGCCATTGAAAGATAGATAGAGCCGGTCTACTTCTATGCCCCGCAAGACCTCGCGGAATTTTGCTGGCATGACCACCCGGCCTTTAGGGTCTAAATTGGTAGTATATTTCCCTAAAAACACCCCCTAGCCCCTCCCGCCCCTTTTTACCACTTCGTACCACTATGCTCCACTACGGCACAAAATTTACCCCACAGAATATAAAATGTCAAGAAAAAAAATTTTCCTGGAAAATTTTTTTCTGTGCCTGAAAAACCATCTCTTATCTTACCTTCATCGTAACAGTTCAACCCCTATCGAAAATGACAAAGAACCTGAACTGTTACCCTTTATCTGACATTCAAGAGGTTTCCCTGTAACAGTTCACGGGGTTCAGTTGACAGGGTTCAGTAAAAGATTTTAAATTTTGGTAACCGTTTAGCCAAATAAGGACTGTGGTGTATGACACAACATTGGAATATATTATCTGTTTGTAATAAGATTATAACGAGAGACATAAAGCTACAGAGAGCACAAGAAGATAGTCTATAGAAAGGAGAGTGCTGGGAAAATGAAGATAACGGTCAAATCAGGCAATTTAAAGGATGAGATAGCAGAGGCTATTGTAGTAGGCCTTTTTGACGACAGGGGCCTAGAAGATAAGGTTATTCAGGAATTGGATCAGGCATTGGGCGGTATGATCAAAGAGATATGGGAAGCAGGCGACTTCAAGGGTAAAGCTGACCAGGTGTCTATCATCTATCCCCGGGGGGCTATACCCAGTAAGAGGGTAGTTCTAATGGGCTTAGGTAAAGAGGAAAAATTTGATCTGGATAAGATAAGAGAGGCGGCTGGCCGTGCTAGTAAACGCCTACAGAAACTGGGAGTAAAAAGCTTTTCTACTATACTCCCGGATATAAAAAATACCGGAATCAGTGTCTCTGCAGCCGCCCAGGCTACTATAGAAGGATGTGTGCTGGGGACTTATCAGTTCAAGGAATATAAGACCGGAAATAAAGACGAATTGAAAGAGATAGAAGGAGTCTGTCTGGTAGAAAGGGAAAGTGCTAGAATGAGCAAGATTGAACCTGGAGCTAAAACCGGTGAGATTATTGCCCTGGCCGTTAGTCGGGTACGGGACCTGGTCAATCATCCAGGAAATGCCCACACACCTAAAGACATGGCTGAAGAGGCCCAAAAGATCGCCCAGGAAGCTGGCCTGGCTTGCCAGATTCTGGATGAGAACCAGATCAGGGAATTGAATATGGGGGCCTTTATGGCGGTAGCCCAGGGTAGTCAACAGCCACCCCGCTTTATCATCCTGGAGCATAACCAGCCTCAAGAAGGGCGGCCTACTATAGTTGTTATTGGAAAAGGTATAACCTTTGACAGCGGTGGTATATCTATCAAGCCCAGCGAAAAGATGGAAGAGATGAAGTACGATATGGCTGGTGGGGCGGCGGTGTTAGGGACTATGCAGGCTATTGCTAAACTAAAACTCCCTATTCATGTGGTAGGATTAGTCCCAGCCACGGAGAACCTACCCAGTGGCAGTGCTTTAAAACCGGGTGATATCATTAAATCGCTTTCGGGCAAGACTATAGAAGTGATCTCTACCGATGCGGAAGGCCGTCTGATCCTGGCTGATGCCCTGACTTATGCGGAGCGATATAACCCTACGGCGGTTATAGACCTGGCTACCCTGACTGGTGCCTGCGTCATTGCCCTGGGCCATATCGCTACCGGGACAATGGGTAATGACCCCGACCTGATTGCCCGGATAAAAAAGGCCGGAGAGGTATCCGGGGAACGGGTATGGGAATTACCTCTTTGGGAAGAATATAACGAACAGATCAAGAGCGATATTGCTGACCTGAAGAATGTGGGGGGCAGGCCCGCCGGGACTATCACCGGTGCCGCCTTCTTAGGCAAGTTTGCGGAGAAATATAAATGGGTCCATCTGGATATTGCTGGCACCGCCTGGAGCGACAAAGATAGACCCTATATACCCAAAGGTGCTACTGGGGTGGGTGTTAGACTCCTGGTACAGTTTTTACGAGATTGGCTTGCCTAGCCACCAGATTACCCTTCCCCTTCTAGATAAAATAAACAACATGTTATCTTGGTCCGCCCCAAGGATCAGCTCCATTGACCTTACTTTTGTATGGCATCCAATGGACTTACAATATTGGAAATATCTTTTTCCATCACATGGGTGTATATTTCCGTG
>MHDQ01000275.1:13477-17087 GCA_001803565.1 Nitrospinae bacterium RIFCSPLOWO2_12_FULL_45_22 | reverse complement strand
TCTCCAGAGTATTATAGGTAAGGATCAATTCGTTGGTAGCCAGGAGTATGCTATGGATAAAAAAGACCACTATAGCCGAAATGCCAAATATCTTGTTCCTTCGTTTTATACGCTCTTCCATCTTCTTAACCCTCCCGCTTAATTTAATTGTGAGTGCGTGAGCAATGAGGAGTGAGCCGTTACTCCTTACTGCTCACGGCTTACTGTTTACTCTGTGGCCGACAATTGGAAACGCTTTAATAAATTTTGCGCAAACAAAATCTCTGATTATGGTACAATATGCCGTGCTTTATTATGCTATAATTTGCTTTATTTTACAAGAAAACATTCATGAGCCGCTACCGTTCACCGCAGAGCACGCAAAGAACGCTGAGACAGGACTGAAAATGCTACTTGCAATTGTAGGCACGAATAAATCCGCGCTATTTTAAGGCACGGACCCGCCTGCCTTCGGCGCGGGCAGGCTTGTCTGCCGTGACTCCGGCATAGGCAGGGTGTAGTGGCAGAGCCGGGTACCCTGGGGGTGCTGCAAATAAAGTCGAGCAAGCTCGACCACTACAAATTTATTACATAGCCTTTATGACAAAGAATAGCCACACGACATTCATTTTCGATAGGGGCTGAACGGTTACCTTTAATCAAAGGCGAATTATGGGACTTGTAGCCAGGATCAAGGTCGGTCTATTTCTATTGGTTGGTGTAGTCCTTACCGGTATAATCGGGTATAAGGTCTTAGGCGGCAAAGAATGGAGTATCCTGGATAGCATTTATATGACCGTTATAACCCTTTCTACCGTAGGGTATGAAGAAGTGGTAGATATAAGCCATAATCCACCGGCCAAGGTCTTTACTATCCTGTTGATCCTGTTCGGTATGGGTACGCTAATGTTTGTAATAAGTTCTATAACGGCTTTTATCGTAGAGGGGGAACTTACTAATATCATCGGGAGGAGAAGGATGGACAAGGAAATAATGGAACTTAAAGACCATTTCATTGTCTGTGGTGCTGGTGAGACGGGCTTCCATGTGCTAGAAGAGCTGGTAAAGACGGGCCGTAAATTCGTCTTGATTGAACCTGACCCGGAAAGGATAAAAAAGGTTCAGTCCCTGGGCAAAGTCTGTTTTATAGAAGGGGATGCCACCGATGAGTCGGTCTTGCTCCAGGCTGGTATCTCAAGGGCCAGGGGATTAGTCACGACCTTACCGACCGACCGGGATAATCTCTTTGTCACCATGACCGCCCGGGAGCTTAATCCCAATTTAAGGATTGTAGCCAAAGAGATTTCTATTAAGAGTGCTCAAAAGCTCTTTAAAGCCGGTGCTAATGCCGTGGTATCACCAAATTTTATTGGTGGCTTGCGTTTAGTATCCGAATTGATACGGCCTACGGTAGTTTCTTTTCTGGACAGGATGTTGCGGGACGAAGGGGGGTCTATGCGGATAGAGGAAGTAACTATAGGGGCTAATTCGAGATTAATCAATAAGGATCTGGTTCAGGCAGAAATACCTAAAAAGACCGGGGCCCTGATCATGGCTATAAAAGAGCAACACAAAAAGGATTTTATCTATAACCCCAAACCATCTACTAGTTTAAAAAAGGGGGATATTCTGGTAGTTCTTGCTGATACCGATATGCTGGAGAAACTACAGCCCTTAATTGAAGGGTAATTATAATACTACAGAAGTATCTCCATACCCTCCTGGGCAGCAATGATTTCTAGAGAAGCACCGTTGTTCTTAGCCTCTTGCTGGCAGGCAGCTAGAAAGGCATCTATTTTCTGGTCGTCATGGTCAGGATCGTGATGAAATAAGACGAGGCGCTCTACCCGGGCCTCCATAGCCAGTTGTAGGGCCTGGCTCCAGGTAGAATGCCCCCAACCCCTTTTTATCTTATACTCATCATCGTCATACTGGGCATCGTGGATAAGGACATTGGCCTGGGAGACGAATTCTACTATCCTCTTCCTGAGATTACCTCCATTAGCCATACCCAGCTCATTATCGGTCATATATACCATGCTGGAATTGCCCCAGTTAATCTTGTAGGACAAGGCCAAACCGGGGTGGTTAATGAACATAGTATCTATTTGGGCACCACCAATCTTGTAACTCCCTTCCCCAAGGGACTTGAAGGATACATCAGCACTGAAGTAGTGGACATTTATGGGGAAATAGATAGTCTCCATCTGGTCAGCGATGATTTTTTCTAAGGAAACCTGGGGGTGGGCTGCACCCAGGATAATAAATTCATTGCCGGGGATATAAGCGGGCCTAAAAAAGGGTAGCCCCTGGATATGATCCCAGTGAGGATGGGAGAGGAATATATGGCCCTGCCAATTATTACGTTTGTTAAGGAGAAAATTACCTAGCTCTCTGATCCCAGTACCAGCATCGAATACCAGGAGTTCCTCATTAGACAACCGCACCTCCACACAAGGGGTATTTCCCCCATATTTGAGCGTACTTTCACCCGGGCTGGGGATCGAGCCCCGGGTCCCCCAAAACCTTATCTTCATTCTCCCTCCCATAATTTGCTCTACCTTTTCTAAAAGTTGCTCTTCGGTAAAGGGCTTCTCAAAAAAACCATCCGCCCCCAGCTCACAGGTTAGCTTCCGGTCACTAGCGTAATTCTTGGCCGAGAAGATAAAAACCTTGGCCTTTTTCAACGATTCCTGGCTTTTTAGCTCCTTCAATAGACTGAAGCCTGTAATTCCTGGCAATACCAGTTCCAAAAAGATCAGGTCTGGCTGCCAATCTCTTAATCTGGATAGTACTTCAGCGGGCTCAGGGTAAAGGTTCACGCTATAGCCGGCCTGGGTCAAGGCTTTTTTTGCCAACTGGAGACTGTTTTCATCGCTATCAATAATCGCTATTTTGCTTTTCATTGTTATTATTCTTTCTTGTAACCGTTCACCCGGCTAAGCTTTATCAGCCACTAAGACACAAAGGCACCAAGGAAATGTAAAACGCAAAGCTAAAAGTGCAAAGCTCCTGTCTGCCTGCACCGCCCAGGCAGGGAGGAATAATTACCTTAATTTTAGACTTTGCATTTTAAGTTTTGAGCTTCTTGGTGACTTAGTGCCTTGGTGGCTGAACGGTTATTCTTTCTTTAGTTATTATTCGTTCTTTACTAACTGGTAAACTTTGGTCTCGATAAATATTTTGAGGAGCTCCTGATCTATATGGTTGTGCCCGGCCTCGCCATGGAGGATATCCAGCGCCCTATTCAGTGGCACCGCCTTCTTATAGGGTCGGTCTGCTGCGGTGAGGGCATCAAATATATCGCAAACCGTCATGATCTTAGCTTGTATGGGTATTTGGTCCATCTGGAGATGGTTAGGATAACCTTCACCATTAAGCCATTCATGATGCCCTGAGGATATCTGTGGTATTTGCCGCAGCTCTTTGGTCCAGGGTATTTGGGTCAAGAACTGGTAAGTATGGATTACATGGGATTCGATCTCCCGCCGTTCCTCTTTATTCAAGCTTCCTTTACCAACCGATAGATTAACCAGCTCGGTCGGTGTGATATAGTTCCTCTCTTCATTAGTAATATCTAGATAAGTTCTATCAGCAATCTCATAGAGCTTCTCAAAACCACCGACTTCGA
>MHDQ01000275.1:0-13468 GCA_001803565.1 Nitrospinae bacterium RIFCSPLOWO2_12_FULL_45_22 | reverse complement strand
AGAGCTTCTCAAAACCACCGACTTCGACCACTGAAGGGCGGTTGGTCTCCAGGATAAACTGGAGATATTGGTCAAGCTCCTCCCCTTCTTTTTGGGGCTGCTCCTCCATCATAGAGAATATTTTTGTAGGGTCTTCCTTCTTATAAGCTAATAGCCAGGATAGTTTCTTTTTCCAAAGACTGATCATAAGCTTCAACTCTCTGCGCACCCAATGGCCAAAGCGGGAAGCCTCCGGATCTTCACAAAGGCTCAATCCCTTAGCCTTGCGGATCAGATGTGCCAGGCAGATATGCCAACGAGAAAGATCGTGATAGGAGCGGTAGGAACTGTAACAGTCCGAGATGATAAATCCCAAGAAGTTCTCTCCCAGGATTTCCCTGAGGACCTTCTTGCCACGAGTTCCGGCGATGTGAAAGAAGGTGAAAGTGGGAGCAACAAATACCCAAAGCCGGCGTCTCTCACCGGCTTTCTTCCAACCTGTCTCATCTATGTGCAACTTAGCTTCTTGGGGCAACTGCTCCTTAAGCTGAGAGACAGGGCTCTCAAGGGCATCTCCCACCTCATGGCACCCAGAGGGTACCCGATTGTCCACACTGCCCAAGATAAGATCAACTCCAAGGACTGTCTCCAAAAGCCCCTCAACATGACGTCGAGAGAGGTTGTATACGGTAGTAAGGATAGCAATCAGGGCTGTCAGGCGAGGCCCGCAGCAAGGTTTCTCTCCTTCTCCCACTTCTGCCCTGGTGGTCTTTCCGCAGTTAGGGCAGCGAACTGCATGGTAATGATGCTCAGTTACAATAGGTTCTATAGGAGGTATTTCAACCTGCTGCCGATATTGATAACTGCCAGTAGTAGAAGTATCAGCGGGAATGTTTCCTCCGCAGTGACTACACACCTCGGGTCTATGTTCTATAATCTGGGTTGGCTGAAGCCGTTGCCTTCTATATCCCTTGCTCCCTTTCTGCTTGCCGGGCTTTCTACCTGTTGGGACTTTAGAAGGTCGCTTTACCGACGGAGGATCACTGGAAGGAGGCCTGGAAGAGTTGGTAGAGTCCATCCCCAAACGTCTCCTCAGTTCGGCATTCTCTTCTCTGAGCTTAAGGTTCTCCTTCTCCATCTGCTCTATCCGTTTCAGGAGCTTCTCATAATCTTCCTTTTTAAGGAAAATGGTACTTTCTTGAATCATAATAGTTTCTAAGTGTGATTAAGTTGAACTTTATAAATCTAATAATTGTCTAATTTTAATTAATTCATATTACATATGTCAAGTTTATCTTGCTATAAAAAACTTTAGAAGCTCATGCTGGGTGAACGGTTACCATCAAGTAACTAATTTATGCCTTCTCCAACGCTTATTGACGATACCATAATTTTTAATCTTGTAGTTAATGACTCTGGCAGTGATGCCTAGGAGGGAAGCAGCGTCTTTCTGGACCCAATTAGCCCTCTCGAGGGCTTGAACAAGCAAATCTCTCTCTACCTGGGCTAGGCTTATACCCTCGGGGGGGAGAGTAATAGAGGGAGAGGTAAAGGTACTTCCCTCTACCAGTTTTTCCTCTGGGAAAAGACAAAGATCATCCAGGGTAATGAGATCCCCCTCCATCATTAAGGTGGCCCGTTCAATAGTATTTCTTAATTCCCTAATATTTCCGGGCCAGTGGTAGGTGGTTAAAAATTGTCTGACTTGGAGATCAAACCCCCTAAAGTTCTTCCCGAATTCATAACTATATTTCCGGGCAAAAAACTGGGCTAAAGGAATTATATCATCTGGCCTCTCGCGGAGGGCGGGCATCTTAAACCTTACTACATTAAGCCGATAGAAGAGGTCTTCCCGAAATAAACCCATTTGCGTCAACTTCTTTAACTCTTTATTGGTAGCAGTAATTAATCGGACATTAACTTTGATGGTCTTGGTACTTCCCAATCGCTCGAATTCCTGCTCTTCCAACACCCGCAAAATTTTGGTTTGGGTGCTAGGACTCATATCTCCTACCTCGTCTAAAAAGATCGTTCCATTATTGGCTTGTTCGAATCGGCCTATCCTTTGGCGGTCAGCCCCAGTAAAGGCCCCCCTCTCATGCCCAAAGAGCTCACTCTCCAGGAGATTCTCAGGGAGGGCAGCGGAATTAACCTTTATGAAATTGTGATCTCTGCGAGGGCTATTATAATGGATGGCCCCAGCAATGAGCCCTTTGCCGGTCCCAGTCTCTCCTTCTATTAAGACCGTGGAACTAAAGTTAGCCACCTTGTTCGCTAGGGTAAGAATATTTTTGAATTTAGGGTTCTCCCCGATTAGGTCATCAAATCTGTGAATCAGGCCCTGGGTATGCCGTAAATAACTTAGATTATTACCGAGTTCCGCATGCCTCAAGGCATTATTTATCTTTATCATTATCCCATCAAAAGCGAAGGATTTTTGTATGCAGTCATATATCCCTGCGTTATCTGCTTTTACAGCAATATCCAAGTCTTCTTCACTTAGCATTAATATAATCGGGGTAGTCTTAGAGAATTTTTTACTTAGCTCTAATATCTCGCTGGTATTATTTTGAATGGGATCATACTCTAAGAGAAAAAGATTAAAAAACTGCTCATCCATAATTCTTCGGGCTAAGGCAATGCTACTGGCTACGAAAGACTGGTGGCCCAGCTTAGACAATTCCTCCGCCAACTTATCTCTCATCTTCTTATTCTTGTCTACTAATAGGATCTTTGCCATAAGACCTAATTTTTTAAGCGAGGAGGATAGGAAACCTAACCAAGATTAAGATTTTTAATTATGCCTATGCACTTGAGTAAAGTTGCAGCAACATATGGTGTTTCTGGAAACATTCAGGCACTAGATCTTGGGGGTAAAAATCAATTGCCTGAATCAAGTGCCTAGGCATATTTTTAATATAACACGGATAAAAGAAACCTTAAAGGAATAATCTAATCTTTTCTCTCACGCCATTCGTCTTGTAAAACTAAGAGGAGGTTTGACTATAATAACATTGCTCTTACTACCAAATTATCACAGATACTACCCCAATTCTTCTGAGCAAAAAATCAAAGGGTTTGAGGGGGATTATTCAGAGAACCACTTCCAATAGAACCACTATTGGAACCACATGTTGCGCAGACAACACCGATTTAACTCTAAAAAATAATCAGTGAAATCTGTGGTTTCTATTTACGGTGTTTACTGAATATTTACGTTTGAGGGGAATTAGGTTTTTAGAAATAGTATTAGTGAGGGTTCACCGCTGAGCACGCAGACGAATATTAGAAAAATTAACCTTGAAACTTAGGTACTAATCGTTTATGCTTTATCTTAACGTTCTCTGCGCTCTCTGTGATAAACGGTTACCAAAATTATATATCTAAAAATTCCTGTCCTGCGGTAAAATAATCATTACTAAACTTAGGAGGACAGGGTTAAGCAATTCTTGGGCTAATTTAAGATAATGTCCCCTAATAATTATCAAGGTATCTTCGATAATTCCTTTAATGGGCTAGTAAAGGAAAGAAATTTTTATAAACATCAGGGTCTTAAAGGGGATAATTATAAGAGGTGGGTAAATCTTGGAGTAATAATTGAATAATTTTTGGGGGGAGGGGGGATGGCTATTCCTCAAGGAAAAATCCTTATCATAGAAGATGATAAGGGTTTGAGAGATTTTTTGAGGGAAGTTTTAACTATCCAGGGTTACCACATTGCTGCAACAGAAGATGGAAGAGAAGCTGTTTCTAAGCTTAAGACATATAAACCCGATCTAATCCTTCTGGATCTCACCTTACCTGGGATCGATGGGATAGAACTATGCAAAATATTCAAAAACATTGATAGCTCTATCTCCATTATTATCATCACGGGTCGATCTAATCAGCAAGATATAATTGCTGGGTTAGAGGCAGGAGCAGATGATTATATTGTCAAGCCCACTCACCTGGCTGAATTACTCGCCCGGATAAATTCCCAACTCCGGAGCAAGAAATTATATGATCAGCTAGAGAGAGAGAAGAATGACTTAGCTGCCATCTTGGAAATTACCAGGACTATCTCCTCCCAATTAGATCCAGCCGAGATCTTTTTTGCTATTGTCAAAAAAATATCAGAGATTATTGATGTAGATAGATGTAACATATGGCTGGTAGAGAAGGGTGCAGAATTTGGCTATATTGTGGCTGCCCATGATAACCCCGTAATAAAGAACTTAAAGATACCCCTTTCCAAATATCCAGAAATACAACAGGCCTTACAAACGGGAAAAATGGTAATTTGTCAGCCACCCTTCCAGCAAAAGGTTAAATCCCCACAAGGGCCACAAGAACCGCAATCCATCATGGTCTTTCCTATCATGTTTCAGAGTGACATCATGGGAACCTTGTTCCTGCGGACGGAGCGGCCCCCTCTAATGTCTAACAAAAGAGAAATAAAACTCTGCCAAGGGATAGCTAATGCAGTTGCCATAGCCATCAAAAATGCCCACCTCTTCGCGAGTATCAAAGAAGAATCAAGGAAGCGAGAGATGGCCCTGATAGAATTGGAGAGGGCAAAGTATGCCCAGCGGGAATTGGAGTTGAAGGCCAAATATGAAGAGCTTTTTGAACATGCCTCTGACGGGTTGATTACTCTGGATAAAGATGGATTTATTAGGTTTGCTAATAAAAAAGCAATAGAGATAACTGGGTATTCCAAGGGAAGCTTATTAGGAAAACATATCCATCAATTATTTTATACTGAAACCCTTCCCCAAAATGGTTCTTGCCCCTGGAATATCTTGGAAGGGGTAGAACTTCCCGGTAGTATGGATATTTTTATCCTTACTAAGGATGGGAGGAAGCGGTGTCTTTCTGTTACTATGAATCGGCTTCCGGATAAAGAGAATACTATTACCTTCTCTTTTCGGGATGTGACAGAGAAAAGGACTTTAGAAAGAAGGCTTAGAGAATCCGAGGAAAAGTATAGAATTATGATCGAAAGGGCCAATGATGGGATTATTATTGTCCAAGGTGAGCTTATTAAATTTGCCAATAAAAAATTTCAGGAAATGATGGAATATAGTGCCGAAGAAGTTAGATCCCTGGATTATAGAAAAATACTTGCACCGGAAGAGTATGACCCTATCAGGGAGGTCTTCTGGAAAGGGCTAATTGAGAGGGAATTATCTCAACCCTTTGGGATAACCCTTATGAATAGGTATGGGAAGAGGATAGAAGTTGAAGTTAGTGCCGCTCCTATTGAGTTTAAAGGAAGACCCGCCTACCAGGTTTTTTTACGGGATATTACTAGAAGGAAGGAGCTAGAAATCCAACTAAAGCAGCATGCTAAAGAGATCTGGGAAGCAAACCAAAAACTTAAGGAAATAGATAAGATTAAATCTAACTTTTTAGCTGCAACCAATCATGAACTTCGAACTCCTCTTACGGTTATAAAAGGGTATATTAAACTCTTATTAAGTGAATCCCCCGGTAAGATTAATAATGTCCAAAAGCAATTATTAAAAGAGTCCAAAGAAAGTCTGGATAGGCTTGTCTCCTTAGTGAACTCTATGTTGGACCTATCGCGAATTGAATCCGGGACTATGGAAATGGAGATCAAGGATAGAGAGCTAATCCCCTGTTTATTGGATGTCATCAAACGTATGGAGCATTTTGTAAAGGATTCAGGGCTAAAATTAGATTTAAAACTGCCTAAAGTCCTACCCCCGGTTCCCTTTGATAAAGACCGCATAGAACAAGTAATGATAAATCTAATTGATAATGCGATAAAATTCTCCACCAAAGGTGGAAAGATCAGAATTAGCGTATCTGATGGAAAGGACCAAATTTTAATCAGTGTGGAAGATCAAGGTATGGGTATTCCAGAAGAAGACCGGGCAGTTATATTCAATGAATTTAGTAAATTAAAAAGGAAAAAAGTAGGTATTCAAGGGACGGGATTAGGCTTAGCCATAAGTAAGAAGATCGTGGAAGCCCATGGGGGAAAAATTTGGGTAGAAAGTTTGCCCCAGAAAGGAAGCAAGTTCTTTTTTTCTTTACCTCTAATAAAACCTTCACCCAATTAAATTTTTGCCATACGATGTGAGGAGCATTATATTTATACTACTATCAGTAAATGGGTAATATTGGTCTCTAGTTATCAGGATCAATCTTTCAATCCCGTAACACCTGTTAACTGTCATTCTGTGGTAAATATGTACTCCTTTTTTCTAGAGGGGGAGTGTTATTCCCTACAGAGCCGGGACAGTGAAATACGAGGAATACCAGAATGAAAAAAGGTCGTTCTCTTCTGGTAATAGATGATGACATTAGCCTGGTGAACTATATAAAAAATTTATTTTCCCTAAAAAAAGAATATAAGGTTACCACCGCTATAAGTGGACAAGAGGCCTTGAACATCATCCGGAAAGGGATTAGCCCAAGCGTGGTATTGTTAGATGTTTTGATGCCAGGAATGGATGGCTTAGAGACGCTTCGGGAGATAAAAAATATCTCACCAGACATGCCGGTGATCATGCTTTCTGGAGTTGATCAGATCGAGACTATTGTTGAGGCCATGAAGAGTGGGGCTTGTGATTACATAAAAAAACCTTTTGAGGATGATGAGTTACGGATTGCCATTAATAAGGTCTTTGAGAAGCAAGAATTATTGCAGGAGATCAGGGACCTAAATGAGCAGCTTAGGGGAGAGGAAGCGATAGCTTTTGTAAGCATCAGTGCCCCAATGGAGAAGATTAAAGGATTAATAGAACAGATATCCGATTCTGATGTACCGGTATTGATCCTGGGGGAGAGTGGTGTAGGAAAGGAGGTTATAGCCCGCTATCTCCACCTGAGATCTCCTAGAAAGGACAAGCCATTCATCAAAGTCAATTGTGCTGCTTTACCTAAAGAGCTTTTAGAAAGCGAGCTTTATGGACATGAAAAAGGGGCTTTTACTGGGGCTTATCGGCAAAAGGCAGGGAGGTTTGAATTGGCTAATCGGGGCACCATATTCTTGGACGAGATTGGTGAGATTGACCTGATGCTGCAGGCAAAGCTCTTGCAAGTGCTGCAAGATGGAGAATTTACCCGGGTTGGGGGGGAGAAGGATATTAAGGTTGATGTGCGGCTGGTAGCCTCTACCAATAAGGACCTAGAGGTTTCAGTAGAGCAAGGAACCTTCCGAAAGGATCTCTACTATCGGTTAAACGTGGTAAAAATTGTAGCCCCTCCCTTAAGGTGGAGGAGGGAAGATATACCAATTCTATGCCAACACTTCTTGGATAAATACAATAGAAAGCATGGCACAAAAATCAAGAAGATCTCCCCCGTTCTGATGAAGTTCTTTGAGCAATACTCCTGGCCAGGGAATGTTAGAGAGCTAGAGAATATGATCAAGAAACTAGTAGTTTTCCAAAGCGAAAATCTTATCCTAGAAGAACTTTCTCATAATATCTCCCAACGCGCAGAGAATCAAGGAGAAAACCCCCTAGACCTCTGCCATAGTGCCTCTATACCCTTGAAAGAAATAGGGAGAAAAGCAGCCCTAAAGGCAGAAAAGGAGCTAATAAAGTCAATATTGGATCGTACCAGATGGAATAAGGCTCAAGCCGCCCGTATTCTAAATATAAGTTATAAAGGACTCCTCAATAAGATCAGGGAATGTGGTCTGGAAGACCATTAAATTTATCCCTCCAATGAATGAGCATTATTTTACCTAATTTGAGAAATATAATTCCCTATTTGTCTAATTTTTCCCCCCTCATTTATTCCCATTAAAAACCTGAAAGCATTCTCTTTTCCTAAGCTTTCGTTTGATATAAGAAACAATGGCATATTTTTTGCTATAATTGTTTCTCTCTAACGATATTATTTAATGATATTAATAATATTGGAATTTTCATCTTGGGAGTAAAGGTTTTAGCTTTTGATAAAGAACCTAAAGGGTTCACCCCGGTGCCCTAGAGACGATAACTTGATAGCATAGGAATTTTCATTTTAATAATGCGGTTTTTCAGGGTATCAATTCCGAGGAGGTAGATCGCATACCAATTTCCTTTTTTGACAGGATTTACCAGATGAAGCAGGATAAATACAGAGGAAGCGCTCATGAGCTATTGGCTCACAAAGGACATGAAAAATAGGTCAGGCTTCCAGCCTGACAAGAAGGTATTTTCAAGGGAAAAATTGGTAAATCCTGTTAATCCTGTCTAAAAAGCCCGCCCGAAGGGCGATAACTTGGTTATTTTAGTTACTAGGGTTTAAAAGTCTAACCTTTTCCGCCAGAGGACAGAAAGTTGCAAAATAATTTAAATAATTTAAATGAGGTATTGACGCGGAGGATGTTTGATTATTTTTTTGATAAAGAAGTAAAGAGGGCTCATCGTTATAGATTATTTTTCTCTCTCGTTCTAGCTCAGCCAAATATAAGACTCTCCAGTAAAGGAATCAATGCTAGGGTGAAGAAAAAAGAAATTATGAATACTGTTACCTGCTTAATCAGTAGAGAAATCCGCAATTCAGATATTATCGGGTGGTTTGACAAAGGTAAATTATTTATCATCCTCGTAGAAACAGATAATCACACTCCCGTGAAAGTGGGGGAGAGGCTAATAGATTCAATTAAAACCTATAACTTTGGCGAAGATAAAGTGTCGCTAAGTATTGGTGCTGTCTGTTTCCCTACTGACGGGGTTGATACACAGGCTATCATAGATAAAGCTGCCTCATTATTGAGCCAGGCAAGAGTAAAGGGAGAAAACCAGATATTATTGCCTTAAGGATAATCCTCCCTCACTTCCAAATTTTTTGCCACGGATGCATTAGGAAATTCAAAATCTCTTGAATGTCGATCAGAGAATAATTGTTCTTATATTGGGTAATTTACTTCCCATTTTCACTCTTTTTCCCTATCCTTCTGCAAGACCTATATCCCATAAATTCCTTGTTCTACTAGATATATCAAGGAAAATTAGAGCTTGCAAAAAAAATGGCACAGTTATTGCAAATTATTATTTATAACCGGAGCAAATATCAAGAGGTCTAGAGCATGAGCAATGTTAAAAGGGTTAAGGGAATGATATTACAACTACAAACCCAATTCATAGGAATGAGATTCCTCGGCAAAAACCAAGGCCCGATGGTATGGGTAAGAAAATGTTGGAATTGTGGGGCAATCTTAAAGAAAGAAGACCCGCTGAAGGTAGTGGTATGCAAATGCGGCTGGGAATGGAGATGAGCAAAGCCCTATGCTAAGGCATAAAATTAACTTATTAAGGCACCTCTTTTTTATTACCGATACATTTACTATTGGTTTATCCTTTCTCTTGGCCTATCAAATACGGCTAATACTCTTTTACAGAGACTATCTAAGTTCTACCGCACCTTTCAATAAGCACTTATGGTTATTGGTAGGGGTATTGTTTATATGGCCCGTCTTATTGAAATATTATGGAGGGTACGAGCCTTTAAGGAAAAAGACCCTTTGGGAACATATCCTGTTGGTTATTAAGGTTAACTCCGTAGGTTTGTTATTAATTTCTCTTTATAACTTTTTGGCTAAAGAGGAATTCAGTCGACTAATGTTCATATCCTTTGTTTTTATCAATTTTTTCATATTAGTAGGTATTCGAATAGCAGCTACTATTATATTGAGAAAGATACGGGTTAAGGGTCACAACTGCCGCAATGTCCTTATTATAGGTACTGGCAACCGGGCCCAGAAGCTAGGAGAATTATTTAATTCTCATCCGTATTGGGGGATAAAGGTTTTAGGGTATTTAGATGATGCACCTAGGGAGGAAGATGCAAGGCTCCTGGACTCCCGAATAATCGGCAAGCTAGATGATCTCCCCAGGATTCTTGATAGGAATGTAGTAGATGAGGTGATAATAGCCCTGCCCAGAAGTTGGCTCCATAGGTTAGACGATTTGGTTTATACCTGCGAAGAGGCCGGGGTAGATATTGCTGTTAGGGCAGATTTGTTTAATACCACGATAGCCCAAACTCATTTCACAAAATTTATGGAGATACCGATATTAAACTACACTACTATCCCTTCCCAGGAGATAGCCCTGCTTGCTAAGAGGGTATTTGATATTATTGGGTCTGGTTTTCTGTTAATTCTCATCTCTCCCCTTTTCCTATTGATCTCTCTGGCTATAAAACTTACCTCGCCCGGGCTAGTACTATTTAAGCAAATAAGAGTAGGGCTTCAGGGCCGTATTTTTTATTTATATAAATTTAGGTCCATGGTAGTAGATGCTGAGAAGAAGTTGAGGGAGTTGAGAAACCTGAATGAATTAAACGGACCAGTATTTAAGATAAAGAATGATCCTCGGGTTACGCCTGTGGGGAAATTAATTCGGAAGTTTAGTCTTGATGAGCTTCCTCAACTGATAAATGTGTTTAAAGGAGATATGAGCTTAGTGGGGCCCAGGCCACCCATCCCGGATGAGGTTGTTCAATATGAGAGGTGGCAAAGGCGTCGGCTAAGTATGCGACCTGGTATAACCTGCATCTGGCAGGTAACGGGGAGAAACAAGATTGATTTTGATGAATGGATGAAGATGGACCTGGAATATATTGATAACTGGTCCTTAAATCTTGACTTGAAATTGCTGTTAAAAACTGTCCCGGCTGTTCTTACCGGGAATGGCGCCAGCTAAACTTTTGGTGTCTTTGTGCCTTAGTGGCAGGCCTGTATGCCATGCCAACGGCACAGGGAGAGAAAGGTTGGACGGGTAAACGGTTACAAGATTAGATGGACTTACTGAATCGCAACTACCGTCTCCTGTCTTCACGGTTCGAGGAGGTCTTTTAGAAAATGGAAAAACGTTGGTATGCACTCTATACTAAGCCCAAGAAGGAAGAGCTGGTTTGTACCGGCTTGGAGCAAGAGAATATAACTACTTTCTTGCCAAAGATCCAGGAAAAACAGCCCCGGGGGAATACACCAAGGGTTGCCCCTTTATTCCCCTGTTATATATTCGTTAATATCTCCCTCTCTGCTGAATATGGCAAAATTAGATGGAAACCGGGTGTAAAGAGGCTTATAGGTTATGGAGATACCCCTGTCCCTATTGATGACGATATAGTTTCCTTCTTACAGCACCACGCATCTAGATCCGGAATGATTAAACCGAAGCCCACCAATAATTTAAAAGTAGGTAATAAAGTAGGTAATAAGGTTAGAATAATGAGTGGAGCGTTAAGGGGATTAGTAGGCATAATTGAAGATCCCCCTTTAGCTAGTGGTAGGGTACGGATTCTAATGGAGCTTATTGGGGGACAGAACCGGGTCGAGCTCCCATGCTCTATGATAGAAATCTTGTGAATGGTTAATGGTTACTAGTGACTGGTTAGTGACCACTAATCACTGATTACCTTTATTAGGGTAGGTAGATTAATTTGACATTGTCACATTATATAAATTCTAAATTCGAAACACTAAATCCTAAACAAATGCAAATGACTAAAATTCAAAATCATAAAATGGTTTTGAGATTTGGATTTAGGATTTTGATATTGTCTTAGGTTTAGTGCGTAGGGTTTAAAATTTGATTAGCCGGGTTGCTCTTCAACCCAATTATAGAATTTTCTCTAATATATTGATTTTATTAGCTTTTCGGAGAAAAAGCTCCGGATGCAATGGCGGAGCTATATTTTTTGAACCTTTGTAAGTTAAGTTAGGTCCTTTTATTTTCAAATGGTATTTAAGCTATAAAGGAGTATGGTATGAAAAAGAAAAGTGTCTTGTGCTTGGTTTTGTGTTGGATATTCCTCCCGTGTTTGGTTAGTGCTCAGATAGGAGAATGGACAGCCAGGTATGATGGCGGAGGAAACGGTGGTGATGTCTCGAATGCCTTAGCCGTAGATCTCGATGGTAATGTTTATGTTACCGGGTCGAGTATCGGTAATGGCGCTTCGACTTCTGACTGTACCACCGTCAAGTATGATGCCGATGGGAACCAAATATGGGCAGCCAGTTATAATGGACCGGCAAATATCAGTGATGGGTGCAATGCGATTGCCGTGGATAATAGGGGTAATGTCTATGTCGCGGGTGGGAGTTGGGGCGACCTCAGTATAGCGAAAAACGATTATATAACCATAAAATATGATGCTGATGATGGGAGCCAAGTTTGGGAAGCCCGATATGATAGCGGGAATGGCAATGATGAAGCGTTTGCCATTGCGGTAGATGAAGATGGTAATGTCTACGTAGCAGGTGTAAGTACGGGAGTTGGCACCGGCTACGACTATGTCATCATTAAATATGATCTTGATGGAAATCTTCTCTGGCTGGATCGATATAATGGCCCCGGGAACAGCACCGATTGGCTCAATTCCATGAAGATAGATGAATTGGGGAATGTCTATGTGACGGGTTATAGCCGAGCGGGCGGCAACAATACGGAGGACATTGCTACCATCAAATATGATACTGATGGTAACAGGTTGTGGCTGGTTAGGTATAATGGTCCAAGGAATCACAGGGATATGGGTGGTGCTTTAACTATAGATGATGATGGTAATGTGTATGTTACTGGCTTGACATGGGGAGGCACCTCTAAGAAGGATGATTGTATTACAATCAAGTATGATGCAAATGGAACCCAGCTTTGGACTGCCACATATCAAGGACCCGTGGCATTTGGGGATGAAGGTGATGCCATAGCGGTAGATCATGACGGCAATGTCTACGTGGCTGGGGTCAGCCATGGCGGGGCTTCTTATTATGATTATATTACCCTCAAATACGATGCTAATGGGACTGAACAATGGGTGTCTCGGTATAACGGCCCAGGAAACAATTTGGATTGGGCTGATGCTTTAGCCCTGGATACTAATGGTAATGTGTATGTTACTGGCGAAAGTGATGGAAGTGGTTCTGAAGGAGACTATACTACCATCAAATATGATACAGATGGGAACCTAATCTGGATAGCTAGAGAAAACGGGCCAGGAAATGGGAATGACTCTGCTAATGATATAGCATTAGATAACAACGACGCGGTCTATGTGACGGGAGCAAACGTTGGGAGTGATTCTTCTTCGGACTATTTTACTATAAAATATGATAAAGATAGACCCGAGGTGGTAAACCGTCCACCTGTAGCTGCTGATCAGACAGTGACGACAAATGAGGATACGCCCGTATCTATTATCCTGGGAAGTGATCCAGATGGGGACTCTTTGACCTATGCGATGAGTGATCAACCTGATCACGGGCTGTTGAGTGGAACTCCTCCTGACCTGACCTATACACCGGATGCTGACTTCCAAGGATCTGACTCTTTTACCTTTATGCTCAATGATGGGCAAGTAGATAGTGCACCGGCCACGGTCAGTATTACCATCAACCCGGTCAATGATCCGCCGGTGCTCGGTCCCATAGGCAACAAGGCGGTCAATGAAGGGGAGCCCCTACAAATTATCACAACCGCCACAGACCCTGATGATGATACATTAACCTTCTCTGCCAGTAACTTACCCACTG
>MHDQ01000274.1 GCA_001803565.1 Nitrospinae bacterium RIFCSPLOWO2_12_FULL_45_22 | reverse complement strand
AAAGAGGGGAAAAGAGATGAAAATCTTCTTAATCCGGCATGGAGAAACCTCCTGGAATAAAGCCCAACGTTGCCAGGGGCTAACGGACATTGAACTGAATGAGATGGGCCTGAAACAGGCCCATGCCCTGGCTCAATCCTTAAAAGAGGATGGGTTTAAGGCCATCTATTCCAGCCCATTGAAGCGGGCTATAGAGACTGCCAGGCTTATTGCCGATTGTCATGGGCTAGAAGTGAGAGTAGAACCAAGCCTGAAGGAAATGAACCAGGGAGAACTGGAGGGCCTAACTTATTTACAACTCTTAAATGATCATAGGGAATTTTTGCAGGAATGGATAGAAAACCCTGATGCCGTAAAGATGCCCCAGGGAGAATCGTTAGCAGAATTACAGGAAAGGGCCTGGGAGGTTATCAACCGGCTTAGTTGCCTTCATCATACCCAGGACAGTGTGGTGGCAGTAAGTCATAACTTTACTATCAGGGTTATCTTATGTAAGGCAATAAATCTTCCGTTAAAACATTTCCGAAAACTAGCTCAGGATGTGGCAGCGAAGAACATTATTGAGTATGGAGAGCGGGGCTGGCTCCTCTCTACCTTGAATGATACCTGCCATTTGAATTTTGTCCAATAGTGGCCAGATAAAAATCTGGGGTTTCCCCGGAATGTTACTTCACAAAATAGCCAAATTGACTAATTGACTTGACAAAAAAATATCTCCCCATAAAATATAATCAATTTGCGTAACAGTTCAGCCCCTATCGAAAGTGACAAGGAACCTGAACTGTCACCAATTTGCTAGAGATAGCTTTTACCGATTTTTGGAATACTTAGTGCTCTAAGGAATACAGGAGAGGTTAAAAATAGGCATAATACGTAACTGTATTTATGAAATGAAGCACTAAGGAAGAGCTTAGAGGAGCAGTAATTATTATGAAGACTTTTTCGGCAAAAACAGAAGAAGTAGAGAGAAAGTGGATTTTAGTTGATGCCGAGGGGAAGATTTTAGGCAGATTGGCCTCGGAAGTGGCAAAGATATTACGAGGTAAACATCGCCCTATCTATACCCCCCATGTTGATACCGGGGATCATGTAATCATTATCAATGCTAGCAAAGTATTATTGACTGGTAAGAAATTGAAAGATAAAGTTTATTATAGATATTCAGGCTATCCTGGCGGTCTAAAGTCTGTAACTGCGGAAAAATTGATGCAGACCCATCCAGAGCGGCTATTGCAGTTTGCTATAAAGGGAATGTTGCCCAAAAATAAGCTGGGTAGGGACATGTTGAAGAAAATAAGGATTTACGCTGGCTCTAACCATCAACAGCATGCCCAAAAGCCAGAGATATTAGCGATATAGGTCTACCACTATATGGAGGAATAGATGGAAGAAAGAGGCTTTTATGCTACAGGAAAAAGGAAGACCGCGGTTGCGCGAGTATGGCTGCGTCCAGGCAATGGTAATATAAAGATAAACAATACTCCTATGGACAATTATTTCTCCAGAGGCACTTCTAAGATGATCCTCCAGCAGCCATTGGAACTTACTAATACCGCAGAAAAGTTTGATGTAATAGCCACGGCTAAAGGTGGTGGTCACTCAGGCCAGGCAGGAGCCATAAAACATGGGATTTCTCGCGCCCTTTTGCTCTCTGATCCGGGATTAAGGGCCATTTTGAAAAAGGCAGGCTTTCTGACCCGCGACTCCAGGATAAAAGAGCGGAAAAAATATGGTCAGCGTGGGGCTAGGGCTCGCTTCCAATACTCTAAGAGATAATATTTATATAAATTTTGGCACTCTCTTATATAAAAAAGAAGGTCGTTAGACCTTCTTTTTTATTTGGCCCAAAAATAGAATTTTTATTTCACCGCCGAGTACGCGGTGAACATGCGAGATTTTTTGCCACGTGGTGGTCTAAAGGGTCAGGGCCTAATAAAGCCTCGGGTAGATGGGAGGATAGTAAAGGGATTGTTAAAGGTAGGTATTATAGGGGCAAGCGGTTATACGGGCTTGGAATTGATAAGGCTATTGTTACGTCATCCAGAGGTAGAGATTACTACTATTACCTCGGAAAAGTATGCCGGGCATAAAATATCTGAGGTCTTCCCTTCTCTCGAGGGCTGGATAGAGTTAAACTACGAAAAGCTTCAACCAAGAGATATTGCCACCGATTGCCAATTGGTTTTTATGGCCCTTCCCCATCTCTCTTCTATGGCATTAGTGCCCCTTTTGCGAAAAGATAGGCTCAGGATAATAGACCTCAGCGCCGATTTCCGGCTAAAAGATCCCCAAACCTTTGCCCAGTGGTACGATTGTACCCATGCGTGTCCAGAGCTTTTATCCGAAGCAGTATATGGCCTGCCTGAGATTTATCGGCCCCCAATAAAAGATGCTCAGATAGTGGCAAATCCCGGCTGTTACCCCACTGGGATCATCCTTGCCCTTGCCCCACTATTAAAAGAAAAGCTGATTGATGGTAAATTTATCCTGGTGGATTCCAAGTCTGGCATCTCTGGGGCTGGCAGAAAGGTAGAGCTAGAGTATCAATTCTGCGAATGCCATGATGCGTTAAAGGCTTATCAGCCTGTTATGCATCGGCATATACCGGAAATAGAGCAAGAGCTCTCTTGCTTAGCGGGGGAAGAGGTGCTGGTTTCCTTCACCCCCCACCTGGCACCCATGAGCCGCGGGATTTTGAACACTATCTATGTCAAGCCCAAGGTAGAACATCCCCTACAAAATATCATGGAATGGTACCAAAATTTTTATCAAAATGAACCATTTATCCGGCTCCGGGGGCCAGGTAGCCTGCCTGATACCCGGCAGGTAGTAGGCACCAATTGTTGCGACATAGCACTTTTTTGGGACAAGCGAAACAAACTCCTCAAGATTATATCAGTTATAGATAACCTGGTCAAAGGGGCCTCCGGTCAGGCCATACAGAATATGAATATCATGTATAATTTTGGCGAAAAGACCGGATTAGATACTCCTACTATGTACCCTTAACAGCACAATGATCAGAGAAGTTACCGGAGGTATTACAGTAGTTCCTGGGATAAAGGCGGGTGGTATTCAGTGCGGCATAAAAGAAGCGGGAAAGGACTTGGCATTGATAGTTTCAGACCCACCAGCAATATCAGCGGGCCTCTTTAGCCGAAATAAGGTTCAGGCTGAGCCCCTTAAACTTACCCTCGATCATATAAAGTATGAGTTAACCAGGGCTATCCTGGTCAATAGTGGCAATGCCAATTGCTGTACCGGCCCCGAAGGCTATTCCCATGCCCAAGAGCTAGCCTCCCTAACAGCTAAATATCTACAAGCAGACCCTCGTGCTATCTTGCTGGCCTCTACCGGCATTATTGGTAAAAAACTACCGCTGGAGAAGATCAAAACCGCCCTCCCCTCGCTAATAAAAGCCTTAAGTCCCGAAGGCGGAAGAGCCGCAGCAGAGGCGATCCTTACTACCGATAAAACAAGTAAAGAGCTGGCGGTTGAATGGAACTATAGGGGCCAGACTTTCCACTTAGGAGGGATAGCCAAAGGTGCGGGAATGATCCAGCCTGATATGGCTACCATGCTCTGCTTCCTGGCCACTGATTTTAATATTGAGAGAAGCCTGCTACAATATGCCCTCAAGAAGGCGGTAGACAAGAGCTTCAACCGTATAACGATAGATGGTGATACTAGTACCAATGATATGGTTATCTGCCTGGCTAATGGGCTAGCTAGAAATGAGAGAGTCTGTACCAAGAACCAGGCATATCGGGCCTTTCAGGAGGCCCTAGACCATGTCACTTTGGCCCTTGCCCACCTTATTGTCCAGGATGGTGAAGGCATCACCAAATTTATAGAGATCAGAGTAGTTGGGGCAGCCACTCCTAGAGATGCTGAGGCAGTAGCCCGTAGCTTAGCTAATTCCCTACTGGTAAAAACCGCTTTTTTTGGTGAAGACCCGAATTGGGGGCGATTCATGATGGCTATTGGAAAGGCGGAGGCTAGGGTTAATCCTAACAAAATTAGCATCGCGGTAGATGACTTGAACCTTGTTCAACAAGGAATAGCGGTTCTTGGGGCATGGGAAGAAAAGGCCAGGGAGATATTCAGAAAGAAGGAGATAAGGGTTGTGGTTGATCTGAACCTGGGTAGGGCTGAGACCGTAATATGGACTAGCGATCTCTCCACAGAGTATGTCAGATTAAACTCTCAATATCTTACTTGAAATCTTACTTGAAAAAACCCTTGAATTGATACCCAGGATATGCTAGGTTTAGAAAAGGCAAAGTAGGAACCTAGGAGAGCGTCTTTTAAATAACGTTGCAATGCTGTCATTTCGAGCGAAGCGAGAAATCTTAATGAATAAGGAATGTTACCAATATCTCTCCCTTCGGTCGAGATGACATGCTAATTAAGAAAGGTTCTACTAGTTAACGATAACGAAAGGGGGAGGATAGATAATTTGACCATTGTTACCATGAAGCAATTACTAGAAGCAGGATTTCATTTTGGACACCAGACCAAGCGCTGGAATCCAAAGATGAAAAAATATCTCTTCAATGCCCGCAATGGCATATATATTATTGATTTGAGGAAGACTTTAGAAAAATTTCATGAGGCATACAATTTTCTTGTGGAAACGGCTTCTCAAGGAGAAAAAGTTCTATTTGTAGGGACAAAGAAGCAGGCCCAAGAAACCATCGCTCAAGAAGCTAACCGCTGTAATATGCCTTATGTGACTCAGAGATGGCTGGGCGGTATGCTGACTAACTTTGTGACCGTTAGAAAAAGTATCCTTAAGCTTAAAAAGCTGGAGAAGATGGGAGAAGAAGATAAGCTAAGGACCTTACCCAAAAAAGAGGTGTTAAAGCTGGAAAAAGAAAGGCAAAGGCTGGAAAAATCGCTTGGTGGAGTAAAAACCCTGGAGAAACTACCTAAAGCCCTCTTTCTTATAGATCCTAAGAAGGAAAAGACTGCTATCAATGAAGCTAAGAGAATGCAGATACCTGTAGTAGCATTAGTAGATACTAACTGCGATCCCGATGGGATTGATTACGTTATACCGGGTAATGACGATGCTATAAGAGCCATCCGTTTAGTAACCTCTAAGATGGCCGATGCTATTTTAGAGGGAAAAACGGCCTACCTTGACCAAATAGCGGTTTTAAGTGAAGGAAAATTGCCCGAAGAGGTTACAGAATTCCTTCCGCTAGGGACCATAGTAGAGATTCCAGAGGAAGCGTTTGAAGAGAAACTGAAAGAGGAATCAGATGAGACCCGAGGCAAGAAGAAAAGACCGGGTAAAAAGCGCATAGAAACAGGAGAGGTTGCGGAGTTGGAGGCATCTGTGTGAGGAGGAAATAATGAATGTGACAGCTTCTATGGTAAAAGAGCTACGGGATAAAACTGGGGCAGGTATGATGGATTGTAAGAATGCCCTGGCTGAAGCTGGTGGCGATCTAGAAAAGGCTATTGGTAATCTAAGGGCTAAAGGGTTAGCCGAGGCCCTTAGAAAAGGCAGTCGCCCCACCAGTGAAGGGCTTATTGGCTCTTATATCCATGCAGGTGGCAAATTAGGGGTATTAGTAGAAGTTAATTGTGAGACAGATTTTGTGGCTAAGACCCCAGAATTTATCGAGCTAGTTAAGGACCTATCCATGCAAATTGCTGCTACAAATCCGCTTTATCTTAAACAAGAAGATATTTCCGGGGAGGTCCTTGATAAAGAGCGACAGGTATTTGCTGCGGAGGCTCAAGCTGCGGGCAAACCGGAAAAAGTTATTGAAAAGATCGTTGAAGGTAAGATGGAGAAATATTTTTCAGAAGTTTGCCTGTTAGAACAGCCTTTTATAAAAGACCCTGACCTTCGGATAGAGCAGGTGATCTCCCAAAAGATCGGGCTATTAGGGGAAAATATTACCATAAAGAGGTTTGCCCGATTTCAAGTGGGAGATGAAGGTAAAAGTTAGTCAATGAATCAACTAAAATATAAAAGGATATTGCTCAAACTTAGTGGTGAAGCCCTGCAGGGGGAATTTCAGTTTGGCATTGAACCTAAAATATTAACAATTATTGCCCTGGAGATAAAAGAAATCCAGGAAATGGGCGCCGAGACGGCTATAGTTATTGGGGGGGGTAATATATTCCGGGGTAACGTAGCGGAGAACTTCGGCATCGAAAGAGTTACCGGGGATTATATGGGTATGCTGGCCACAGTAATCAATGGCCTGGCTTTGCAAGATGTCCTGGAGAAAGTCGGTATAATTACCAGGGTCCAAACCGCTATCGAAATGAAGGAATTGGCTGAACCTTATATCCGGCGCCGGGCTATGAGGCATCTAGAGAAAGGGCGGGTGGTTATATTCGCAGGTGGCACAGGAAACCCTTATTTTAGCACTGACACTGCGGCCTCCCTACGGGCTATGGAGATAGGGGCCGAGGTAATTTTGAAGGGCACGCGGGTAGATGGGGTTTATACCAATGATCCCCTAAAGGATGAAAATGCAGTAAAATTTAATACCCTCACCTATCTGGATGTTCTAAAGAATGGTCTTAAGGTAATGGATGCCGCGGCTATTTCCCTTTGTATGGATAATAAATTGCCTATCATTATCTTTAATCTAATGGAGAAGGACAATATTAAACGGATATTAATGGGAGAACCTATTGGCACTTTAGTCTCCTGACCCAGCAAAAAGGAAATTCCTGGAAGATCGAGGTTATGGTGGTAGAGAAGATTTATAAAGACACTGAGAAGAAGATGCAGAACTCTATTGAAGCATATAAAAAACAACTTAATACTGTCCGAACTGGCCGGGCCTCTACCTCTATTCTGGAAGGGGTAGTAGTAAATTCTTATGGTAGCCCCACTCCCCTCAGCCACATAGCTACCCTTTCGACTCCAGAAAGCCGCCTTATTACGGTACAGCCCTGGGATAGGGGTTTATTAGGGGAAATAGAGAAAGCCATCCTTAAAGCCGATCTAGGGCTTACTCCTGCTAATGATGGGAAGATAATAAGAATCCCTGTCCCTCCCTTAACAGAGGAAAGACGAAAAGAACTAGTAAAAGTGGTAAAAAAGATGGGGGAAGAGCGTAAGGTAGCTGTTAGAAACATCCGGCGGGAAAAAAATGAGGAGCTCAAATCGCTAGAGAAGGAGAAAGAGATTACCGAGGATGAATTATATAAGACCCAGGAAAATATCCAGAAGATTACTGACAAATTTATTGAGCTGGTAGATGAACTAGGAGAGCGGAAGAGTAAAGAGATTCTTGAGCTCTAACTTAGTCATTGGTCCCTGTTTTCCTGGCAAACGTCCAGCCCGCAGCGGTTAGCCCTCAGCAAAACAAGACAAAACAAGTTATATATAATCCTGAATCCAAAGCAAGTCAATCTAAGGCAACACCCAAAGGGCACCCAAAAGCCTGTCTTTGCTACAAGCGGTTTGAGGCAGAGGCAAGCTCTGCTACTACATTAAATTTTTCTCCAATGACTAATGACCAAGGCGGAGAGCAGTCATTTGGCCAGTCAGAAATTAATTGACCAGTTGGACCAAGAAAGACTCCCACAGCATATTGCTATTATAATGGATGGTAATGGCAGGTGGGCGCAAAAACGATTTCTTCCCCGGGTTGCTGGTCATCGTGCTGGTATTAAATCCGTGGAAGCAGCAGTAACTATCTGCCGTAAGATAGGGATAAGGGCCTTAACTCTATACAGCTTTTCTATAGAAAATTGGAACCGGCCTAAGGCAGAGGTAGATACCCTGATGCAACTCCTGGAGGAATATATCCATAAAGAACTTGCTCGGATGAAAAGAGAGAATATTCGCTGTAATGTAATTGGTCGGCTAGAAGATCTGCCGGTATCAGTTCAAAAAGCAGTAGAGAAGGTCATTAGAGAGACCAGGGATAATGAAGCCATGGTCTTGACCCTGGCATTGAGCTATGGTAGCCGAACCGAGATAACCCAGGCAGTGAAGGGTATCTGCCAGGACCTCCTTAAGGGCAATATTGCTCTAGAGGAGATTGATGAAGACCTTTTCGGACAATATCTAAATACCTCGGGCTTGCCTGAACCAGACCTTTTGATAAGGACCAGTGGGGAGTTCAGAATTAGTAATTTCCTCTTATGGCAGATTGCTTACACGGAATTATATTTCACCCGCAAATTATGGCCTGATTTCCAGGAGAATGACCTTTTGCTTGCCTTGCTAGATTACCAGAAACGGGAACGCCGGTTTGGTTTGACTGGTCAGCAGCTTGCATCCAGGGAAATAAGGTGAAAAGGGTTTTTACTGCTGCCCTCCTTATACCTCTAACCATATTATTAGTACTCAAAGCCCCTCCCTTCTTATTTTATCTATTTATCACACTAATTATATTACTGGGTCTGGCAGAGTTCTTCAGCCTTTTAAGAAATAAGAACCTGGGGTATTATCAACACGGTGGCTTTCTAGCCGGGGGGTTATTGCCCCTTTTCTTTTACTGGGATGAGCCAGTACTGGTGAACCTTGTCCTTTACCTCTTTGTTATTATTTTACTGAGTAGTCAATTGTTCTGGAGGGGTGATGGGGTTTTAGAGAGAATTTCTGCCCTGGGTAATACCTTCCTCGGGGTCTTTTATACCAGTTGGCTGCTTAGCCATTTTATACTTTTATATAACCTACCACAGGGGAAAGAATATATCTTTTTTATCTTGCTGGTAATCTGGGTAGGGGATACTGCCGCTTATTATGTGGGCAGTAAATGGGGAAGGCACAAATTAGCCCCGCAAACCAGCCCGAATAAGACCATCGAAGGTGCCGTAGCCAATCTTATAGGTGGGATTTTAGGGGCCTTTTTAGCCCGGGAATGGTTTTTAAGTTCCTGGGGCTTGATGAACACCCTGTTAGTAGGTATATTGTTAAATGGCCTGGGACAATTAGGTGACTTAAGCGAGTCTTTGCTCAAGCGGGGTTGTGGCGTAAAGGATTCTGGCTCTCTCCTCCCTGGCCATGGTGGGGTGCTGGATAGGCTGGATAGCCTGATATTTTCTGTCCCAGCCCTGTATTATTATTGCTATTTTATCCGGATATGAAGAAGGTAATTATTTTAGGCTCCACCGGCTCTATTGGGGTAAACACCTTAAGGGTTATTCAAGAGCATCAGGATAAGTATGAAATCCTGGGCTTAGCCACCCACAAAAATAGCTCCCTTTTGGAATCACAGGCCCGCAAGTTTAACCCCAGGATCGTTTCTCTTTATGATGATGAAGCGGCCGATAAGCTCCAGAAAAAACTAATAGATCTAGATATTGAGGTTTGGAAGGGCCTCCAGGGGACGGTACAGCTTGCTACTCATCCTGAGGCAGATTTGATAGTTTCTGCTATTGTAGGAGCCGCTGGCTTGATCCCTACTTATGCCGCTATTAAAGCCAGGAAAAGGGTTGCCCTGGCAAATAAAGAGACCCTGGTTATGGCGGGGGAATTGATAGCTAAAGAAGCTGATATGCTAGAGAATATTATTCCCATTGACAGCGAACACAGTGCCCTATTCCAATCATTGACCGGGGTAGATAAAAAAGATATAAAAAGAATCATCTTAACGGCCTCAGGGGGGCCTTTGCGGCATTATACTGCGGCAGAGATGGAGAGAGTCTCTCTGGCCGAGGCATTAAAACACCCTAACTGGGCAATGGGAAAAAAGATAACCATAGATTCAGCCACTCTAATGAATAAAGGGTTCGAAGTCATCGAAGCACGGTGGTTGTTTGATATGCCTCAGGAGAAGATAGAGGTAACTATCCATCATCAAAGCATAGTCCACTCTATGGTAGAATTTATTGATGGGGCAGTTATTGCCCAACTGGGCATACCGGATATGCGTATCCCCATTGCTTATGCCTTGAGCTATCCTGAGCGGCTGCCAAATCAGTTGCCTCCTTTAGACCTTACCCAGGTAGGTACTTTGACCTTTGAAAAGCCTGATTTGAATCTCTTCGCTTGCCTAAGATATGCTTACTGTGCGCTGGAAATAGGCAATACTATGCCAGCGGTTCTGAATGCCGCTAATGAAGTGGCGGTTCAGGCCTTTCTGACGAATACGATCAAGTTTTTGGATATTCCCCGGATCATTGAAAAGGCCATAGACCACCACTCACCCTCTCCTATCCTATCGCTGGAAGATGTCTTAGCGGCAGACCAATGGGGCAGGGAGATGGCTACCTCCTTGCTCCCTACAAGATAGGGGGTTTGATGACTAATAGGGATGATCTAGCAACTGAAGCTATTAAGCCGGTCAAGGGTTGGCAAAACTCCTTGATCCTCTTTGTGGCCAGTTGTGGAGGCATGGGACAGTTGCCTTTGTTTCCAGGCACCTGGGGTAGTCTATTGGGATTAGTTATCACCTTATTATTTCGTCAGCAAATGAATCCCTCTGCCCATGTTATAATAATCGTATCCTTATTTTTTTTAGGCGTATGGGTCTCGGGAGAAGCCGAGGTAATCCTGGGCAAGAAGGATCACTCCAGTATTGTTATTGATGAGCTGGTAGGTTTTTTCGTGTCTATCCTTCTACTTCCTCATGAGTTACCGTATCTGCTAGCGGCTTTTATTTTTTTCCGGCTCTTTGATATCTGGAAACCCTGGTCTTTGCTAGAATCTTTAGGCCGGGGTTGGGGAGTAATGCTGGATGATTTGGCAGCGGGGATAATAACTAATCTTTTGCTACAGGTTTATATACTTATCTTTTAGCGAGGCATGAAAATTAGTCAGGCGAGATGCCTGACCTACCCCTTTATGGAGGGATACCCTGTATGCTCTGTGGTGAAGTTTTGACAATACCTTTTCAGTTAGAAGGAGGGGAAGATTATGACAGATAAAATTTTAGAATTTTCAGATGACAATTTTGATGCTCAAGTACTTAATATAGTTACTCCAACCCTGGTAGATTTTTGGGCTACCTGGTGTGGCCCCTGCAAGACTATCGCCCCTACTATAGAAGAATTAGCTAATGAGTATCATGGCCGGGTAAGGGTTGGAAAACTCAATGTGGATAAAAATCCTCGCACCCCCGGTCAGTTCAATGTCAGGAGTATACCCACCCTTATACTTTTTAAAGAGGGCCAGGTAGCAGGCCAGTTAGTAGGCGCCAGGCCCAAAGGAGATATTAAAAAGCTCCTGGATAACCATGTCTAAGTTTCCTTTAACTAAGAAGCTCAAAGCGTAAAGTTTAAAACTACGGTAAATATTCCTTAACTTTGCACTTTTAGCTTTTCGTCTTACGCTTCCTTTGTTTTTTGTCTGGGGGGCAAAGAAAGGTCAGTTGGCTGAATGTTTGCGCATAATGAGGGGAGTTTATTATGAGACTAAGAGATAAAATCGCAGTGATTACTGGTTCAGGTAGGGGCATAGGCCGCCTAATAGCTCTTGGAATGGCTTCGGAAGGGGCAAAGGTAGTAGTAAATGGGACCACGACAGAAAAGGTAGATGGAGTAGTAGCAGAGATCAAGGAATCGGGCGGAGCAGCGGTAGGGAACTATAATGATATCACTGCCCTGACTGGGGCAGAAGGGCTTACCAGGACTGCTATTGATAATTTTGGTCGGATAGATATCCTGGTTAATAATGCCGGCATTAGTAAAGATGCCATGTTCCATAGGATGACCGAGGAAGAATGGGACCAGGTAATGACGGTTGATCTTAAAGGGGTGTTCTGTTGTATAAAGGCGGCCTTCCCGGTTATGAAAGAACAGAACTACGGGCGTATTATTAACGTAGCGTCCGTTGCCGGAGTCATAGGGAATGTAGGGCAAGCTAACTATTCAGCCGCTAAGGCCGGGGTAATTGCCCTTACCAGGACCCTGGCCAAGGAATTTGGTAGATATAATATTACCGTAAATGCTGTCTCTGCTTCCCACCGGACCCGTATGTATGAAAATGTCCCCGAGGATGTATTCCAGCAACTACTCAAGAGAAGGGCACTAGGTAGGATGTCCCGCGAAGAAGAGATTGCCCCGGCCTTTATCTTCCTGGCCTCTGATGAGGCTAGCTATATCACCGGGCAACATCTGGGGGTAGATGGCGGGCTTCTTTAGAACAAAGAAAAAAGAGCGCAGAACAGAGGCTGGTCTTTGCTCTTAGTTCTGTGCTCTGGGTTTTACGATGGGCTATTATCAGAGTATTATCACCCATAATGACTTTGACGGTGTAGCTTCAGCGGCCATTGTTTCCCTGGCCTTAGGCATAAATCGGGTTATCTTTACTGGCCCCAATTCTATCGAGCAACGAAAAATTTCTATAACAGAGAAGGATATTGTTTGTGACCTTCCTTACCCGGCGGAATGTGGTATGTGGTTTGACCACCACCAGGGTAATCTGATGGCCTTAGAGTTAAGGGGAGTAGATATTGCTGGTATTGCCGGGCAGTTTCAACTAGAGCCTTCCTGTGCCCGGGTGGCCTATAACTATTTTACCTGTCTGCCAGCCAGGCAGGAAGGGAGCAGCGAGCCGTCAGCCGTGAACAATAAGAACTCCTCACTCCTTACTCCTTACTCCTTACCGCCTCTTACCCTTCACCCCTTACCGTTCTTCTTAGAAGAGACTGTCCAGGCCGTGGATATTATTGATTCTTTTAATTATTCTGATATTGACACCTGGCGGCAAGAGACACCGGGGAAGATCATTGACTATTCGATAAAATACCCGGAGGGGGATATCCAGCAAAAGAACCAATACCTGAGGACTTTAGTTGATCAGATAAAGAAGACGCCTTTGGGGGAAATAGCGCAGGCCCCAGCGGTGCGGCAACGCTTCCAGAAATATAAAGAGAAGGAAGAAGGGATGCTACGGCTCATCCAGGAAGGGGTTTATTTCTTGCCAGAAGATAAAGATAAAGTAATAATCATCATAGACCTTACTCCCCATACCCGGAAACCCACAATAGTTAAAAATCTGGCCTTCCTTCTTTATCCCCAGGCCCAGGCCGTGGTAGAAGTCCAAAACCTCTTCTACCAGGGGATAAAGACTAATGACCTGAATTTCTCCATGTCTTTAGGATTCACCCTTAAAGACCCTTCGTTTCACTCAGGACAAGGTTTAGAACATAGCAAAGATGTGGGTGAGATCATGCGGCGGTTAAATATGGGCGATGGGCATCCCGGGGCAGGGAGTGGAATCATCCGCTGCCGTTCGAAAAAAGAGATGCTCGCTAAAAAGGAAGCTATCTTAAAAGAAATTTTTTCTTTATGGCACCATATGTAATGACATGGCAAATGTGACAATGTCAAGTTAGGGGAAGGTATTTATAGGATAGCGGACACATTAAAGGGATTTTTGTCAATACCATTACCGTAAAATTTTATTTCCGGAAGGAAATTGGGTAAAAAATTTCCTTATGTCTCAACCCTTCATCAGCATTTTTATTTTACTTACTTTATCTAATATGTTAATTTAACTTATCAAAGTAAGACAATAAAAGGGAGGTAAAACCTATGGCAATAGCTACAGTATCCTCCAAAGGGCAGGTGGTAATTCCTAAGGAAATAAGAGAAGCTCTCCATATAAAACAGAAACAGAGGGTGCTTTTAAAACTGGCCAATGATCATCTTGAGATTATACCACTACCGGAGAATCCCGTTGAAGCCTTTTGTGGCATTTTCGAGAAGGGCTCTTCCCTGGTAGATGCCCTTTTAAAAGCGCGTAAGGAGGAATTGGAGCGTGAAGAAAAAGAAATTGCTCGATTCTTACAGCCTTCTCGCCTATCTAAAAAAAGAAGATAAATATCAAAGGGTAAAGGATCTATTATCTTCGTCTGAGGATAATCCTCTTATAATGAACGAGTTGAATATCGGGGAGACTTATTATATCCTTGCAAGAGAGCGAGACTCTGGCTATGCTGACTATTTTATAGAGGTTATCCTTCCAAGTCTACCAATAGAGATCCTCTCTAACTCCTTTGAGCAAATAATAAAAGCTTCAAGGATCAAGGCCAAATACCCTATTTCTTATGCCGATTGCTTCGCTGTCGCTACCGCTTTAAAGGAAAAAGCCGCTATTGCTACCGGAGACCCTGAATTCAAAAAAGTTGAAGAACTCGTAGAAATAGATTGGTTGTAAGCCTCACGCCAGTTTAAACTGTCAAAGAACAAAACTACCTATAACCCTTCCAGAAAAAAGCAGAAATGGAAACATTGGTGCTAAGAACTATACGCTTCAACTGAGACCCCTGGATTCGTGGATAATCCTTTCAATATCCGGTTCAGTAAGTTTTGAAAAGCCCTTTCCCGCTTATTTAAGTCGTTTACTAGAATAGCTAATTCTTCTTATTATTAATGGTTATTAATGGCGCAGGATTTGGAGCCAACCATATGTTTGAAGACGCTGCCAAAGGCCCCCCTCAAGGTATTGCCTTTATTGCTTACAGGCAGGGCCAGGGGGTCGCGGGGAAGGAAGGTA
>MHDQ01000273.1 GCA_001803565.1 Nitrospinae bacterium RIFCSPLOWO2_12_FULL_45_22 | reverse complement strand
CCCGGTCTAGGCTAAACCGGTTAATCCTTTGTCTATTGGTAGTTTTATTGTCTTGCGCCCGGCGGCCCCTCCCAGTGCCTCCGCCTGTTTATGATAAAGGACAAGTCATTGAAGGGGTAGCATCCTGGTATGGTAAGGATTATCATGGAAAACCTACCGCTAGTGGTGAGATTTATGATATGTATGGGATAACAGCGGCGCATAAGACCCTCCCTCTGGGAACCGTAGTGCAGGTTACTCGCAAGGAAAAGGGTAAATCGGTAATACTAAAGATTAATGACCGGGGGCCATTTATTGAAGGCCGGGAGATTGATTTGTCTTTTGGTGCTGCCCAGGCTTTAGATATGGTCAATGATGGTCTTGCACCGGTGCAAATTGCTATCCTGAAGATTCCCGCCTCAGGTGCCGGGTCAATAGCTGGAGATTATACTTTACAGGTAGGATCATTTAGTATAAAGACCAATGCCGAGAGCCTCCTGCAAACATTGAGGCAAGAGTATCCTGATGTATACCTAACCACGAATGAGACCTGGAAGGCAAAATACTATAGAGTAAGATTGGGGCGCTTCAAATCCCGTGACTCAGCCGAAGAATTAGCCTCCCAGCTCCGGCAGAAAGGCTACGTGGTCTACTTAACCCGGGGCGATCATTAATGTAAGCCTTCAGCTATCAGCCTTCAGCTAAAAACAAGCAGAAGGCGTAAGGGGCAAGGCGTGAAGAGAAATTCTTTTTACGCCTAACGCTCTCACGCTCTGTCCCTAACACCTTACGATAAGTCTTGCTGACGGCTGTATCCTCATTTATTAATCATCTCTTCTTGTAAGCCCAGCCATACGCTGTGTGCTACTGGTCTGTCATTTGCCAGGGTTATTTCCAGGGCTTGTTGGATGATCTGAGGGGTAATATCCCTACCGCCCAGGCCCGCAATAAAGCTAAAGACTGCGGGATGTTTGGGGCTATTAACCAGGACAGCCTTCAGTTCCTGGGCAAAGATTCCGCCAATTCCTGGGGACAGGTTTCGATCCAGCACAGTTATTTTAGCTACACTTCTCAGGGCCTCACGCAGCTCTTGCCCTGGGAAAGGGCGGAATAATCTAATCTTCATCAACCCTACTGGATAGCCTTTTACCCGCATCTGGTCAATGACAACCCGGGCAGTACTAGCCGCGCTACCAGCCGTGAGCAGGATCAATTCAGCATCCTCGCAGCGATAATATTCAATAGGATGATATTCCCGCCCGAAGATGGTTTTTAATTCTGTGCCCGCTTCATTAAAGGCCTTTAATGCCTTCTCCATAGCTTGTTCCATCTGGTAGCGAAACTCCATATAATATTCTGGCCCTAAGAGGGGATAAAAGGTACGGGGATTATCTGTATCCAGAAAATATGGCGGTTGAAAAGGTGGTAGAAAGGCATCTACCTCTTCTTGCTCGGGTATATCTACTGGCTCAGAAGTATGAGATAGATAAAAGGCATCATATACTACCATAGCAGGCAAGAGGCTCTTCTCTGCTACTCTATAGGCCAGCAAAACGCTATCCAATATCTCCTGATTGCTATCGCAATAAAACTGCATCCAGCCAGTATCTCTCTGGGCCAAGGAATCTGTCTGGTCACACCAGATATTCCAGCCGGGTGCCAATGCCCGGTTGACATTAGCCATAACAATGGGTAATCGGGCAGCGGTGGCCCAATGGAGTAATTCATGCATCAGGGCTAGCCCCTGGGCGGAGGTGGCTGTGAAAGTGCGGCATCCTGCGGTAGCGGCACCGATACAACAGGCCAGGGCAGAATGTTCTGATTCTACCTTAATAAACTTGGCTGCTAAGCGGCCATCAGCACACATCTCTGAGAGGAATTCTACTACCTGGGTCTGAGGTGTTATGGGATAAGCAGCAATCACTTGAGCCCGTGCAAGCATCACCCCATAAGAGACGGCATGGTTGCCCATAATCACCCTCCGGGTCATCGCTCTTCCTCTTCTAAGGTGATAGCATTGCGGGGACATTCTTCCATACAAACCCCACAACCCTTACAATAGTCATAATCAATCCGGTAGCCCAGGCCAGTTCTTTGCGGGTAAATAGCCCCTTCAGGACAGTAAAGGTAGCAGTTTTCACAGTTGTTACATACGCCACAATGAAAACAGCGCCCAGCCTCTTGCCCGGCCAACTCCTGGCTAATAGTTTTATTTACCTCTTTGAAGCTTTGCCTCCTTTCATCTAAAGCTAATGCCGGTCGCTTGATCCGTTCGGCTGGGGCGAAATAATCCAGATTAAGCTGCGAAAGATTTACTATCTCTGCCGAGCGCGTTTTCCCTCTATCCTTTATCTTGAGATATTGCCGCATAGAGAAAGCGCCATTGGCTCCTATCTGTATTTTGGGCCAGAGGGCCTCTAGACCCCTCTCTTGAATAAAACAGTCAATAGCTAAGGCGGCCTTTTTCCCGGCAGCGATGGCATCTATTACCGTCCGGCGAAAAGAGGTATTATCCCCGCCAGCAAGGACTCGGAGTTTAGAAGTACGCTGCCAGGCATCAGTAGCAACCAGGCCCCTAACAACCTTTATTTCCTGGTCTAAATAAGACAGCTCCGGCTCCTCGCCCAGGGCCGCCACAACATTGTCAGCTTCTATAATAAAATTAGAACCCTTGACCGGTACCGGCCTCCGCCGACCACTCTCATCCGGCTCCCCTAACTCCATCCTTAGGCATTCTATCCCGCTTACCTGGCCAGCACGGGCCAATATTCGGGCCGGGGCGGTAAGGAAAGAGAATTCTACCCCTTCCCTCTCTGCTTCTATTGTCTCTTCATTAAAGGCTGGCATCTCGTTTCTGGTACGCCGATACAGGATATGGGGTTCGCTCTGGAGCCGCAAGGCTGACCGGGCCACATCAATAGCGGTATTTCCACCACCTATAATAGCAACCCGCTTACCTAACGATATCTTTTGTCCACTATTTAACTGGCCCAGGAATTCTAAGCCCCGATATACCCCGGGAATATCCTCGCCCGGGATAGCCAGGTTCCGGCTGATATGAGCCCCAGTGGCTAAGAAAACGGCCTTGAAGCCCTTGAGGTCTGTCCAAAAAAGATTATGCCCTAACCGGACTCCGGTTTTTATCTCTATCCCCATAGCCAGCAGTTCGGCTAACTCGGCATCCAATACTTCACGGGATAAGCGGAACGCCGGGATACCCACCCGGAGCATCCCGCCTGTTTGAGGCAAAGCTTCAAAGACCGTAACCGGATAGCCCAGGCGGGTTAGGTGATAGGCACAGCTCAACCCTGCGGGGCCTGCCCCTATCACAGCAATCCTTTCCCGCCGCCTTATTTTGGGCTTAGGAACCCTGCGGTTCTTTTGGGTAGCAGCATCGGCAATAAAGCGCTCCAGGCGATTGATGGCGATAGACCGATCATATTCTCCACGGTTGCAATGGGCTTCACAGGGATGGAAGCAGACCCGGCCACAGACCCTGGGAAAGGGGTTCTCAATCTTGATAAGGGCCCAGGCCCGAAGGATTTTCCCTCCCGCTAATAGCCGTAAACTACCCTCAATATCCTCGCCAGCCGGGCAGCCCGCAGAACACGGTGGGGTCTTATTCTCATAGCGGGGCTTTAGATAGCGCCAGCTCCCGGTCTTATTCCAGGCCATGTCAGCAAAGGAAACAATCATGCCCGGTAGCTTTTTTGGAATTTCCTTTCCTTCATCCCTCATAGACCACCTTGAGGTAGGCGTTACGGGCAGCCCTGGCATTCTCTTCTCTATCTACTGGTACTTCTTCTTTAATGGCCTCTTCTACTGACTCAATACTAACCAGATTACTGATGCGGGCAAAGGCCCCCAGGATAGCAGTATTGACTATGGGATTAGTAGGAGAGCCTAAATGGTGTTGGGTAGCAATATGGTTAGCGTCTACGGTAGCTATCCGATAATAATGGGAAGGGCTGAGGTTATGGTATTGGTGTGGTTCTTTTTCAGAATTGATCAAGACCCATCCCCCGTCCCGTAACCCACCAGTAACGGCTATAGGGCCAATGAGGGTAGGGTCCAGGACTATGACATGATCGGGCTGATAGATCTCGGTCCTCAAATAGATAAATTCGTGACCTGTACGGACAAAAGCAGCTACTGGCGCCCCTCTACGCTCCACCCCGAAAGCCGGGAAAGACTGGACATACTTACCTTCCTTGAAAAAGGCGATAGCCAGTATCTTTGAGGCTACTACTGCTCCCTGGCCACCACGGCCATGAATCCTGATCTCAACCATGTAGCTGCTAGTCTCTGGGGGTAAAGATAACAACTATAGCCCTCGGCTTTTTCTTCCCCCGGCCATAAAAGGCATGGGATATCTGGGAATCAAAATAGAGGCTGTCTCCCTCATGTAGGATTATGCCCTCTTTTTCCGTACGGAATTCCAACTCTCCCTCCAGCAGGTAGAGAAACTCTTCCCCCTCGTGGCTCAAACTGGGTATCTCCTCCTGGATATCTAGATCGAATTCGATGAGGAAGGGCTGCATATTCCGGCAGGTCTTGCGATAAGCCAGGGACTGGTAAGAATAACTGAGGGGGGTTGAACCTAAGGTGCGTTGTCTTCGGACGATCTTCCGCTCGTCGCGCCGGACTACTTCTATCTCACCACCTAAGGGTTCCTTCTGGAAAAAATAGCCTAATTCTACCTTGAGGGCCCGGCCTATCCTGGCTAATGCGGCGATAGTAGGTGGTACAATATCGTTTTCTATTTGGGACAGGACCGGCTCTGTCAGGCCAGCCTTTTCTGCCACTTCCTTCAAAGATAAGCGCATACTGCTCCGCAGGCCCTTGATCTTCTGGCCCAGACGAAGTTCTTTGATAGGGTCCTTTTCTTCTTCCATGAGAAAAAAGCTACTCAGCACCCGGGAAATTATTATTATAGCTATAGGAACGTACTATGCTGTTCTTATCAAAGTGGATATAGAGGTCCTTCGAGTATTTACTGCCAATTAGATTGACCTTCCAATATACATAAGTCCAGGTCTCATCACCATCCTCTATCCCCCGACGATAAGGGGCACCGAACATATCCAGTATCTCTAATTTGGTGGTCTTACCCGTCTGGATATTCTTTACCATGTCCCGGCCAGGAAAATCTTTACCCACCGTAGCACAGCTTACGAATATTACGAAAGATATTATTAGGCTATAGACCAACCGTTCTTTCCTCATTCTCTTTCTCCATAATACTGTTATATCAGGGATTTTGTTTGAGCATAAATTAACGCAGGCTTTAGCCTGCGACTACCACAAAACCGCATTATTAAAATGAAAATTCCTATGCAATGAACTTATAGGAGGGGGATAGGGTTGTCAAGGAGAAATTCTCTCCATTCCAACCCAGGGGATCATTGACAATAAGGGGATATTCGATTATTTTGATTTTCAATGATTATCATAGAGGTTGAGTTATCCCGGCAATACCATATAAAATCTTAGATATACAGATCTATGGCCACATCAGATACCCCAGGGGCGCTTGAAAAATGGCTAATCACGGCATCGGTAATGCTGGCGACGATTATGGAGATTATCGATACCACCATTGTTACTGTTGCAGTACCCCATATCCAGGGAAGCTTATCTGCCGGCCTGGAAGAAGTAAGCTGGGTACTTACCTCATATTTAGTGGCTAATGGCATAGTTATCCCCCTTACCGGCTGGCTCACCAGTTTATTCGGCCGCAAGGGGCTCCTTATCTTCAGTGTAAGCCTCTTTACTGTTAGCTCTTTCCTCTGTGGTTCTGCCCCTACGTTAGGCTTGTTGGTCCTATTCAGGATCCTTCAGGGTATCGGTGGTGGCCCCTTGATTGCTACTTCCCATGCAGTATTAATGGAGACCTTTCCCCCGGCCCAGCAAGGAATGGCTATGGCGGTTTATGGGGTAGGGCTCATGTTCGCGCCCATTTTTGGGCCGGTGCTGGGCGGTTGGATAACCGATAATTATACCTGGCGCTGGGCCTTTTATATAAATATACCGGTAGGGCTGCTGGCTATTATAATGATCTGGGCCTTTATCTCTGATCCACCCTATCTTAGGAGACAAGGCAGAAGTATTGGGAACATAGATTATATAGGATTGATCCTGCTCTGCCTGGGGCTGGCTTGTTTCCA
This sequence comes from Nitrospinae bacterium RIFCSPLOWO2_12_FULL_45_22, assembly GCA_001803565.1. GTDB lineage: Bacteria > 2-12-FULL-45-22 > 2-12-FULL-45-22 > 2-12-FULL-45-22 > 2-12-FULL-45-22 > 2-12-FULL-45-22. The sequence goes on along the minus strand of MHDQ01000273.1, from coordinate 7,447 downwards.
GATAATGCTGGACAAAGGGGAGTTGGAAGACTGGTTTGCGTCAGGTTTTATCGTGCGGATGGCCATGATAAGCTTTGTAGCCCTGGTGGCGGTAGTGTTTTGGGAACTGAGGAGTAAGAATCCAATTATCCATTTGAGGCTATTCAAGGATCGTACCTATGCACTTGGTTCTATATTAATCTCCATCCATTTCTTAGCCTTACTAGGCAGTGTTGTCCTATTACCCGTTTATCTCCAGAATCTGATGGGTTACACCCCTACTAAGGCCGGGCTGGTTATGGGCCCGGGTGGTATTGCCTCGTTGGTAGCTATGCTTTTTGTAGGTAGATTAGTTAACCTTATTGATACCCGCATCCTGATAGCTTTTGGTGCTTGTGTCACTTCTTATGGTTTGTATACCATGTCTAATTTTAATCTCCAGATAGATTTTAACTACGCCATGTGGACCCGGCTGATCCATGGGTTTGGTCTGGGTTTTATCTTTGTACCGGTTTCTACTACCTCTTTAGGAAGGATTAATAAAGAGGAGATGGGCCATGCTACCAGTTTGTATAACATGTTGCGCAACCTTGGTGGCTCTATTGGGGTTGCTGTTGTTACTACCTATCTGAGCCGCTGGAGTCAGTTCCATCAATCCATGCTGGTGAGCCATATCAACCCTATGAACCTTGAGGCCCAGGGCCGTGGCATCCTCTTGCATAATATCCTGGGTTTTTCGGGCCCGGATAGCTTTACTGCCTCTCAACAGTCCCTGGGGATGATCTATGGGGAGGTTTTACGCCAGAGTAAGATGCTGGCCTTTAATGACAATTTTCTGCTCCTGGCCCTCCTCTACCTGGCCTTTTTCCCTTTATTACTTCTCATGAAGGGAGGAAAGGGTGGAAGGAGACCAGCCCATTAATCCATGGTAAGTATTCAGCCGTCATCTATCAGCCGTCAGCAACCGGGGGTTAGGGATCAGGTTTTTAATCTCTTATATCCTGATCCCCGCTCCCTGACAACTGGTTTTTGCTGAGAGCTGATTGCTGATAGCCGAACGCTTACAATCGTTGTATTATGACAATAATAGATAAGTCGCTGTTAGCGCTGGAATGGTCTAAGATAAAAGATAGGCTGGCAGAACTGACTACCTCGCCTCTCGGCAGAGATGAAGCCCTAAAATTGTCCCTGGAAAGGGATGAAGCCACCATCATCCAACGGTTAAAGGAGGCCGCAGAGCTCAAGCAAGTCATCCAGGAAGAAGGGGCCCTTCCGTTAGATGGTATCCATGATCTGCGGCCCCTTATGCTGCGCATAGAGAAAGAGGGGGTACTGAATGCGCAGGAATTAATGCAGGTCTATCGCTCTTTGGTGGCTTGCTCCCGGATAAAAACCTTCTTTATTACCAGACGTGGCGCCTATCCCCATCTCTATCGGATGATCCTTCCACTGGCTGATCTAAGGGATTTGAGAAGGCGGTTAGGTAGTTGTCTGGATGAGACCGATGGGCTGGCCGATGCTGCCAGTCCCCTCCTGCCGCAATTGCGCCGCCAGGTCTATTTTTTGCAGCAGGCTATCAAGGATAAGCTAACTTCTATCCTGAATTCTCCTCTATACGCCAATATTCTCCAGGAAGAATATTTTACTATCCGGGGAAACCGCTATGTTATCCCGATTAAGGCCGAAACCCGGGGCAAGATACCAGGGATTGTGCATGACTCTTCTGTTAGTGGGGCGACTATCTTTATTGAGCCTCACGAGCTGGTAGATTTGAATAATCGCTTACGCATAGCAGAGCTGGAGCTGGAGCATGAAACCTATCGCATCCTTAGAGAGCTATCGTTATTGGTAGCAGACTATCTACCCGAGATCATGACTAACCTGGGGGTATTAAGCAATTTAGACCTCACTTTTAGCAAGGCCCGCTTAGCTATAATGCTCTCCGCCCATGCACCACGCATCAATAGCCAGGGCAAGGTAAAGCTCCTCCAGGTTCGTCATCCGCTACTAATGCTGAATCAGGAAAATGTGGTGCCAAATGATATTAGCTTAGGAGAAGAATCCCAGGGTATGATTATTACCGGGCCTAATGCAGGTGGCAAGACTATCATGTTAAAGACCGTAGGGCTATGCGCCTTGATGATCAAAGCTGGCCTCCTTATCCCTGCCTCGGCTGATTCAGAGATGGCTGTTTTCCCTGAGATTTATGCAGATATTGGTGATCCGCAGAGTGTAGAGAGTAATCTATCTACCTTCTCTGGACACCTGTGTAATATTATAGAAATTATAAGAGAGTCCTCTCCCGGCTCTTTAGTCCTCCTGGATGAAATTGTTACCTCTACTGATCCGCAGGAAGGAGAAGCCTTAGCCCAGGCTATCATAGAGGAGCTTCTGGCCTTAGATACTTACCTTATTGTTACTACCCATTATAATCACCTTAAGGCCTTATCCGGACAAAATAGTCGTATAGTCAATGCTGGTATGGAATTCGATCTCACGGGTCTACAACCGACTTTCCGCCTCCGGAGCGGTATGCCTGGAAGAAGTTATGGTATGGAGATAGCCCATAGGTTAGGGTTACCCCTGGAATTATGCTCCCGGGCCAGGGAACTTTGGGGTGGCCAACCCCAGGCGATTGATACTTTATTAAGACATCTGGAAGAACAACGTCAGGTAATGGAGCGAAAGGCAGAAGAATTATCCCGGACAAAAGAAGAGACTGACCGCCTCCAGAAGCAGGTACAGGAAGAGTTGGAGAAGATTAAAAACGAAAAACAACGGAGCGTACTGGATTTCCGGCAGGAATTATCCCAGGAATTAAACGAAGCAAAAAAGAAGATAAACGCCCTCCTAGAAAATATCAAACAGGAGAGGCGACGGGAAAAGCTCAGGGCCGCCCAGCAAGAGCTATATGAGACAGACCAGGAAATAAACGCCCGCCGGCACCAGGACTGGTGGCCAGCCTCTATGCCCATCTTATCCCTGGGTAGTTGCTACGAAGGGGATGAGGTAGAGGTCGTCTCTTTGCAGCAACGGGGAATATTGCTGGAAGACCCAGATGGTAAAGAGCGGGTAGGAGTGCAGATAGGCCAGATGAAGTTGTTGGTAAAGACGACCGACCTATTGCCCCTAAAAAAAGAAAATAAGAAAGTGCGACCCCGCAAGAAGCCCCCGGCAAAGGCTGATGGGGCCGAGATGGCGCTAAATTTCCCTATGACTAGCCCGGAAAATTGTTGTGACCTGAGGGGATTAACCGTGGAAGAAGCAAGGGCTAAGGCAGAGGGCTTCCTGGATAAGGCTATTCTCGAAAACGTCTCTTCTGTATACCTTATCCATGGCTATGGCACCGGGGCCCTGAAAAAGGCCCTACGGACTTATCTCGCCACCTCCCCCTATGTCCGTAACTTCCGCCCCGGCAACGCCCAGGAGGGGGGCGATGGTGTCACTGTAGCAGAGCTTAAGTAAGCTTTACTACCTCTACTCTGGTATCTCGGTCGTTCTGAGGTGGATGCAGAGCGAGGAACATGGGCCTCAGATGATAATAACCACCAGCCAAAGTAATAGGATTCAAGGGTGATGGCATCAGGTTCTGGAAGAGCTTACGATCTTTGAACTGATAATTCTCCCAGGCATGATAGATTATCACCTGGCCTGGCCTCACAGCCGGAGATACCTTGGCATGGATCCGGAAGGAATTTAGGTCGTTCTTAACCTCTACCTCTTCCCCATCCTTTATCCCACGCTTCTGGGCATCTACAGCACTTATATACATGACTGGTACGCCGCGCTGAAGGCGGAGCATGTGCTGACTATCCCGCCAGGAGGAGTGGATACTCCAGCGAGTATGCCCACCGGTCACTACTAATGGGTAATTACCACCGGCTTTAGGTGGTTCTTTGTGAACGGGTAGCTCCTCACCCAGATCAAGGAATAGCTCATGGTCAATATAGAACTGCATACGCCGGCTAAGGGTAGGATAAGGGACTTTCTTGTCCGTATGCCAGGTCAGGGGCACGATAGTCTCGTTGGGTTTAATATCGGTAGCGTTACCGATAGTCCCGGGACTCCTCCCGACCCCACTGAAAGGAGCAAACCCTTTTTTGCGTAACTCCGGCCAGGTTACCCCTTTGGTGTTGGTAGAGATCTTCATATAATCATCGGCCAGCTTTGCGTCGTCTTTATCTTTGTAATAACCCCCAAAGGTCAAGGCACCGTAAACAGTATCGAATCTCCGTTCTTCATCCCTCACTTTATAAGTCTCGATCCCTTTCTGCTTGGCCTGTTCCTCGACCTTCCTGGCTAGCAGGCAAAATATCTCCCAGTCAGTCTTAGATTCGTGCAATGGTTCCACAGCCCGGTCAGTGATATGGACAAAGGGTTGAAGGGGTGTTACCCATTTAATATCCTCTTTTTCATACCAACCAGCTAGCGGCAAGACAAAATCAGAATAGAGGCCCGTGGTGCTCATGCGCCAATCTATAGTCACTGCTAGTTTTAGTTTGGGGTACAGGGTATCTATGAGCTTAGTATAACCCCTTACCCGGCGTAATATATTGCCGCCATATTCGAATAGGCCCCGGGGTTCTTTTTCTGGTGCTGGTACAATCATCTGCCAGCCTTTTTCAAAGGACTCTTTCAGGTAGTCATCTACATCTCGTTTCAGGTAGCGGTCCCATTCTTTAGACCTGCCAGAAAGCTCCTTTAATCCTCCATGGATATACCAGAAGAGGGTCGCCGAGGTCCAGAACCCTTGTGAATAAGCCTGCCGGATAAATTCGTAGACCAACATCTCATCGGTATAGCCGGCATCTTTGAAAGGCTTGAATTGCTGCTCAAACCAGGCTTCAAACTCCTTAGCCCCTTCTACACCGGGCTTCTTCATGAAAGGAAAGGTCTCAAAGGCATCAGGCATAAGGAACGGGAAGCCCCGAAAACCACTACCACGCTTACCAAAATGACCACATAAAGCGCCTACTAATAACTCAGCCCGCTCCAGTAGCGCCACATGATAAAACTTAGAGAAATTACTCTGGGTTACGTTACATACTGACTTGGCCTTGGCGATGTCATGGGCCAGGTCTTTTATTACCTTAGGATTTATACCAGTAATCGTTGAGGCATTCTCAGGGGAATATTCCTCCAGCCGCTTTTTGAGTAGCTCAAAGACCGGCCTGACCTTTACCTTGCCCTGCAAAGTCTCTACTTCGTATTCCCCTTCCAGGGCTGGGTCTATGCCATTTAAGGCCAGAGAGAGCTTGGGGGCTTCCTTTATGGCTTTACTGGTAAGATCAAATAGGTAAAAGACATCGTCTTTTCCACCTTCTTTCAGGTCCTTTTCGCGTAAGAAAAGCCGGTTATCATCCCTTACCAGGAGAGGCATATCGGTCTGTTCTTTCAGAAAGGCTGCATGGTAAAGCTTCTCATTCACAATTATATGGGCGAGCGAGAGGGCCAAGGCAGCATCCGTACCCACATTTATGGGGATCCAGAGGTCGGCATGGAGAGCTGAAGGGCTATAGTCGGGGCTGATAGTAACAATCTTTGCGCCATTATACCGCCCTTCAATATAATAGTGGGAGTTAGGTATATGGGTATAGGTAGGGTTGCCACCCCAGATAAGGAACAGGTCAGTATAAAACCAGTTATCACCTGACCCCTCATTGATTATCTTGCCCATAGTGATAGCCATACCCTGATGACCATCGCCTATCTCGGGATTCATATCTAATAGCGGGGTTCCTAACGATAGGGCCAATCGGGTCAGGCCCACACTCTGGGAGCCGATGCTGAAATTGGTGCCTATATCCCACACTATAGTCTCCGGGCCTTCTTGGGCAATAATATCTACCATCCTATCGGCTATCTCACTCAGGGCCTCGTCCCAGGATACCCGCTTCCATTTCCCTTCACCCCTCTCACCTACTCGCTTCAAAGGATATTTGAGCCGGGTTGGGTCATACATCCGGTGGCTGTAACAAGCCCCTTTCTGACAGCCGCGGGGATTGGGATCAGGAGCGTCAGGTGAAATGGGGGGATATTCTGCGGTCTGCTCTTCCCGGATCACAATACCATCTTTAATATAAACATCCCAGCAGCAGGCCGACTGGTACCAGCAGTTCACATAATGGGTGCCTTTTACTACCTTATCCCAGGTCCATTGCTTCTTATAAAGGTCTTCCCAACTCCGGTAGGGATAGGCGGCAGGCTGGGTCTGAGCATATACCTCCCTTATCCTTAGGTTACTTAAATAGAGAGAGCCCACCATCAACCCGGTACTCTTTAAAAATTCCCTTCTATTGAATCCATTGCCTGACATGGCCACCTCCATATCATCAGTATCAGTTGTCGTTAACAATTACTACTACTAACACTTTATAACTAACTAGTAGAGCGTTTCATAAAAAAGTATACAATAAAAACTTGTATTAGCCACAAAGGCACTAAAAAGCTCAAAGCTTAAAATGCAAAGTGTAAAATTAAGGTAATTATTCCTCAGCTTTGCACTTTTAGCTTTGCGTTTTACGTTTCCTTGGTGTCTTTGTGACTTCGTGGCAAAGACTTGGTTACGCATTGGAAACATTTTAATGTAACGAAGTACTAGGTTATATCCTGCAGGGTTATTATCTCAGTCCGGATAAAAGACTCCAAAATAAATCCTTGAGCCTTAAAATAGTCAGATATAGCCACTTCATCTATCCTCTGGCGGAGCATTGGTACCCAGTTAACGAGATGACGATTAAGAAAGTCCCGCTGAGCACGCTGAAAGGGTGCAGGGTCTTCAGAGCTGGCCTCCTGGAAGGTAAGAAAATGCATGAACTCTAACTCTACAGTCAAATGGTCTGGTAGTTCTCGGCTATCAGGGGATAGCTCCAGGCCAAAGAAATCATAAAAACGTAAAAGTTCTTCAAAAATCTTACTCCGGCCCCAATCCGGCCGGTAAGGGCCTTCATACAAGGGGCAAGGAGGGCCGCTGCCACCCCTGCCTACATCGAACAAGCCAGTATATTGCTGTTGTAATTCTTCTAACGATACCGGGTAACTGGTTTTGGAAAGGAGGGACTCCACATCCCTGCCCAGTAATAAAAAGGGCTCCAGGTAGCTATCATCAACTAACCCGGCATAATCTTCCTCGCCAGGATAAGAGAATACCTGCGCAAGTCTCTGATATATTATGCTCCGTTCTTCCGGCGAAAGCAACTACGTCTCCTTATCTTAATTTGGTATGGGTCCAGGTTGTTTTGATTAAAAAAAGCTTATAACTTTTTTGCCGCCCAGTCAATCAAATAATACAACCTGCCTCTTTAACTGACTTCTGACTACTGTTTCCTGACCCCGGTAATTTTTATCCGGGTCTGGTCATCAACAGTTTCTGTGCCGGATAGCCACTCATTAAAGATTTTTAAAAGGTTCTTTCTGGAAAAGGTTCTCTCTACCAGGTTTTCATAAAGCTCATCGAGGTCACGGGCCA
>MHDQ01000272.1 GCA_001803565.1 Nitrospinae bacterium RIFCSPLOWO2_12_FULL_45_22 | reverse complement strand
CACTTCCATTCTGTAGCATGAGGAGATCAAAATTGTAGCGATGCCAGGATATTTATCTGGAAAGCGATTATTAATAGTCGCTCTGGAGTGAGGTTTAATGTATAATAAGTTGTAGAAACACATTCCTTAAGAAAAAGAGATGAAGGGGATAATTCTAGCTGGTGGGCAGAACAAGAGGATAGGGGCTAATAAAGCCCAATTGAAATTAGGGGATAAAACCGTCATAGAATGGGTCACCCATAGCTTGTTGCAGGTCTTTCCTGAGGTTATTATTGTTACTAATAGCCCGAAGCTCTATGAGGGCTTAGGGTGCCAGGTAACCCGGGACCTTTTTCCGGCTAAAGGTTCTATAGTAGGGCTTTATTCCGGGCTTATGGCCTCTACCAGTCAGCACAATTTTTTTGTCGCATGCGATATGCCTTTTATTAATTGCAATTTAATACGCTACTTAGTAGACCTAACCGAACAAGAAGGCGATACCTTTGACTTAGTAATCCCTAAGACGGACAGGGGCTACCAACCCCTCCATGCTGTCTATTCCAGGAGCTGTCTCCCTCGGGTAAAAAAACAGTTAGAAGAAGGTAATCTAAAGATCTTAGACCTATTTCCTTATTTGAAAATAAGAGAGGTGGGGCATGAAGAGCTAATACGGTTTGATCCGCAACTCCTCTCTTTTTTTAATATCAATACTGTTAGTGACTGGCATAGGGCCTTGACCTTGTACCCTGATTTCTTAGCAAGGAGGAGAAATCCTGATGTGTCCATCTAAACTTTTACGGCTGGAGGACAGAACTGGCGCTAAACTGCTCCCTATATTACCTCTGCTGACCAATGTATTTTTTCCGGACTCTATCGGTGCCCTTCAGATAAGGAAACCGCATAATAAGCAGATATTTGATGGGGAAGAAGAAGAGGATGAGCAAAATATTGGCCTGGTTCTCCAAAAGGACCCAGCTATGGAGGTAGCACGACCAAAGGCCCTTTATAATATCGGCATCCAGGCCAAGGTATTAAAAAAAGTATATTTACCAGAGGAACTAATCCAGGTCATTATCCAGGGGACTCAGCGTATCCAGGTGCTAGAATATATCCAGGAAATGCCCTATTTAGTTGCCCGGGTAGGAACATTGGCGGAAAAGGAGTATAAAGACTCAGTCAGGATAGGGGCATTGATGGCAGAGGCTTTAACCCTTTTAGAGAAGCTGGTTTATTTAGACCCTGGCCTCTCAGAAGAATTATTACCTATCATAAAGATCAATCTTAAAGGACCGGGCAACTTAGCGGATTTGATTGCCAGCAATGTGGGCTTCTCCCTCAAAGATAAGCAGATACTCCTGGAAACCCTTGATGGCAAAGAACGATTAGAAAGGATTATTGAGCTGTTAGAAAAAGAACTGAAGTTTAAACAAGTAGATGTTGAAATCCGGGATAAAGTACAGGTAGAGGTGGAGAAGAGTCAACGGGAGTACTATCTCCGCCAACAGATGGCTACTATCAAAAAAGAGCTGGGTGAAGAGAGCAGAGAGGAGGCTGATATCGAGGAGTTAAAGGGTAAGATTATTAAGAAAAAGTTCCCTCCCTTAGTCAAAACCACAGCCGAGCATGAGTTGACCAGATTGGAAGGGGCCTTTGCCTCCTCGCCAGAATACCAGGTTATCCATACTTACCTGGATTGGATCATCTCTTTACCCTGGAAAGAAGCTACCCAGGATAGGATTGATTTGAACCTGGCGACTAAAATATTGGATAGGGATCATTATGGGTTGGAGAAGGTTAAGGAACGGATATTAGAATTTCTGGCCGTCCATAAGCTGAAGAAGGATATGAAGGGCCCGATCCTTTGTTTTGTTGGCCCACCCGGGGTAGGTAAAACCTCGTTGGGAAAATCTATCGCCCAGGCCATAGGCCGCAAATTTATCCGTATCTCGGTAGGTGGGGTAAGGGATGAAGCAGAGATCCGTGGGCACCGACGGACTTATGTGGGCGCTATGCCTGGTAAGATCCTCCAGGGCTTACGCCGGGCTGGCACTAATAACCCCCTCTTTATGATTGATGAGATAGATAAGATGGGGGCTGATGTGCGGGGTGATCCTTATTCCGCCCTGTTAGAGGTATTGGACCCAGAGCAAAATAGAGATTTTGTGGATCATTACCTGGATCTACCTTTTGATCTCTCCCGGGTATTATTCATCACTACCGCTAATGTATTGTACAGTATCCCTGCGCCTTTAAGAGACCGCATGGAAGTGATGGAGCTGAACGGTTATACCGAGGGAGAGAAGCTGGTTATAGCCAAAAAATATTTGGTTCCCAAGCAGCTCAAAGAAAACGGGCTTAATGCCAAGAAATTGAGATTCACTGATGAAGCCATTAGGGGGATAATCAGGGATTATACCAGAGAAGCGGGGCTACGGAATCTGGAAAGGGCTATCAGTGGTGTATGCCGCAAAGTAGCCAAATTAACGGTATTAAACCGTCAGGGCCATTACTCAGTAGACTATCCTAACCTTACTGCCTATCTAGGTCCGGTAACATATCTCCCGGTAGAGGCCGAAAGGGGTGATGAGGTAGGAGTAGCGACGGGTTTGGCCTGGACTCCCACGGGCGGAGATATTCTGTACGTAGAGGCTATCAAGATGAGGGGTAACGGCAAGCTACAACTTACTGGCAAGCTAGGAGAGATCATGCGGGAATCAGCCCAGGCTGCCCTCAGTTATGTTAAGTCTAAAGCCAACGAACTAGATATCCCTGAAGATGCCTTTGATAAATGGGATATCCATATCCATATCCCGGAGGGGGCAATCCCGAAAGATGGCCCTTCAGCGGGTGTAACTTTGGCAGTAGCCCTGGCCTCCCTTATGAATGAAAGGCCAGTAAAGCATCAAGTCGCCATGAGTGGTGAAATAACTCTCCGGGGAAAAGTATTGCCGGTAGGGGGTATTAGAGAAAAAGTTTTGGCTGCTCATGGGGCCGGGCTAAAGACAGTTATCTTGCCTGCTAAAAATCAGCAGGACCTGGCAGATTTACCGGAACAGGTAAAGGCTGAAATTAATTTTATCTGGGTAGAAAATATCCAACAGGTATTTGAAAATGCTATCTACGACATTATTCTACCGAAATCGCCGCCCTCTGCTTATGCGCATTGATCTCAGATGACCCGCCTGCCACAGTCTTCATCACAACTGGCACAGGCATTGGGCTTTACCCGGACACTCTTGGCCGGGATCCCTACATTGACATGATGGGGTCGTACATTACGGGTAACAAGCCCAAAACTCCCTACCATAGCCTCGTTACCTATCTTTATGCCGGAAAGAACAGTCGAATGGTAAGTCACGCGGGCATTAGGGCCGATCTCGGTTGTTCCCAGGCTGACATCGTTCGCGTCAACAATGCTATGGGAGTGGGAATAGACATTGACATAGTCAGAGATGCTGGTATTATCGTGAATAATCACCTCTCCCCGGTCATCAATGAGAGAATATCTATGGAAGACCACATTATCTCCCACACTTAGGTTATAACCGAAGGAGAATTCTACGCCATGAAATATCTTCACATTCTTGCCACATCTCTTAAAGATATAGCCAGCCAATAACCGCCGCAGTCTAGTGCCCAGATAGAGATTCTGTCCTAAAGGGGAGCGGTCAAACATGATCCAGAGCCAGATCAGGGGTTTTCTTTGATAATATTTCTGGGGGTCTACTTCGGTATAATACTCTGGCTCCAGGGTGATATTCCGGGGGTCGAAACTGGCTAATAAGACCTTAGTGGGGAGGGGAGTGTTATCAGCGTTCATGAGCCTGTCATAATCTACTTTATTGCCCTGGTATATTTCGGCCAGAAAATCCCGGCATAAGATATTGTTATCAATAGAAGGGTCTTCTATCTTCCTCCTCAGGTCTTCTATCAGTTTCTCATAGAGCCCTGTTATCGCCTCAGATTCCAGATGGACTTCCCGGAGAGACCTCTTGGGTGAGCCAGGTCTGACGGGAGATTCTCTCATATCACTATTGTTACTATTGACAATTGTGGCGCCTACCAAAGGTTTCTCTTCCATTGCCTCTTCCTCGCTTGATGTCTTGTTTAAAGCAGACTTTCTATTTCCTTATGCCTAAGATAGTCTCCCATTTATCGGCATGCTCTTCCTCATCCGTCAGTATCTTCTCCAGCATAAGGCGCGACACCGGATCATCCAGTTGAGCACACAATTTAATATGTTCCTTATACTGCTTTATAGCCCCATTCTCGCTATCCAGGTCATCTTTAATCATCTTTCGCAGGTCCCCGCCTTTTTTTATCGGGGAAGGTATTTTGGTAGGTGTTCCGCCCAGGTAAACGATCCTTTCTGCCAGGGCCTCTGCATGCCTCATCTCATCTATGGCGGTAGACTTAAATATCTCGATTATTTCTGGACTCTCCATCCCTTCTGCTTCATAATGGTGGCCCATATACTGGATAATAGCTGCCAGCTCATCTGCCCTATCCTGGTTTAATGCTTCAATAATCTTTTTGCTGCTCTCTTTACTCATCTATCCCCTCCTTTTTTTTTTAATTTTAAAATATTAAGAGTAATGGTATGCATTATTATTACAAAGTCAAGCTAAAAAATGCCAATAGTCCTATTTTGTGGTGCTAAATAACCGGGTGATTTTGGTTCCTTCATAGATAGCCTCCAGGGCCTTGCGCGGCTGTAAGGCATCACCTACAATATGCATCTCAGACACTAATCCCCTAATCTCTGTCTCCAGCTCATTCCGTGGCCGGGAGCCAACGGCAAAAACTATGGTATCGAAACCGGATAAGCAGTCCTTATTGCCGTTGGCTTCTATACTGATATCCCTTCCCTTTATCTCGGTGACAGTAACATTTTTTAGCAGCTCTACCCCAGCGCCAGTCAATTTATGCAACAGATACCAACGGGATACCCGGCCCATATTGCCAGCAAACTGATCTAACATCTCTACTATTGTTACTTTTTTACCTTTATCTACTAAGAGACTAGCTACTTCACATCCTATCTGGCCACCACCAATAATCAGCGCTTTATCGCCAGCTTCTGCCTTATCCTGGAGTATATCCCACGCGGAAACGACATTTTCCTGGTATATCCCGGGTATCTGGGGAGTGATAGGCAAAGCGCCCGTGGCTAAAATTACTATGTCCGGGGCTAAAGTCTTTACCAACGAGGGCGTGACCTTTATCTCAAGGCAGGTCTTTACTCCCAACTCCTCTGACTGGCAGGATAGATACTCAATAACCTCTTTGAATGCTTGTTTTTTTGGTGGTATAGCAGCCAGATTAAGCTGCCCGCCCAGCTTTTGAGCTTCTTCATATAAGCTGACATCATGACCCTGCAAAGCTGCTGCACGGGCTGCGGCCATCCCCCCGGGACCACCGCCTATTATCAATACTTTTTTAGGGTTCTTAACTGGGTTAATATTGATATATTCCTGGCCTATATCAGGGTTTTGCATACAAAGGAGATGGACATTGCTCTCGGGCTGGGCAACGGGTAGGAGGATATTATGTTCTCTATCCAGGCAACCCTGATTACAACTGATACATTTTCTGATCTCGGTTAACCGTCCGTGAGCAATCTTATTGGGTAGGTCAGGATCAGCAATTAAGGCCCTACCCATAGCTACTAGGTCGGCCTTCCCTTGCCGGATAGTATCTTCGGCCAGGAAAGGGTCATGGATCTTACCCACGGCAATAACCGGGACTTTTACCGCTTTCTTAATCCCTTCAGCTAATGGGATAAAGTAACCGGCTTCTTCAGCCATAGGCGCTATAGTAGAGGGATAACCACCATAAACGCTGGCCGAGACATGAATAACATCGGCGCCCGCTTCTTCCAGCATAGGCGCTAAAAGCTGAGTATCGGCCAGGGTTAATCCTCCCTTAATATTATCTGCCCCATTAATCCGGCAGCTTATCGGAAAGTCCTTACCTAATCTCTGCTTAAT
>MHDQ01000271.1 GCA_001803565.1 Nitrospinae bacterium RIFCSPLOWO2_12_FULL_45_22 | reverse complement strand
GCCTGGGCTATTCTGCCATATTCCCAATGACCACAGCTATCAGATATTGCCACCACCATGGGATGTATTCCTGGGGTAGGGTGAGCCCTGATCTTTATTGAGCCAATCTTTGAGCGGACCTCTATTAGGTCGTCCCTCTTTATCCCTCTTGCCCGAGCTACATCGGAATTTATCCATATCTTATTATTATGAGTAATTTCTGCTAGGAGTATCGCATTGTTTGTGTATCCATGGGTATGGACATTTTCCTGAAAGGTGATCAAAATGAATTGATCATTCTTCATCTTTTGTTGTTGGGGGATAGGCTCATATACCGGCAGGGGATTGAACCCTTTTTCTTCTAAGATTTTGGAATATATCTCAAATTTACCCGATGGGGTCTCAAAGCCTTCTTTTTCGTAAGATTTATAGTTGGGTTTGGCTTCTGGGTCAAACCAAACCCCATGTTCTTTCAGATAATCCAATCCGCCTACCTTAACCAAGGCAGCGATATGGGATATACAGGCCCGCCAATAATCTTCGGCGGTGGCAAAGGGAAAATATCCCTCCATTCCGCCACCGATCCTTCTTGCCAGCTCAATAAGAATGTCCATGAAAGGCTGGGCCTCACCCAGGGGTCTGACTATGGGTTGTCTGATACTAATAAAGGGGACCATCTCAAATGAAGGTGGTGATTCCAGCTCTAGCCGCTCCAAATAAGTAGCGGCCGGAAGTATCATATCTGCCAAGGCCGCACTCTCACTCAGATATGAATCGATTACCACAAAAAAAGGGATCAGCTTTTCGTCTTGTAATATTTCTGCGTGTATACTACACTCTGGATCAAAATAGGCAGGGTTATGCTGATAGATCATATAGGCGCTTATCTTTTGCCTCCCCTCCTTTATCATCGAGAGGACATTGGTAGCAGTCATGTGATGGGCCAGGGGAAATTCCTGTGGGTGAGTGAGCTTACTCTCCCGGGGGGGTTCCAGGGGTATTGGTTCCGGCTGAGAAAATTGATAAGTACGGGGAAGACAGTCCCCACCCTTAATATCTATATTGCCTGTGATAGCAGAAAGGAGGGCTATGCAACGCTCCGTATAGACGCCATTAATATGTTCAGTAACACCGCCGGCTGAAATAGTGGTAGCGGGCTTAGCGGTAGCAAACTCCCGGGCAATTCTTCGGATATCAGGGGCGGGAACACTACTTATCTTCTGGGCTACCTCGGGGGTATATGGTTGTAAGTGTTGTGCTAGCTTATCCACTGGGTAGTTGCACCATTTAGTAATAAAATCATTATCATACAACCCTTCATTCATAATGACACGAGCCATAGCCAGGGCCACTATCCCGTCAGTACCAGGCATAACGGGGATCCATTCATCGCTCCTCCCAGCCGTGATGGAACATCTGGAATCAAAGGTAACCAATTTTGCCTTATTCAAGATCTTTTCTCCTACCATCCGAATTGATCTGGTGGAGGCAATTCGCTGGATAAAAGCGGTTCTGAGGATATGCGCCTCGTAGGGATTAGCGCCAAAATTGAGGATATATTCACTATAAGCTACATCATTTATATCTATATCGGCCCCCCAGGTGAGCTGGCGAGCGATCTTTTTATTCGCCCCTCCTAACGCAGTATGATTCAGGATGCTGGTACTCCCAAAGACATCCAGGAAACGCCGGGCAAAGGACTGGGTAGTTATATCCCGCTCGCTATGAAAGGCAAATTCATCGGGATTCCCACCCCCCCGGATGGTCTTTAGCCTATCTGCTACCTCCTGCAAGGCCTTTTCCCAGGATATCCGTTCCCATTTCCCTTCACCACGCTTTCCTATCCTCCTTAATGGATAGAGTATTCTATCAACATCATATTCCAGGTTAATACCGGCCTGCCCTTTGGCACATATCTTCCCCTGGTTATTGGGATTTCCAGGGTCTCCCTCGATCTTTACCAACCTCCCGGCATCTACATAGCCCAGGATACCACAGCGGGCAAAACAATTAAGGCAGGTGCTAGGGATGGCATGGCGTGTCTTCCCAGTAGTCCGACAGACCTGTTTACCACCCCATGCTAACTCTTCTCCCTCAGCAGTGCCAAGCAGACTGCTATAGCCTTCCAGTGCCAACAGTGAACTAGCCCCCAGCCCGAGCTTCAAAAAATCCCGCCTTTTAAAATCTGGCATCCTAAACACCCCCCTTGCTGATGATGTTACATTTACTGAGAGAAACCCGGTTAAACAAATTCTAAATCCTAATGACTAAATCCAAAACAATATCAAAATCCTAAATACAAATCTCAAAACCATTTTTTTTGAATCCTGGTTATTTGAACAGGAATCCTTCTAGCTTAATGGAATATATTGCCCACCAACCACCAGGACATAACGCATAACAAAAACCCCTATGAGGGCCAGGAGTGAAATAATAGCCAGCACCGGTAAGGCCCGGCGTACCCGGGGGAGAAATATAGTAACTAAAGGGATCACGTTCCCTAAAAAATTATCCACCCACATATAGAGAAAGCTAAATTTCCCCAGTCTCACTAACTCTACATTTTCAAAGGCATCTTCGGTATGGTAATACATTACGATGATATCGCAAAAGACATAGAATAGATTTACCGCAATAAAGGCTGCCATAATCTGGGTGAGTCCCACAATCAGGTTATGATCCACCTCTTTCTGCTCCGGTGTTAGGCGGTGGGAGATGATATAAAATCTGATGATGGCAAGTATGATCATCAGGGCTAAGCCAGAGACCATAGCCGATGATAAGAAATAACCCGGCATGATAGCAGTGTTCCAAAGGACCCGGGCCTTGCCCATACCCAGGATAAAACCAGTATATCCATGCACCCCCACAGCCAAGGGCAGGCTTATTACCCCCCAAACCTTAGAGGCCAGGACATTTCCCCGGAATAAATGCCAGATATATATAGTGGTGGTTAAAGGATAAGACATGAGAAAGAAGGTGCCCCAGGTTATGGGAGAACCGAGGTTAAAGCGAAGTAATAGGTACCAAAAGCGTAAGGGTTGTTCCAGATCAACTATCAATAGGATAGGGGCAAGGGTAAAGAGGATTATTACCCCGATTGCCCCGATCTTGGCTACCGGCTTATATTCAGTCCTGCCAATCAAGGTGGCACTGATTGATATAATAGAACACCCGGCATGTAGTCCCACCATATAGAAATAGGCAGCTATGACCACACCGATAGGCATCTCATGATGGACATTATATAGGACATTTAGCTCCATGGTATCTCACTCCCCCTCTCTCCACTTGAATTCACTCCCCCGCAAGGGATCAGCTACATCCATATCCATATCGATATAAAAGACTGAGGGATATGTAGCCATCCACTGCTTAAGCACCATAACAGAGTTGCTAGCGATCAGCCTGGCTACTTCACTGCCAGGATCATGCAGATCACCGAAAGAGCGGGCCTTAGCCGGACAGGTCTGTACACAGGCTGGTTGAATACCTGCATCTACCCGATGAGAGCAGAAGAAACACTTTCGGGCGCATCTCTTCAAGGGATCAATATAGCGGACTTCGTAAGGACAACTGGCCATGCAGTAGCGACATCCGATGCACTTATGCGGATCAACCATGACGATGCCATCTTCTCGTTGGTATGACGCCTTAGTAGGACAGACGGTTACGCAGATAGCCCGTTGGCAGTTGTTACATAAAGAGGGCAGAAAAAATTTACCGACCTTAGGGTATTTACCCTTCTCGATGATCTTTACCCAGGAATTCCATACACCGACCGGGACCTCATTCTCTACTTTACAGGCTACTACGCAACTATGGCACCCTACACAGCGCCGCAGATCAATTACCATTCCATACCTGACCTTTCCCATATTATTGCCCTCTCAGTCAGACTAAAGTTGCGTTGAAAATAGGTCCCTACCTAAGCTATTATTGTCATGGTTATGGTAACCATCCAGGTCATCAATGTTTTAAGGTCAAACAAAGTTGAAGGATTATTAGATGGGTAATTAGATCTCATGACAGGTTTGACAGTCTTCCGGTTTAGCGATCAACTGGACCTTCTTATGCCAGTCAAAGCGATGGCAGTTCTCACAGGTTAAACCCATCTCTTTATGAACAGTATGGGACATCTCTTTCCCCTTATATTTAACCGTTTCGGGAGGTACGGTGATCCCTATCTTATCGTGACAAAGTATATTACAACCATCAGCACCACCAAGGGCAAAGGGAGAGTTATCAGGATTTGATAGTTTAATATTAAGTCCCTTTGCCACCGCTTCCAAATCCTCTTTCACCTTCCGTAATATCTGGGCCGCATAGTAAATATTATGGATACCGTCGGCCGCCCGGACAAACGAAAGGTTGTGTTCCGCCCGTGCCAGAGCAGTCTCCAGGGTTTCTTTCCGATCAGAAGGTGGGCTTTTCTTTCTTTCTTCTATCCTGGCCTTCAGATTCTTTAGCCTTGGCTCCAGATAAGTAAAGGCTGAATTTGATAAAGTCTTCCAGGAATCTGCTATCTCGACAAACTTTTTATTATGACAATCCGGACAACTGTTAATGGAACCAGTAAAGGTTATCTCGGTAGAACCATTACTGGGGTTGGTTTTTGGCTTAGGGTGGCAGGCCATACAATCAACATTGGCCTGATATTTACCACCGGGCATATCCGGCAATCCCTGCCCCCCCCTGCCAGTGTATAACAATAACTGGGGGGAGTGGGTTTTAGTGTGGCAGGTATTGCAATTATATTCAAACCGCGGCACTACCGTAGCTTTATGCTCCATTTCCTTATGACAGTGAAAACAGGCTACACTATGCTTGGTTATATGGGTCTCATGGATAAAGGGTAGCTCCCCAATCCGCTCTACCTTTTCTGGCTGGTTATGGCAGATAAGACACCGGTCTCGAAGGGCCTCCCCCTCGCCCTGGATAACATTTCTGTGGCAATCCTGGCATACACCCTCGCGATTCATAAGGATATTCATATGGGTATTGGTGATACCAGCCAGGGTAAAAGGTTTATCTGTCACTCTATGGCAACCAAGACAACCACCAATCGGTTCAGCACCCCTAGGACTTACCTTTCCCCGGAAATGACATAAGATACAGGTTTCCCAGGTAACCTCTACGTGCCTACCTACTACGATCTGCGAATGGCAGGAAGTACAACGCAACTGGCGGTCCCGACGTTCTTCCATCAAGTGGGGACGGTGGTCAAAAATGATATTCGATTCAGTGACCACCTTCCCTTTACCAATCAGGAGCCGGCTAGAATGGCACTCGGAACGCAGGCAGGAGGCATCGTCTATCTCAGCATAGGGCTTAGAAGAGTAAGTCCGGGTGACATATTTAACTACCTGGGACATGGCCTGGAACTTTTTCCAGAGGATAGTTTGGGGCTTTCCCGGAGGATAGTGGCACTCTACACAGGCAACAAAATTATGAGAAGAGCCACGCCAGGCCTGATAATAAGGCTCCATAATATGGCAGGAGTGACAGAAGGCAGGGCTGGTACTATATTCCATAAACCCAAAAAGA
>MHDQ01000270.1 GCA_001803565.1 Nitrospinae bacterium RIFCSPLOWO2_12_FULL_45_22 | reverse complement strand
ACCCAGGACGTGTTTTTTATCCGGAGTGTAATAATCCCGGGAGCGGTCTGGGCTGGAGAGCTTACTTAGGGGCTGGGCACGACTATGACATCCGTAACAGGCCTCAGCCTGTTTATTGACAAAGGAGTTGATTTCTAGTGGATCAGTGGAGAAGGTAATCTTGCCCTCTTTGTTGAAAATCCTGATCTTTATCATCCCCGGCTCATGGGCAATAGTGTTGATAATTTGGTAGACCACCTTCCGTTCATCTTTTAACATGGAGTAACGAGTACTGCGCCTGATCACATCGCTGGTCCGGTCGGCACTCATGACGATAGCTTCCAATAAATGCTGGCGGTGCATTCTTACACTCATTACCCCTATGATGCCAAAGATGAACGCCATGCTGCCAATGAGGCAAATGAGTAGTTTAGTGGAGAGGTTAAAAGCAAAAGGACGCATGCTCATTCACCATCAAAGATAGGATGTTTATCACTATAAAAGGATAGAAAGAAAATTTTCGGTGGGGATTACTCTATTTTCTTTCATAACTATATCAGACCTCGTACCAACTGTCAACTCATTATCGTGCAGTACTTTCGCCAACCAAAGTCTATGTAAGGATGCATGGCTAAAACCCCATCATAGCAAATAATTATACTATATCATTCTTACTTGGTGTGCCTCAGTGGCACATACAGCAGGGCTTTGCCTGAATAAATTATTTTTACCCATCTCATAACCGATATTCAAGAGGTTTGATCCATATGAAATAAAATGGGTGTGGCTATTATTTGTCATAACTCCTATATAATACAATTTGTAGTGGTCGAGCTTGCTCGACATTCCTAGCAGAGCAAGCTCTGCCACTACAGGGTTAATTGGTTTCTGACCGAAAATAGCCACACCCAAATAAAATTCTATTTCCAGAACAAAATGCCTCTCGAATGTAAACAATAAGATTCATGGTTTTACATTTCTTTATCTTTTGGTGGGATAATATAGGAGAAGTCCTAATTGCAGTTACGGATGAAAAATTGTCTTATAATCTTCGAGGCTTCATTCGGCTCTATCGCATCGAGGATCTGTAATATTGGAATGCCTCCATCCTGCATGGTAGGGCCTACCCTGGATGGCGGTAGATGCGTTACCTGGGCAATGGCGCTTCCCAATCGGGAGACCTCTCTCCGATACCATTCTTCCGCTTGATAGCCATAAAAAAGTTGCCTCAGGCTCTTCAAAAGATGAACGGGCCGAATGAGGACAACCCATCCTTTATCGTAGGGGTAACTATTCATCAAGGCAGGAAAAGTCAGCAATTGCTTATTCACCTCAACAATATACCCTTCAGCAGGCGGGCATAGAGGAACATCTATGCCCCGGCCTCTTACCTGAATGCTCCCCTCCATTATTCTAGCTCCTAATTTTGGAAGGGAGATCCTTTGAATTGGTCCCAGGATGTTCTGACCAAAATCATCCAGACCAATACGGAGATGTCCACCTTCTTCTACCCCTGCCCAGGTATGGCTTGAATGGTAAAATAAGGTGCGGCAGAGCTTGTAACCCCCTACTTCCCCATGGAAAGGGACCGAATCACATTCTTTCATGGCCCTATCAAAACTGCAGTGCTCACATTCATAGTTGCAATCACATAATTTATATGTAACAATCCCTGCCCACATCCAGACACACTCTAAATCCCCATTAGGAACAATAGGCATCCGCTTTCTTTCAGCGTTCATCTTCAGCCTCATCTTCCATAGGTAAACCACCATCTGGATATACCATACCCAGATGAGAGTCAAAAATTACTTCCCCATTATCACTTCTTGATTTGTCTACTAACTTGGATGCCGGTTTTGGGACCAACTGGTAAATTTTCTGTCCAAGGAAGTTAAAGGCTATGCCAAGAATGATTAAGGGTAGGTAAATTGGGAGGGTGATCACATAAAACAGACCTGCCACCGGGGCGCCAAAAAGCATCAATACCATAGGGACCCTCAAATAAGAAGTATCCATATCTCCCGGTAATATCCCTCCTTTGCCTGGTATAGGCGCTATATCCCAGGCTCTTGGGTTCCAATAAAACCCTGCCTTGACCTTGGTACTGCCATAATACCGTTGCATGATAGCCACCTCCTTATCAGTGGCAGAATCAGCTCTGCCAGTTAAAAAACGAGAGTTAGTTCCATACCCCCCTTGATTAATCTAGAGTCAGAAAAAATTCTTTTGCTATCTCATCCCATTTATCCCGATCCAAGTTTTTGGCTAGCCCTTCAACGGGTAAACCACCATCTTGATACACCAAGCCAAGATTGGCCCCCAATCTTAAACGTAGATTACCACTCACCTCTTCCATCCATCTCCTGGCCAGGTTGCCCGACAGGAGATTCTTTAAGTTTGCCGAAAGTCTCGGGACTTTAACCTTCATCAACCACCCCTCCTCATAAGGGGCCTCATTTATATGCTTCGGTGCATTAAATAGTGCCTCATTAACGGCAACGATCTTTCCATCTATTGGGGAAAGAAGATCAACGGATTTTGATCCTAAATGGACTGTCCACCCTCTTTCTCCTTGACTCACAGTGGAGCCGACCTTCGGTAGGTTGAGGGCGTCAATCTTACCTACCAGTTTTTGGGCAAAATCATCCATTCCAACCCGCACCACATCACCATCCTCTACTTTTACCCATGCATGTCCGGGGTGAAAATATAGCCGATCGGGAACCAAAAACCAATCAACCATATCCCCTATCTTTTTTACAACTCCACCGGCTGCAACCGATAAGGACTCCATGGCCGGAATCCCACCAATATTTAATACGCGCCAAAAAACAATGAAGGTAAAGAGAAATATCACCGCTATTATATATTCTATTCCTTTGACTGAAGTCATAAATAGATGTTCCATAATAATATCTCCTCCCTTCTACATGCCTTTATAATCGGGGTGTTCCCGGAGGACAGGCATCCGGTTAACGATCCAACGGAACGTGAGCAAGTGAATGGTAATGATAGTTAAAACAATAACAAATTCCTTCCAATAAGGAATTTCGTGGTGCGGCAGATTCCAGTTTAATGCAATAAGTACCACCGTAAGCCGGTTGAAAATAATACCTGTGATAGTTAGAAAAGCCGTAAAGCGGACAAGGCCTACCTTCTTCTTCTGAGTCCCAAAGGCAAAGAGAAAGCAAGGAAGAAGGACGAACATAAGTATCTCTATGAGGAACCAATAGCCAAAAGGTGTACCCAGGAGGGCCCAGTGGTTCCCGTGGGCAACACCAATTACCTCCAGGCCAAAGTAGGTAAAGAGGACAACCGAAGCTGCTTTACCAAGGCCAAGGGTGAGGTTGTCGAGACTCGCTAGATAGTGGTAGTCAGCTTTGTCTTTAAAGAAACGGCTAGATAGGGTACTTTCAGCAATCACCACTGAAAGTCCCGCGAAGATGCTTGAGATGAAGAAAAATACTGGAATCAACGGTGAGTACCAAAGTGGATGAAGTTTCCCTGGTGCGAGGAGGAAGAGGGCACCGAGGGCAGACTGGTGAAGGGTCGAGAGGATCACACCGAAGATGGTGGCCCCTATGGTTATTCTCATGGCCCACCGCCGGAATCTCTCTGTACCGAGCCACTCGAATATAGCCGGACAGAACTCGAGAAATTGAACCGATAGGTATAGGGCCACATGCCAGGCCACCAGAAACAGGACCGACGCGGGACCGTAGTAAATAAACATGGGATAGGGGAGTCGCCAGGGACGTCCCAGGTCAATGAGTAGATACACAACTGCAAAGAAATAACCGAGAAAGCCTGTAAGTATAGCAGGGCGGAGTAGGGGATGATATTGTTTAAGCCCGAAGAGGTATACAGTAGAGGCAAGGACATATCCTCCGGCGGCTAAAGGGACCCCGGCAAAAAGTCCGAAACTAAGAATGAACCCCCAGGGATAGTCGCTATTGGCATTCGTCACCGCTGCAAGCCCCTGAGAGAAGCGGAGAGCGATAAAAGGCAGTCCTACAAGGAGGATGAGACCAGCTACAACATTGAACGGGGTAAACTGCTTCTTTATATAGGCGGACAAACTCATCCCCATAAGGAATTTTTCCCTAATCCATAAATGAGGAGTATATATTTTCTCTGGATATTGAATGTATTCGGCCATGATCAGACCTCCTTTTTGATTGGGCTAACAGCTTTTTCTGTATTGTTCATTTGCTCTCGTTGGTTTGTAAAGGCATATACACCTCCGAGCAGAGCTGGCCAAATAAGAAGCACCAGGGGCACTGCTGTGAGAAAGCCTTTGGTAAATTCTGGATAAGGCCTCGTTCCGAGGTCCATTCGGAAACCCAATTGCTCGAATGGTATATTGGAGAGATACAGCCACCCCGTACCACCGACCTCATGCTCTCCATAGATATGGTGAATATACTGATCAGGATTTTGGTAGATGCGGGTTCTGGCAATTTCAAGCAGTTCTTTCCGCTTGCCAAACTTAAGGGCCTCCGCTGGACAGTTCTCCGCACAAGCGGGTTCCAATCCTTCTTTCTGGCGTTCAAAACAAAATATACACTTGCGGACAGCGGGAACGGCTTTTGACCATTCGAATTTTGGGATATAGAAGGGACAGGCTACCATGCAGTAGCGACATCCCATACACCTTTCCTCATGGTAAACAACCGGACCTTCCGGTGTCTTTTCCATTGCCTTTACCAGGCAAGCAGAAGCACAGGCCGGTTCGTTGCAGTGTCGACATTGGGTCTTGACATATACCGGCTCACCTGTCGGGTTAGGATAGCGATTAACCACCGTGTGAGCATATGTTTCCGTTGTTCTTTTTTGCTCAAAGATAGATTCGTCGCCCAAAAGAGCTGGCTCTGGTAAATTATTCACCTCGGCACAAACCATCTCACAGGTACGGCACCCGACACACCTGGTGGTATCAACTAACATAGCTGCAGAATCATGTGGATCAGGTTTAGTTACATAAGCATTAGCCGTCCCCACCCAACCTAAAAGTCCACTTCCGGTGCTTAAACCAATTATTTTGAGAAAATCCCTTCTCTTGAGATCCATTTCGGCTCCTCCCTAAATAATTTTGCACTGGATTCAGGTTTATTATTTATCCTCTTTCATCAAGCAGTTGCTTCCGAACTGTTTCTTCTTCAGGCTAAAAACTCCCGCTCTTCTTTCTAACTCGCGTTATTAAAAAAGTTTTTCTTGATAGACAACCAGGTGTCATTATCTAGGTAAGCCCACAGGTCATCCACTACTGTACCCCCGTCCTGTAATATTTGGACCTGGAGCGGACGGGGTGACAATAGGGATTGAAATCGCTCCAACTCCTCACGAAACCATTTCAGCGCCTCGTTTGCTACCCTAAGATTTCTTATGTCATCACTAAGATTATCCGGACGGAGTTTTACTATCCATCCCTTACCATAAGGGAACTGGTTGACCAGGGTAGGATACCGAGAAAGCTTGTCATTGACTGAACAGACGGTACCGGCAATGGGAGATTTTATATCTACTGTTCGGTCTCCGCGCCTCAATTGAAAGAGGTTTTCTTCTCGCTGGATTCTTGTCCCTACCGGAGGTGTATCAATCGCTTCTAACGGACCCAAGACCTTTTGCACAAAGTCATCTACCCCAATAGCTGCTTTTTTTGGGGATTCTAACTTTACCCAACTGTGGAAGGGATGGAATAGGACCCCTTTGGGCACCTTAAAACCATTCAACATAGATCTATCGAGGGCTTCTTGTGAAAAGACTTTCCCTACCCAAGGGCTTACAGCATAGGCCAGGACATACCCCAAGAGGACAATGGGTATTGCTGCTAATAATACATATCGCAACATAAATCCCAACACTGCCAAGGCCGGGATAGCTACCAGGGCAATAACAATGGTAGCAATGATGGTGGCTGGATATCTGATTTGACGTTTCATAAACCATCGCCTCCTTTTAAAAACCATAACCCTTCATTCCTTCCCTTGGACTCTTTGGAGCTTTGCGGCTCACTTAATCTCAAAGGCAATAACTGTGCCAGAGCAAAGGGGTTATCGGGTTATTGGTTCGGAAAGGACTGATTTTTCTGAAGATAAATTTTGGGGAGGACTAAAGAGACATCGAAAAAGCGGAGCGAAATAAAGCTAAATCCCCAAAAAATGCTGAATAAATCAACATGATATTGCTGAAATATTCAACATGTCTTTGCTCGTTTTTTACCTATTTTTCTAAAGCTACCTAATTATGCTGAATAATTCAACAAATCATATTCGTAACAGTTCAGGTTCTTTGTCCTTTCGAGCGCAGCGAGAAATCCTTCCGAGACCGGAGGTAAATAAAGATTCCTCCCTTTGGTCGGAATGACATTCATTTTCGATAGGGGCTGAACTGTTACTCATATTCATTGGCCTTTTTCTTTCTGAGCCATATATTCCAGAAGGTGTTCTTTAAGCATACGTTCTACGGAGATTTTGCCGGTAAAGATAGTAAAGTCGAAGGGGAAAACATCGGGATTAAGGTGGGCATTATAGATAT
>MHDQ01000269.1 GCA_001803565.1 Nitrospinae bacterium RIFCSPLOWO2_12_FULL_45_22 | reverse complement strand
ACAATATCTATATCCTTTACCAACTGGGAGGCTGCTTCTCTGGGGTCATGGGCCGGGGTTACCAGCATCTTCTGCTCCCGTAAAACCTTCGTTATTTTGCTATGGTCATTGACCATGCTGTTCAATAAGCTTCTTAGATTAAAGATTTCACCATCAATCTCAATCTCATCTTGCACGGCGACCTCATCCTTTATCACGACATGGTGGTCATCTATAAATACCTTATCTTTATCAATAAACAGACTCTTATATATCCTTGCCCGGATGTCCTCTGCATCCACTTCCATATTGAACAACTGTACAATGTCTATTTTATCTTCTTTGAAGACCGAGGTTATAAACCCAACTCCCACTTCGCCTATGCCATAGACGGCTACCCTAACCTTCTTTTGGGGGGGGGCTATCTGAGGTATTTCTAACCTCTCGACTCCCGTCTTATCCTCCTCCATCAGGAAGACCTTACTCCTATCCCGATACCGGCCTAATTTGGCTTGCCATTTTTCCATCATATCCATAAAGTCTGGTGAGGCACTGGCCCTACCTACTAGAAAACCTGCCCAGTTCTCGCCCGAGAAGACCTTGGTCGGCCTATCCAGGCCCCATACCTGCTGGATAGTATCGGAATTTACCCCACCACCATAGAGCAGTCTCCCCTTTTTAGCTAAGCCTTCCAGATTATGCTTCAGCAAAATCTTTTTTATCAGGGAGAATCCGCTCCTTATATAGCCCATATCTGCAGGTTGGTCCAACCCAATAACATGACCCGGCTCATAAGCTATGGTGAGCTGTCCCTGAAGGAGTTCCTCGGCGGTAAACCCCTCGAGGGCTGGTAGTAATTCTGCTTTTAAAGCCTTTTCCCGTGTAGTCTCTGACTCTACCAGGGAACCTTTTGGCTCTCCACAGCATAAGATAGGGATAATGCCATAATCCAACGCTATTCTTATCTGTTTATTGAGATGGGGGCCTTCGCCAAGGTCATCCCGGGCTTCTCTATGTCCGATTAATCCAAAGATAACCCCTGCTTCTTTCAGGATTACCGGCGAAGTTCCACCGGTATGAAGCCCACTGGGCTCCCAGGGTATACGCTGGCTACCCAATCCTACCGGCCTATCTTTAAATATCTCTCCTACGGGGAATAATAGCTCTGCTAATGGGGCATAACCCACTGCGATACTCTCTAAATCCTGGGCAGCTTTTACTATGGCCTGGGCATGGTCTAGGATCTCTAAGCGCTGTGTCTGTTCTACTTTAGGGTTGCCTATTAACCACCAGGACTTAGAAGAGAAAATACCCCAGACCTTCCTGAAGACATTCATATATTTTTCCTCCTTTTCAACTAGGTAAAACTTCTTCCTTTCAAAAGGCAAGTCAAATGAAGAGAAAAATTAATAAAAAAATTAAATAAAAGGTTGACTCTTAGGAAGAATTGTAGTATAATACTATAAGTTTATAGTACGTGTTTTTAATACTTTTGCAGGCCTGCAAAGAGCAGGCTTTCTTTGTCTCAGGGGAAGCTATTCTGTTTATTATATAAGAAAAGGTTTTAAAAATAAACAAAAAATTTAATAATAGGTGGGGGGGAGAATAGTTAATAAGAATAAGATGTGGAAAAAGGAAGATATGGGCATAAGTTTTTACTTAGCTGAAAAAGAAGACTTAGAAGAACAAGTCTCTTCCGAAGAGGGGCTTCAGTCAGACGAGAAGGGAGATATTTCTGAATTATTTTCTAATAGCGAAGAGGTGGATACTGAAGACATACCTGCGGAACCGGTTAAAGGATATAGGGGTTCTCCCTATACGCACTACTTTCAGGAAATGATGAAATATCCTCTACTGACCAAGAATGATGAGCGTGAATTAGGCAGGAGAAAAGAGGAGGGAGAGGAGGAGATCAGAAGGGCTGTTTTATCATCTCCTTATGCCATTGATGAGATTTTGAAACTTGGAGACAAGATCGAGAAGGGGGAGGAGCGTTTAGAAAATCTCGTTGGGACAACTGAAGTAGATGGGATAGCGGATATAAAAAGTTTTAAGGCAGCGCTGAGGAAGATAGATCGGCTTTATAAAAGCAATAAAACAAAAAAGCTTATTATTAATAAGCCTATAAATAGAGCTACAAGAGATGCAAAAGAATACAAGAGGCTTAAGGCAAACCTTTTGCGCAACGAAGAGAGATTATTAGCGTTATTGCGCGCATTGGATCTTAAGAAAGAACAAATAGACCGTATTAGCCAGAGATTGAGAGAAATTAATGTTCAATTAAAAACCCAGAACCTAGGCTCTTCTAATAACCAAGCCAATCAAAAAGATTTAGAAGCTACTCTGGTGGCTATAGAGAGGGCAGAAGCAAAGGCTAGAGAAGCTAAAAACAAGCTAGTAGAGTCGAACCTAAGATTAGTATTGATGATTGCAAAGCGTTATACTAACCACGGAGTAAAATTTCTGGATCTGGCTCAAGAAGGTAACATAGGATTAATAAAGGCCGCAGAGAAGTTTGATTATAAGAAGGGCTATAAATTTAGTACTTATGCTATCTGGTGGATTAGACAGTCCATAATGAGGGCTATTGCGGAACAATCGAGAACTATCAGGGTCCCGGTATATATAACCGAAATAATAAAAAAAGTAATCGGTGTGTACCATCAGCTATGGAAAGGATTGGGTAGAGAACCTCATATTAACGAAGTGGCTAAGGGGATTGATTTGACTCCAGAGGAGGTACGGGACCTCTTAAGGATGTCAAAAAACCCCCTTTCTCTGGAAACACCGGTAGGTAATGAGGATAGCTGTTTAGGGGATTTTGTTAGAGATAAGAAGATAGATTCTCCTGCGGAAACAATTATCAGGCTAGACCTCTCTCGGCAAGTAAAGAAAGTCCTGTCTACTCTCACCCCCCGGGAAGAGCAGGTGGTTAAGATGCGTTTCGGTATTGCTGGTACAACGGAGCATACCCTCCAGGAGATAGGGAATATCATGGGCGTTAGTAGGGAAAGGATCAGGCAGATTGAGCAATTGGCCTTAAAAAAACTAAAAAACCCTCTACGCAAAATGATATTGGAAAGCTTTATGGAAAGTAATTGAGATTAGTCAAGGTCTAAGTCTTCTTCATCTATCTCTTCAAGATCATCATCCAGTTCAAGATGATCAAGCGGTTTGGAGTCGGCTTCATCAGCAATGTAGATAGATTCTGCTACTTCCAGCTTATCTTCTACATCGGTTATCCCTATATTATCAGGGATTAATTGAAGGATTATCTGCCTATCTGCTTCGGAACTAACAGAGCCAGAGAGGAATACTCTTCCAGCCTGGACAAGGACCTCAAGATTGCTAGTATCTACCCGTCCATCTTCTTCTAGCTGCTCAAAAATTGTTTCTGTTAGGTCTTCATCAGACAGGTTCGTATATTCTTCCAGAGAGACTTTTTGTGGAGCTTTAATCTTCTCGGGGAGCAAATCAATTTTTTCTCGTTTTTCTATTATCTCTTTACAATTTATACAGAGCCGGGCTGTAGGTAAAACCTTTAGCCTTGCCTCGGAGATATTTTTACCACACTCCTCGCACATACCATAGGCGCCAGCTTCGATTTTAGTTAGGGCATCTTCTATACCTTTTAACTCTTTGTTCCCCTGGTCTCTTAGTTTAGCCAATACATCCAGGACAATATTTACACTGGCCTTTTCTTCGCTCTCAATAGGTCTATCCTCTCCTAAAATCTGGAACTCTTTATTAGCTTTCTCCGCCTCTACAGCTAGTCTTTCCCGTTCTTTAAGGAGTAGCTCTTTAAAACTTTCTAAAGTCTTTTTGTCCATATCTTAGTCTACCTCTCCGTATTATCAGAATGGATTAGTCATAACCTTATGGGTTAGCAAATCTGGTTGGGTAAGCAAAAGGTCTCATAGTAAGTTTGCTAATCTAACAATTTTAATAAAAATTGCAAGATTAACTTTCTAGTATTGCAAAAAGAATTTCAACAAGATAGCATAGTAGAAGTTTAGCTGCTACAAAAAATAATTCTGAATTATGCAAGCTTCCTGGCAGAGCATTGTAGGGCAATGCCTTTAGGCTTGCGTTATATCACTACTAATTTTAATATATGACCTGGAAGATTGTATGGCAGTATGATTTTTGCCCCCTTATTTTTTTAATCCTTTTCTCCCTATTTTTATTCTTTTTCCCCTTTAATAATAATCGCCCCCTCTGGGAGCCTGATGAAGGGATGCATGCCCAGGTTTCTAAAGAGATTTTAGAGACCGGAGACTGGATCACCCCCCGGTTTAATGGTGAGAAATTTTTTGATAAACCCATCCTACATTATTGGTTGGTAAGCTTATCTTTTCTATTTTTGGGTGTTAATGAGCTTGCTGCCCGGCTACCGGCCGCCATATTGGGTTTAGGCGGGGTACTAGTAGTATTTTATCTCGGGAAATATCTCTACAATAGAGAAACGGGTTTCCTGGCTGGTATTATCCTGGCTACAACCGGCATCTATCTAGCCTTATCTCAAAGTGTAGTACATGATATTGGTCTTTCCTTCTTTATCAGCCTCTCGCTCTTATGTTTTTATCTCTTTTATCTTAAAGAGGAGCGGAGCAATACCTGTCTTCTCCTCCTCTATCTTTCGATGGGTTTTGGGGTATTAGCTAAAGGGCCCATTGGCTTCTTATTGCCTATGGGTATAATAATCCTTTTTTTGCTGTTGGTAGGTAAGATAGGTCAGTTAAAAGAGCTAGTTACCAGGCAAGGGATATTAATATTTTTTGCGATATCCTTACCCTGGTATATTCTGGTCACATTAAAAAATCCAGAATTCTTCAGCCATTTTTTCTTTAAACAAAATTTGGGCCGGTTCTTCTCACCCCCATCGGGGGATAGCCAACCCAGTTACTATTATATTCCTTTAGTAGCAATAAGCTTTATCCCCTGGACATATTATTTGCCTAATGCCTTGATTGCACAGGTGACCACTATAATAAAAAGCCGGGATAAAGAAAGGAGGGCCAGCCTATTTATAATCCTCTGGCTTGGGGTAATATTTCTTTTTTTTAGTTTAGCCAAGGCCAAGCAATGGCCTTATCTCCTGCCCCTCTACCCTGCCTTAGCCCTTATGTTAGGGCGATTCTGGTATAATTATTTATTCATGGCGGTTCCAGCCGGCAATAACCTCAATAAAGGTATCCGCCTATCTTCCTGGCTTTTATTAATCTCTTACCTACCAGCCCCTTTATTTCTGCTCATATACCTACATTACCATCCTCTACCCTATATCCCCCAGCCCTTATTAATCCAGACTATTATAATTTCCCTCCTGGCGCTTATATCTACTGGTGCCTCCCATATCTTTTTTTTGATTAAAGATAAGAAAAAGGGGCTCTTCCTGATTAACTTAATATTTATTTTAGTAACCACTCTGATATTTATCTATTATGGCTTCCCTATTGTATCTCAATCCAAATCGGTAAAAAGAGTGGCTATAAAACTGGGGCAGCTTGTCCCAGCGGGAGAAAAGATAGTATTCTATAAGCACTTACGGGAATCAGCCATTTTTTATAGTGGCCGTCAGGGGCGGGTGATAGAGTCTAAGGAAGAGTTGCGACAGTATTTGGCATCCAAAGAGCAGGTTTATTGCTTGATAAATAAGAAAGATTATGAAAAGGTAAGGGACTATATAGCGGATTTTGGATTTATTGTAGACCAAGAGGGGAAGGCCATTCTTATCTCTAACAGGAAAAGCCTACAACTGCCGGGTTTTGCCGCGAGGGATGACCACTATTCCTGAAGGGTCCAAAAAGAATCTCTCTTTATCCCTTTCTGGTTCATATCCGATCTGATCCTGGCCCTCAATGATATTATAGCGATCTATAACGGTCTTTCGTACCCTGGCTCCTTTGCTTATCTGGCAAAAGTCCATAACTATAGAGTCTTCTATCAGGCTATCCTCTTCTACTACGACTCCTCGTCCTAATACTGACCTGCTGACTTTACCGCCCCGTATAAAACATCCTTCACCGAGGATAGAATCTTCCACTTCTCCTCGGGTAATCTTGGCTGGTGGCCCGGCAAATTCCATGGTCATTAGGGGCCATTGTAGATTATTTAAATCAAACCATGGTCTAGGGCCTAATAGGTCCATGTGAGCTTCCCAGTAAGTCTCGATAGACCCTACATCGCGCCAATATCCCTTCTCCTCATATTCTTTACAGCCAGGCATCTCATTCTGTAGAAAGTTATAAGCAAAGACCTGGGCTTTAGAGAGGAGTTGAGGGAGGATGGTCCTGCCAAAATCATGCTCTGT
Organism: Nitrospinae bacterium RIFCSPLOWO2_12_FULL_45_22; assembly: GCA_001803565.1. GTDB lineage: Bacteria > 2-12-FULL-45-22 > 2-12-FULL-45-22 > 2-12-FULL-45-22 > 2-12-FULL-45-22 > 2-12-FULL-45-22. The sequence continues at coordinate 448 of MHDQ01000269.1, read as the reverse complement.
ACTCCGGTGAGCGTCCTCTTTCAAAGTGCGGGCCAACACTTCCCGGTTAAATATATAGTTTCCCATAGAGGAAAAAGCCAGGGAAGGGTCTTGGGGAAGGGGTTTTGGCCTTTCCGGTTTTTCTTGAAAATCTACTACCCTTTGGTCGGTATTAATACCTATAATGCCAAAGGAAGCGGCTTGGCCGATAGGTACCGGTCGGGCCGCTACTGTTACCTCGGCCTCTTTATCTAGATGAAACCTGATCATTTGCCTGATGTCCATACGGTAGATATGATCCGCGCCAAACACTGCTACCAGATCAGGACAAAAGTCCTCAATCAGATTAAGATTCTGATAAACCGCATCGGCTGTGCCTCGATACCAGATGTCTGCATGTAGCATCTGGGGTGGTACAACGGTAATGAAATGGTCCAGCAAAAATCTGCCCAGAGACCAGGCTGACCTC
>MHDQ01000268.1:692-14380 GCA_001803565.1 Nitrospinae bacterium RIFCSPLOWO2_12_FULL_45_22 | reverse complement strand
TCTCTTTACCAAAGAAGTTGCGAACTAAGCGGGAGGCCCCTTATTCCTCTCTGGAAAATATGAAGATAGAGAGGGACCTCTTCGGCTGGAAACTATATTATACTAGAGTCGGCAGAAAGAAACGGAGGTTCCTTGAATGTCGGTCAAGGGAAGAGGCTCGTTATCTAAGGGTCTTCTTTGATGCGGAGATGCCAGAGGTTTATGTGCCAAAAGATGATGAATACCTAAGAAGCATCCTTCCGGAGTTAGAACGATTAAAAACCCGGATGGACGAGATCATTAATTCTTATCTTGAAACCGTCTTAAATCGCAAAATTAGAGAGAGAGTAAGATCCGAAGTCTTCATGGAGCTTACAAAATGAACGGCAAGCACCCGGGGTATAACGCAGGGTTATATATGGGAGGATAAGATGGTAAAAGTAATAGTAATAGGGGTGGCGGGTCGGATGGGTAAGACTATTTGTCAAACGGTTTTGGAGAGCCCGGGGTTTGAGCTGGCTGGCGCTTCAGAGAGGAAAGGCTCGGAAGCTATCGGACAGGACCTCGGTGAGATAATAGGAGTAAAGAAATTAGGCATCTCCATTACAGATGATTTAAACCAGGTAGCCCCCCAGGGAGATGTGCTAATAGACTTCACTAGCCCAGTGGCTACTTTAGACACCCTTGCTATTGCGGTTGCTCATTCAAAACCCATGGTTATCGGCACTACTGGTTTCTCTCAAGAACAGCTTCAGACTATAAATAGTACCGCCCAACAGATATCTTGCCTGCTTTCGCCTAATATGAGTATCGGGGTGAACCTGCTGTTCGCCCTCCTGGAAAAGGCTGCCGCGACTCTAGCGGATGGTTATGATATAGAGATTATCGAGACCCATCACCGCCTCAAGGTAGATGCCCCTAGTGGCACGGCCTTGAAGATGGCCGAGATTGTGTGCCAAACCCTGGGCCGCCAATTAGGTGAAGTTGGGGTCTATGGCCGGAAAGGGCAGGTCGGTCAAAGGGGGCAGCAGGAGATCGCTATCCATGCGGTGCGGGGAGGAGATATTGTAGGGGAACATCAGGTAATCTTTGCTGGTCCGGGTGAACGAATAGAGCTTATCCACCGGGCCCATAGCCGGCAGAACTTTGCCCAGGGCGCTCTACAAGCCGCCAGGTGGATCATCAATCAACCCCCAGGACGCCTCTATAATATGAAGGATGTGCTGGGTTTTTAGCCCTTCTATTCATTGACAAACCCCGTAAAAGGTGTTAAAAAGAATGCCAATTAGGAGATGGATTTTTCTTAATTTGGGCCGCTAGCTCAATTGGTAGAGCACCGGACTCTTAATCCGTAGGTTGAAGGTTCGAGCCCTTCGCGGCTCACCAGGGCGAGGATGGCGGAATTGGCAGACGCGCTGGACTTAGGCTCCAGTGGGCAACTGTGGGGGTTCGAGTCCCCCTCCTCGCACTAACCACAGAGGAGCGAAATGAAGATCGAGGTACAAGAGATCAATGCATGTCAAAAGAGGTTAGAGGTTGAGATACCTCCTGAAGTGGTGAAAAAGGAACTGGATAACATTTACCGGGATTTCCAAAAGAAGGTAAAGGTTAAAGGCTTTCGGCCCGGAAAGGTTCCTAGGGGCCTCTTAGAGAGACTATATAAGGCTGAGGTAGAAAACGAGCTGATAAATAAGGTTATACCTGATACTTGTACCAAGGTTATCCAGGAAAACGGAATAAAAGCCATAGGTACCCCCCGGTTGGATGAGGTTGACTTAGGAGAGGATAAGCCTTTACGGTTTACGGCTATTGTGGATGTCATTCCAGATATTTCTTTAAAAGAATATGGTGGTTGGGAGCTTACCAAGAAGACAGTCCGTGTAACTGACGAACAGATAACAAAAGAAATGGAACGATTGCGGGAAATCCATGCCCAATGGGATGCTTCGGATGGTACAGCCAGGGAAGAGGATTATGTAGTCCTCAATTACCAGGGTTATTTGGCGGGAGAAAAATTACCCGAGCTGAAAGCCGAAAACCTCCAGGTAATCATTGGATCTAATTCTCTCCCGGATTCTTTTGAAGAACAATTAGTAGGTATGAATGCAGGAGAGAGGAAAAATATCAGGGTGGTTTTTCCGCCGGATTATCACCAAGAAGAGCTAGCGGGAAAAGAGGTTTTGTTTGAAGCTCAGTTGAATGAGATTAAGGTAAAACGGTTACCAGAACTGAATGATGAATTTGCCAAAGAAGTACGGGAGCAGGTAGAAACCGTGGCGGAGTTAAGGGAAAAGATATTTAAAGAGTTAGAAGAGTATGCGGCCCATAGGGCAGGGGCCCTTTTGGAAAAGGAAATCGTGGATCGGTTATTAGAAGAGAACCCTTTTCCCGTGCCGGAAGCTCTAATAGAAGCTGAGATGGAGCGGATGCTGCATAATATGGAGACCCGGCTAAAACTACAAGGGATGAAATTAGTAAACCCTGAGTCCTACCGGGAAAACTTTCGCGAGTCTGCCCTCAGAAATATTCAGACAGAACTTATCCTGGAAAAGATTAAGGAATTGGAAGCGGTAGAGGTTTCAGAAGAAGAAGTGGATAAAGAGATCAAGCTAGCCGCTGCTGGTTTAAAACAAAGTGAGGAGGCTATTAGAAAAGAGATGGGTGAAGGATTAAGGAACCAATTGGGCCGTCGTAAGACCCTGGAGCTTTTAGTAAAAAAGAGCAAGATTCAAGAAGATATTATTGACCCAGAGGAACCTTCCGAAGAGAAAGTAGAGGAGGAATTGGTCTCATGATAGATTATTTGGTACCTATTGTCGTAGAGCAGACCAGCAGAGGTGAGCGGGCATATGATATTTTTTCCCGCTTATTAAAAGATAGGATAATCTTTTTGGGTATGCCTATTGATGATAATATCTCTAATCTTATAATCGCCCAGCTATTGTTCTTAGAGGCAGAGGAACCCGAGCGGGATATCTTTCTCTATCTGAATTGTCCTGGAGGCTATGTAACTTCCGGGCTTGCTATATATGATACTATCCAATATATAAAACCTGATGTCTCTACTATTTGTATAGGTCAGGCCGCTAGTATGGGGTCTCTGTTATTAACAGCCGGGGCAAAAGGTAAGAGGTTTGCCTTGCCCCATGCCCGTATTATGATCCATCAGCCTATGGGTAGTTTTCAGGGCCAGGCCACTGATATTGCGATACAAGCCCAGGAGATCATTCGGATGCGCCAGACCCTGGATGATATATTAGTGCGGCACACGAGTCAACCGCCAGAAAAGATCCGGCAGGATACCGAAAGGGATTTTTTTATGAGTGGAATCCAGGCAAAGGAATATGGTCTTATTGATGAGGTAATCACTTCTAGAGATGCGGCAAAGCTGCTTGAGAAAAGATGAGGAGGAGATTCATGGCCAGGAGAACCGGTGGAAATACTGAAACCTACAGGTGTTCTTTCTGCGGCAAGAGCCAGGATGAGGTAAAGAAACTTATCGCTGGCCCTTCAGTCTATATCTGCGATGAGTGTGTGGATCTGTGCAATGATATTATTGTGGAAGAATGGGTAGAGGATAAAGGGGAAGAATTTAAAAAGTTACTAAAACCTAAAGAGATAAAGACCATATTAGACGAATATGTAGTTGGACAGGAAAAGGCCAAAAAGATATTATCTGTAGCCGTCCATAACCATTATAAACGGATTGAGTCCAATATAAGAATGGATGATATAGAACTACAAAAGAGTAACATCCTCATGGTTGGTCCTACCGGCTCAGGTAAGACACTGCTGGCTCAAACCTTAGCCAGAATCCTGAACGTCCCCTTCACTATTGCGGATGCTACGTGTTTGACAGAGGCCGGGTATGTGGGAGAGGATGTAGAAAATATTGTGCTGAAATTACTTCAGGCAGCGGATTATGATGTAGAAAAGGCCGAACGAGGGATTATATATATTGATGAAATAGATAAGATTAGCAGGAAATCTGACAACCCTTCCATTACCCGGGATGTTTCAGGAGAAGGGGTACAACAGGCCCTCCTGAAGATAATGGAAGGGACTACAGCTAATGTGCCCCCGCAGGGCGGTCGTAAACACCCCCATCAGGAATTCCTCCAGGTGGATACTACTAATATCCTGTTTATCTGTGGTGGCGCTTTTGTAGGGTTAGAAAATATTGTCTCTCACAGACTAGGGAATAAAACCGTCGGGTTTAAGGCGGGACTGGTGACTAAAGACGATAAAAGTATTAGTCAACTTCTGCATCAGATACAGCCAGAAGATTTATTAAAATATGGCTTAATTCCGGAGCTGATTGGCCGTCTGCCGGTAATAGCGGTTTTAGATGAACTTGATGAAGGGGCGCTGGTACAGGTTTTGACTGAACCCAAGAATGCCTTAATAAAGCAGTATCAGAAGATGTTCGAATTTGAAAAGGTCAAACTTAAATTTACCGAGAGTGCTTTACGGGCCATTTCCCGAGAGGCTATGAAGCGAAAGAGCGGGGCGCGGGGCCTCCGGGCTATCCTGGAAGAGATCATGTTGGATATGATGTATGAGATACCTTCGCAGAAAAATATTAAAGAATGTATTATTAGCGAGGAAGTCATTACCCGTCAGGAAAAACCCCTCATTCTATATGAGAAACAGGCTAGTTAGTGCCCATCCATAAATGAAATCGTGGCACTAATTAGTTTCCAATCCAGATTCAGATTACAGATGAGGGCGCAAAGAACGCTGATATAGGATACAAAAGGAGGCTAAAAGTGTAGAGCGCAAAGTGTGAAACCAGGGAATAATTCCTTAATTTTGCATTTTTCGCTTTAAGCTTTAGATTTTATCGCGGTTGCCTCTGCGTGCAGAGGTGATGCGCGATTGTATTACCTTGATTGTATAGGAATTTTCATTTTTTTAATGCGGTTTTGTGGTAGTCGCAGGCTTTAGCCTGCGTTAATTTAACTATTAAGGAATGATACTGGATGAAAAAGGTAGAGACTTTACCCCTGGTACCGCTACGAGATATTGTTGTTTTTCCTCAAATGATCATCCCCCTTTTTGTAGCCCGTGCTAAGTCGATCAAGGCCATTGACCAGGCTATGACCGACAACAAGAATATTGTACTGGCTACCCAAAAGATGGCCAAGATTCAGGAGCCGGCATCCAAAGACATTTATGATATTGGGATTGTAGGAGATATATTACAAACATTGAAGATGGCCGAGGGTGCAGTAAAGGTTTTGGTTGAGGGGGTATGCCGCGCGAAGATTCTTAGCTTTACTCCTAAGGAAGAATTCTTTGAAGTCAATATTAGACGGCTTACTCCATCAGAAGAGATTACCCGCGGGATAGAGGCCTTATACCGGCATAGCAGTTCCCTGTTTGAGCAATATGCCCGGCTAGGCCAGAAACTTCCACAAGAATTAGTAGCTTCTCTGATTAAAATCAATGATCCGGGTCATTTCTCGGATATGGTAATAGCCCATCTGCCCTTAAAGATCACTGATAAGCAAGACATATTAGCAACCCTCGACCTAACCCAAAGGCTTGAGAAAATTAGCCAGATCCTTGAGTCTGAGATAGAGATACTTAAGATTGAGAGAAGGGTGAGAGGACGGATCAAGAAGCAGATGGAGAAGAGCCAGAAAGAATATTATCTTCAGGAGCAGATGAAGGCTATTCAGAAAGAGCTAGGTAAACACGATGATTTTAAGTCCGAGATCGAAGAGTTAAAAGATAAGATCAAAAAGGCCAAGATGCCCAAAGACGTAAATGACAAGGCCCTCAGCGAGTTGAAGAGACTGGAGATGATGCCCCCTATGGCGGCCGAGGCCACAGTAGTACGTAATTATATTGATTGGCTTGCAGAGTTGCCCTGGCAGAAAAAAACCCAGGACAAGCTGGATATCAAGGAAGCAGAAAAGATCCTCAACGAAGACCATTATGGCTTGTCCCAGGTAAAAGAGAGGATCGTTGAATACCTGGCTGTCAGAAAGTTAGTAGAAAAGATGAAGGGGCCTATCCTTTGTTTTGTAGGCCCTCCGGGGGTAGGGAAGACCTCTTTAGGCCGTTCTATTGCCCGGGCTATGGGACGAAGTTTTGTCCGGTTATCACTGGGTGGCGTCCGGGACGAGGCGGAAATCCGGGGACATCGCCGCACATATATTGGGGCTTTACCGGGTCGCATAATACAATCTATGAAGAAGGCCGGATCAAAGAATCCAGTCTTCTTGTTAGATGAAGTAGATAAGATGAGTACGGATTTTAGGGGGGACCCTTCCTCTGCTTTGCTAGAGGTCTTAGACCCAGAACAGAACCATTCTTTCAGCGATCACTACTTAGAAGTAGACTTTGACCTTTCAGAGGTATTATTTATTACCACGGCTAATGTCCTTTACTCTATCCCTCAACCATTGCAAGACCGGATGGAGGTCCTGAGGCTTCCGGGCTATACTGACTATGAAAAGATAAAGATTGCAGAAGATTTCCTGATTCCCAAAAAACTTGCGGAACATGGTTTAACAGAAAAGAATATGATTATTTCCCGCAATGCTATCAGGAGAATCATTCAGGAGTATACCCGGGAAGCTGGCGTAAGGAACCTGGACCGGGAGATTGCGGCCATATGCCGCAAGGTGGCCAAAGACGTAGCCAAAAAAGGGAAAAAGACCAGGATAAAGATAGGTGCTCAGGGAGTGACTAAGTATTTAGGGGTGCCAAAATATCGCCCAGAAAAGACAGAGGAGATGAGTCGAATAGGCCTGGCTACCGGGTTAGCCTGGACAGAGTTTGGCGGTGAATTGCTCCTTACCGAGGTTATTATAATGGATGGCAAAGGCAAACTAATATTGACCGGTAAGCTGGGTGAAGTCATGCAGGAATCAGCCCAGGCAGCCTTGAGCTATGTCCGCTCTCGCTCCAGGCAATTAGGTTTAGAGAAATATTTTTATCAGAAAAAAGATATCCATATCCACGTTCCCGAAGGAGCGATCCCTAAAGATGGCCCTTCCGCAGGCATTACTATGGCCACGGCCCTGGTATCTGCTTTAACTAAAAGACCTGTCCGGAACGATGTGGCTATGACGGGAGAGATCACCCTTAGGGGAAGGGTATTACCTATTGGTGGTGTGAAGGAAAAGATATTGGCTGCCCACCGCTATGGTATCTCTTACGTCATCCTACCGAGAGATAATGAGAAGGATCTCAAGGAGATACCCGTAAAGATAAGAAAGGTTGTGAAGATAATATTAGTAGAGAATATGGATGAAGTATTGGCGAATGCGTTGCAAGATTTTGAGTTAGAAGAAAAAGAAGAACTTAGAGAAGAGCGAATAGCCTTTCCCGAAGCCTTCCAGGAAATATCCCCTGCCCATTAAAGGTATAAGGTACAAAGTTCAAGGTGCAATGTCGAACTTAGGACTTAGCACATTGAACGTTGAACCTTGCACCTTCTTATTGGTGCATCTTCTTTTCAAATATTATTACTGCCGATATAAAGCTAAGGCCAGCACAAAAGAACAAAATCATCAAATATCCTATATCTATCTTCCCTGCCAATAAGGCAGTTCTAGCCCCATCAAAGAGGGCGGTAGTAGGGACTAATTTTATGTAGGGTAGGAGCTTCTGGGGATAGACCGACAGAGGGAAGAATAATCCGGCCAGGAAGATCAGTGGCCAGATTACCACAGCTTCTAGCCGGCCTAAGTTCTCGGGCTTATCTATTACTGTGCCACAGATAGAACCGATACAAGAAAAAATCATAGAGCCTAAAAAGATAAAAAGGGAATAGCTCAACAGAAAAGGGGTACGAAAGGGGAAATCTACCAGCAAGAACAAGATAATCCCAATGGCACTACCCTTGAGGCAGGCTATGGTAAAGCCAGAAATGATCTTACCCAAAATAATGTCATATACGGTAATGGGATTGCAGCGGTATTCGCTTATAGTGCCCTGTACTACCCGATGGAACCAGAGTCCCCAGGCCCCATCATCAAAGGCCCCCATAGCTGCGGTCATAGAGATCAATCCCGGTACCACAAAGATCGCATAAGGTACTCCCTCGATATCCAGGATATAATTTTGTAGCCCCAGGGCAAAGGCCAGAAAAAAGGTAATAGGAAAGGCTACGACAGTTATTAGTTCAGGCAATAGGTTACGGGAGAAGACTTTTAAATCTCGCTCCCAGATGCAGTAAGCCCCCCTCAGCATTCTCTTATCTCCTTCCCGGTAAGGTAGAGAAAGACATCTTCAAGAGAAGGCTCTTTGATGCCTAGCTTCTTTATATCCCTGAAATCCAATATCGAGAGCAGGGACTTGATAGATTCAGGGTTTTTAAAAACAATCTCAACCCGGCCATTTACCGTCCGATACCGTTCTATATAATCCAGCTCTTTCAGCCGGTGAAGATAATATTCTTCCTTGTCTATAAATTCGATCTCATATAAGCAAGAATCTCCGATAATAGTCTTGAGTTTAGAGCTAGGACCATCAATTAAGGCCCGGCCATGATCCATGATAATTATCCGGTCGCATAGCTCTTCCGCCTCTTCCATATTGTGGGTAGTAAGAAAGATAGTGGTTTGTCCTTTCAGGGAGACCAGATAATCCCACACCACTCTTTTAGCCTGTGGGTCTAAGCCGGTAGTAGGCTCATCCAGGAATAATAATTTAGGACTATGGACTAAGGCCCGGGCCACGGCTAGCCGGCGCTGCATACCACCAGAAAACTTGTCTGGATATTCGTCCTGGCGATTGCTTAACCCGGTCAAGGTCAACAGCTCAGAGATTTTTTTCTGATAATCCCTCTTAGCCATCCGGTGCATCTTAGCATGTAGGACAAGGTTTTCTCGGGCCGTAAGGTAGCGATCCAGATTGTTTTCCTGAAATACTACCCCAATCAAGCGCCTGATCTTTAGTCCCTCCCGGGCAATATCATAATTAAAGATATAGGCATTACCCGAGGTGGGCCTTAACAAAGTAGTCAGAATCTTTAATAGGGTGGTTTTCCCCGCACCATTGGGTCCTAATAAACCGAAGATACTCCCGGGTTCTAGTTCAAAAGAGATATCCTCTACGGCTACCAAATTGCCATATTGTTTTCGGATATTTTCCAGACAAATAATCCCATTCATATAAATCTACCCTATAAATTTACCCTAAAATTAATCTAACAGGGCCTGTTAACTAAGTCAAACAGATTCCAGGGTCGCATTTTATCGGGCTGGGGGAGAAAGGAAGAGGTGTTAGTGTTGCCAATAAGTAAATTTGGTTAATACTGAAATAAATAACCTAATGGTCGAGAGGAATCTGTAGTGGCAGGGCTTGCTCTGCGTAAAGATGTCGAGCAAGCCTTCGGGCTGAGGCCCCTTCGGGAGGCTCAGGGCAAGCTCTCGAGGCCGAAGGCTCGACCACTACAAAAGACTTTTTGGACACTTTATTTAGCTAAACTGGCGCTATTGTGTACTATTCAGAGAGGGCCTTTTTAATTTCGGCCGGAGCCAGGTCTAGCTTTTCGGCCTGGCCTGGGTCCAATATCCTTAATAGCTCCATAAACTCGGCTACATGCTCTTTCTCATCGTCCCGGACATGGGCTAAAATTTTTTTGGCCGGCTCATTGTCTGTAGCATCAATATGGGCTTGATAAAGGTTTATGGCATCTAGCTCTGCAGCGATATCCTGGCGGATAGCCCGGGCCAGTTCCTCCAGGGTCATCTTCCGGGTAACCAGTCCTTTAAAGGGATCGCTCATATCCATCCAGTATCCTCCATCAAAGTAATAAGTAATAGAACTATAGTAAACGATATAAATAAGTTGATATCAAATCCCCCCTCACCTAGTGGCAAAGCTTGCTCTGCCAAGGAATGTCGAGCAAGCTCGACCACTACAAATTACATTACATAGGCTTTATAATAAAGAATAGTCACACCCTTATGAATTCAGGCATTTTTTTAGCATATAAATAGCATTTCTGTCAACCAGATTTTCCCATAGGAGGCAATAGTATGGAGAGCCGTTATGCCCGGATAAACGATGAAGAGTTGGCTATATTGCGCAAGCGGATTGGGATAGAAGTCCCACGACAGCAGCCCCATATAGAAAGGATTAGCAAAGACGCGATTAGACATTTTGTTTACGGCATAGGTGATACTAATCCCCTATGGACGGATGAAGAATATGCCCGGAAAAGCAGATATAAAACCATAATAGCTCCACCATGCATATTATACAGCACCGATCTTATTGCCAGCGGTAATGTGGGGGGATTACCGGGGGTTCATGCCATGTTTGCCGGGACTAATTGGGAGTGGTTCTTGCCCGTTAAGCTAGGGGACCATATTATTGGGAGTAGCTATTTGAGCCGGTTAGAAGAGAAACGGAGTGAGTTTGCTGGCCGTACTTTTCTGCAGGGATATGAAACGGTCTTCAGAAACCAGGCTCAGGAGATAGTGGCCCGGGCTGAGTCCTTCTGTATAAGGTCAGAGCGGGATACTGCCAGGGAGAAAGGGAAATATAAAGCTATAACCCGGCAGAGTTATACCGATGAGCAATTGAAAGCCATTGAGACCGATTATGATCGGGAAGAGGTCCGGGGCGCCCAACCCCGCTATTGGGAAGAGGTAGACTGTGGGGACGAGTTAACCCCCATCGTTAAAGGGCCTCTTACTATCACTGATATGCTAGCCTGGCTCATGGGATGGGGTGGGCTTTTCATCCGGGCCCATCGCCGGGGTTTAGAATACCGCCTCCGTCACCCCGCAGCAGCTCTACCCGACCCTTATGGCATACCCGATGTACCAGAACGGGTCCATTGGGACAATGACTTTGCCCGGCAAGTAGGGGCCCCGGCCGCATACGACTACGGTCCGCAGAGGATTTCGTGGTTAGGCCAGTTGATGACTAACTGGATGGGCGACGACGGATTCTTGCGGAAGCTGGAGGTAGAAGTGCGCCGCTTTAATATAGTGGGGGATACTACCTGGTGCCGCGGCAAGGTGATCAACAAATATCTACAAGATGGGTCACCTATGGTAGAATGTCAGGTATGGGCTGAGAACCAACGGGGCGAGACTACTGCCCAGGGGAAGGCCCTAGTGCTTTTACCTGGCAAAAACAAATTCGAGTAAACCTTCATGGCCTTACGGCCACAAATGGTGACCGTTCACCGCAGAGAAAATTTGCCTCATTTCCTATGGATGATAGCTATCTATTGGTTGCTACACGGTACGTGGAACTCAACCCTGCGCGAGCTGGTCTTACGGAGAAACCAGAAGCATATCTAGGAGTAATGCGGCCGCGCATATCTCTTTGAGGCCAAAATTAATGGGTAAAATTAACGGTCATGCTCCCGAGAAAACCTCTTTAACCAATTGATAATGATAAAGATCTCGAAACTTTGGCGACACGGAGCTTATTTGTTTGGCAAAAGATTCGTTACCTGTATCTTCGGTGTTTTTCTATTGACTCTGCCTTTATTTATCCCTTTGGTTATGGCCCATGAGGTGGTGAAGGAAGAATGGGTAGCAAGTTATGATAGTCCCTTAGGTGGGTCTGATACTATTGTTGCCATGACCATAGATGATAGCGGAAATCTCTATGTCACAGGAACCAGTGATAATGACTATGCCACTATCAAATATGACTCTCAAGGTAATCGACTCTGGGTTACCAGGTATGATTCAGGAAGTAGTGACTCTGCTATGGACATGGCTATAGATATTAGTGGAAATGTTTATGTTACCGGAGCCAGCTCCCAAGGGTATGACATTATTAATTACGATCCTAATGGTAATCAACTTTGGGTGGCCAGATATGCTGAAGTCGTTCCTCGGGAGCGCAATTTCCTAACTGCGGATAGTAAAGGCAATATCTATATGGCTGTGACAGGTGCTACTGGTAACTCTACTGAGATTATTACTATCAAATATGATTCTCATGGGAGCCAGCAATGGATAAGCAGATACAGTAAGCAAAGAGTAGGCGGGTATATTTATGGGGAAGCCCGTGATATCGCAGTAGATAGCAATGACAATATTTATGTGAGTGGATGGGTTCCTGATAACAACGGATATTATGAGGATTATTGCACCATTAAGTATGATTCCGATGGGAGACAGATATGGATAGCCACCTACGATGGGGGGATTGGTGATTATCCAAGTAGCCTCGTCATAGATACCAACAATAATATCTATATCACTGGCTATAGTATGTATGGCCCAATCCCAGCAGGATATGGTACCATCAAATATGACCCTGAAGGGAATCAGCTCTGGGTAGCCCGCTATAAACCCACTTATAGCGAGTGCGGTCATGTCTGCATGGCTACGGCGCTGGCGGTAGATAAAGGCGGTAATGTCTACATAGCAGGTGGTGCTCGTTATGATCCTGGAAACCATATCAATATTATCAAGTATGACCCTAATGGCAATGAACTCTGGGTAAATCGCTACGAAGGTAAGGCCCAGCCCACTGCTCTGGCCGTAGATAGCGCTGGGAATCTATATGTCAGTGGATATATAGCTAACAGTAGTGATTCAGGCTATAACATAATAACTATCAAATATTCCCCCGATGGCAAAATGCTCTGGGAAGACAGTATCCCGAATGCTAATAAATCTCCTACTAAGTTGGCGGTTGATAGCAATGGTAATGTCTATATGGGGGGATCCGTGAATGATGACTATGCCACCATCAAATACAATACTGATGGGAATAAAATATGGCAGGTTACCTATGATAATCCTGCGGGAGGTAATGACTATATCACTGATCTGGCTTTAGATAGCCAGGGTAATATATATGTAACTGGCTATAGCAGCAGCCAAGATACTGCCTCTTATTCCGCTACTATCAAGTATGACCCTCAGGGTAAACAAGTCTGGGTAGCCAGGTATGATTCAGGCACAAAGGGCGATAAGGTCCAAGCCGTGGTTATAGATAATAGGGACAATATCTATGTCACCGGGACTCGCTATAACGTAGATACTTCCTCCTATGATTTTACTACTATCAAATATGATCCCGATGGAAACCAGCTCTGGGTAGCTATAGACGACGGAGGATATGAATTATATGGTTATTACTATAATCTTGCTGACCGGCCTTATAAGATCGCCATAGATAATAGCGGCAATGTCTATGTAACCGGAATAAGTACTGGTAGGTGCAGTGGTGGGATGGGGGAGAGTTGCTTATATATGCTTACTAGCAAACATGACCCCAACGGAAACCAGCTCTGGATAAAGACCTATCTTTTAGGCTATGCTGATCTTGTAAAAATTGATTCCATTGCATTGGCGGCGGACAGCATGGGTAATGTCTATATAGGCACGTATCCGACAGTGGGGTATTTGGGCTCAATTATTATAAAATATGATCCAGATGGTAACCAACTCTGGAAAATTAATAGGGGCGAGGGGAGCGGGTTTTATTCCGTAGGGTTTGGTTTAGTATCGGATAGCAGTGGCAACCTCTTCGTCACTAGCCCCACTGGAACCGCCAAGTATGATAAGGATGGAAAACAGGTATGGGAAACGGAATTTGCTGGTAAGTCACTGAAGATAGATAGCAGTGATAACGTCTATGTCTTAAGTAATGCTTGTAACTATATTAGTAAATATGACAAAGATGGAAACCAGATATGGAAAAGGCGAGGAACAGGCGATTTCACAGATTATAGCGGCTCAAATTGTTCCATGGCCTTAGATATA
>MHDQ01000268.1:0-677 GCA_001803565.1 Nitrospinae bacterium RIFCSPLOWO2_12_FULL_45_22 | reverse complement strand
TAAGTGGTGACGTATATGTGTCCACAAATTCCAGTTCTGATTTTATAACAATCAAGTTTGATACCGAAGGGAATAGGCTATGGGTGGTCAGATATGATGGAGGCTCTGATATACCTAATGGCCTAGCATTAGATAACAATGGTAACATATATGTGGCTGGTTCTAGTAGTCGGACCGGGGACAATATCTTTGATTATACCATCATTAAATACTCTCAGATTAATGATAACCATCCCCCTGATATACCCACTATCCTTGAGCCCGCCCATGGCTCTACAGGCATTGCTGTTAATACTGTACTGAGGTGGTCCAGCGGTGATCCTGATGCTGGCGATACGGTTATCTATAACCTCTATTTCGGTACCACCAGCAACCCTCCCGAAGTAAAGCACGAACATGGCACCACCAGTTTTAATCCTGGTACCCTAAATTATTCCGCTACCTATTACTGGCAGATAGTGGCCTTTGATAATCATGGGGCCTTCATAGTGGGGCCAGTATGGAGTTTTACCACTACTGCTCCTTCTATCCAGGCCCCCAGTGCACCTACGGGTTTAAAGGCGGCGGTCGAAGGTAAGACCGTTTTTATCCAATGGCAAGCCAATAAGGAGACAGATATAGATCATTACAATATCTATGTAGGGTATGCCTCTAAAAACTATGATATAGAAGGAAGC
>MHDQ01000267.1 GCA_001803565.1 Nitrospinae bacterium RIFCSPLOWO2_12_FULL_45_22 | reverse complement strand
GCCTGATCCAGTGCCCAAGATATCAAGTATCATAAGGTGTAACAGTTCACGGGGTTCAGTTGACAGGGTTCAGGAAAAGACTTTAAATTTTGAATGGTCATCAATATTTAGAGATTGAGCGAAAGATGTCTTTGAGGAGAAGCTTGCCTGACAACTGATCCCTGACCCCTGTGAACTGTTACCATAGAGTGATGTACCACTTTAGGAGTTTTGGTGGACTTTTTTAATCTGGACGATGTCGCTTAGAAAGGGAGAGGATATGAGCAAGAAGAGTAGACTTTTTACTTCGGAGTCAGTGACAGAAGGGCACCCGGATAAGATTGCTGATCAGATATCTGATGCCATATTAGATGCGGTTATGGAGCAAGACTCTAATGGACGGGTGGCATGCGAAACTCTATTAACCACCGGTTTAGTGGTCGTAGCCGGAGAAATAACCACTGCGGCAATACTCGATTTTCCCCGGATAGTGCGGAAGACCATTGAAGGTATAGGATATACCCGGGCAAAGTTTGGCTTTGATGCGGCTACCTGTGCGGTTATTACCTCCATAGACCGACAATCACCGGATATCTCTCAGGGTGTTACTGAAGGCCAGGGGCTCCACGACGAACAAGGGGCCGGAGATCAGGGAATGATGTTTGGGTATGCTATTAATGAGACCCGGGAACTGATGCCATTACCTATAACCCTGGCCCACAAACTAGTCCAGAGGCTTACAGAAGTAAGAAGGGAAAAGCTGGTGCCCTATTTACGGCCTGACGGCAAAAGCCAGGTAACTGTCCAGTACGAGAATGGCGTTCCAGTGGCGGTCACTACCGTAGTTATTGCTACCCAGCATTCTCCGGACGTAACCCTGGATACTATCCGGGGAGATATGATAGAACTAATCATTAAGCCAGTTATCCCACCAGAACTATTAGATAATAAAAAAGCGGTCTATCACGTCAATCCTACTGGCAGGTTCGTGGTGGGAGGACCCATGGGTGATACCGGACTGACGGGCCGGAAGATTATCGTGGATACCTATGGGGGTATGGGCAGTCATGGTGGTGGCTGTTTCTCCGGGAAAGACCCCTCCAAGGTGGACCGGTCGGCTTCGTATATGGCCCGGCATATAGCCAAAAATATTGTAGCCGCTGGGTTGGCCGATGAATGTGAAGTACAGTTAGCTTACGCTATCGGTGTAGCAGAACCGGTCTCGGTAATGGTAGATACTTTCGGTACGGGTAAGATAGATGAAAAAAAGCTAGAGGAATTAGTCCGGGCACATTTTCCGTTGAAACCTGCTGGGATAATCAATTATCTTAATCTAAGGAGACCTATCTTCAAGAAGACCGCGGCTTATGGCCATTTTGGCCGCAATGAGCCAGAATTCACCTGGGAAAGGACTAATAAGGCTGAAGACTTAAAGAGGGCTGCAGGCCTTAAATAAAAATAAAGAGGGGTGAGAAGACATGTTAATTATAAACAAGCAAAAACTAGAAGACCTCCTGAAAGATTTTAACGGGGCTAGTTTCACCGAAAAGCTACGGGTTTATTGTGATAAGCAAGCTACTGGAAGCCCGGAGACCTCACCAAATTTTGATAAGGTTATCACTAGCCATAGCGGCCTTATAGCCTGGGTCCATGGCGAAAATCCCGCCCTGGCTAAGCAACTGGAAGGGCTAAGATGGAAACCCCTGGAGGCCAAAAAGACCTAAAACCTTCTTAGATCAATAGGAGACGGAAGGAATAAAGGGGGTGATATAGTTCTATACTAAGATTTCTACCTACCGATCAGTGGGAGCCAAAACCCTAATTTAGGCTAAACAATTACACAACACTTTTCAGTGTACCGCACCATCCTCAGACATCTGGAAATTTGAATTCCGCCTTTTTTGCTAAAATGGCAAAAAGGCTATAAAAACAAAGGTTTACGGCCAATTTTGAAGTGGGCATAATTCCTTGCACCTTACTTAATTTTTGTTGTAAATATCTGTAGTAATATGAATGGGTTAGAAATGCTAATCTCTCCCATCATGCACTATGAGGTCTTAGCGGGGCAAATCCTTATGCCCAATGAGCAATTTTATGTCAAATTTTCCAGATGTCTGATCCTTATGAAAAGAGATAAAAATCTCCCGCTTATCCGAGGAAGTGGGTATTATTTTCCGTCCAAATAAGGAGTATAACTCTTTACTTTAAGCAGAGGAGGAGAAAATATGGCCAGGATACTTTTTACTACCCCTACCCAACCTTACCCCACCCAGTTTTGTAATGATTCCTTAACCGATCTAACTAGCCAGCGCCTCACTAAGGGGCAAGATATCTTTACCCTAAGTGGGCACATGCATTGTCACGGAGTGCATTTCATTGCCCAAAATATCTCTGTGCCTTCGGTATTTTTGGAATACCCGACCCGAGAGGGTTTTGAGGCCGAGGTAAGGAAAGGCTATGATTTTGTTGGGATCACCTTCTTTGCTACCTGCATGGAGATCGTCCTGGATATGTGTAAGCTAGTCAGGCGGCTCTCCCCCAGCAGTAAGATTGTATTAGGTGGTTATGGGGCCTTGGCCTTTAATGCGGCTTTCCCTGATGATTTCAAAAAGGAGCATATGGACTATGTCTGTATCGGCGAAGGGGTGCAATTTTTCCGGCAACTATTGGGAGAACCACTGGATGCGCCGATCAAACAGAGCCACCTGCCCCGTTGCGGCTCCAATCTCCCCTGGCTAGACCGGCACCCTAAAGGTAATGTAGGGTTTATTGTGGCGGGCTTGGGCTGCCCCAGCGCCTGTGATTTTTGTGCTACTACCGAGATGCATGGTAATGCCCGTATCATGCTATATGAGCCAGAAAAGATCTTCCAGGAGATGAAGCGTATTTACCGCACCTTGCCTGATACTCAACAGGTTTTGATTTATGACGAAGACTATCTAAAATATACCGAGGAGGTAAGAGAACTAGGCCGGCTTATTCAGGAGGATACCGAATTTGGCCTGCGTAAGTTAAACTGGTTTGCCCCTAGCAGTGTCCAATCCCTCAACCAGTATGGTTGGGATGAGTTGGTCCTTACTGGTTTTGGTGGTACTTTTATCGGCGTAGAGTCCAAGTTTGCCCCGCAGGAAGGGTATGATAAGAGGACTGGTGATGCTAAAGAGACTATTGAAGAGCTGCATAAGAGAGGTATAGCCTGCACAGGGGGTTGGATGGCCGGGTTTGAGTTTCATGATCGGGTAAACATTTATGAAGATCTCAATTATTACATCTCTATAGGGATGGTCTCTAAACAGATCAGCCGGGTATCACCCTATCCCGGGACACCCCTCTGGTATCGCCTAAAAGAAGAGGGGAGGCTTCTGGATGTAGCGTGGGAAGATCAGAGCTTTTATGGTGGGGGCTACAAATATAAACATTTTGAGCCCCATGAACTGGAGAGCCTAATCCTCGAAGGATATAGGAAATACTATGAGACCTGGGGCCCTAGCTTGATGCGGCAGTTGCGGATAGAGCTGAATGGGTATGAGTATTGCCGGGCTTCCAACAACCCCTTATTGAGAGAAGGGCGGCTAGAGCGTCACCGAGACGCCTGCTACCAGCTTTATCCTACTATTAAGTCCTGTGAACACTTTGCCCCTAACGGCCTGGTTAGGCGAAAGATTCGTCAACTGGAAGAGCGTTACCTGCGAAACTTTGGCCGCCCCAATCCCTCGCAGGTCATCCAGGCCAACTATGTATGGTTAAAGGCTCTCCAGGAAAAGCTGTTACGCTCATTATTTGCTTACGATCGAGGGCCTAAACAAGAACCTTTTAAGAAATTTATTTATGAGAAGAATGGAGAAAAGGATGGGCCACCCTATAAACTCCTGTATCCGCAAGAAAGCTCCAGTTATAACTTCTACCGCTCTTATCGTGATTTGAAAGAAGGGGCCCTGGGGAAAGCCTTGAATTTAATAGACCAACTCTGGGGGGCGGAAGTGCCTGGCAAATCCGCTGCTAGTACCAGTGTCCGTATGATATAGATGTCAGGGCTCAGGGGTCAGCCGATCCCTGAGCCCTGTTCCCCCGAACCCTGATATGAGAAAACCCTTATCGGCGCCTATCCAAGGAAATCTGCGTCCTGATTAATTTAAAATCTCTGCCACAAATCATTCCTAGAGTCATTACCTATACTCATCATAACTACTTCTCCTAGGCAGCAAACCGCCAAAAGTCAACCCCTGGAATTCGGTAGAGACATTTTTTTAGCAATTCGTAACAGACAAAAATTTTTCCTTGACAATACAAGATATAGTAGTATAATGATTGCCATTCAACAGGATATAGTATTTAATGGGCCTTTGGGCCGCTTAGCCATAGGAGGTGAAAATGGAGGCAAAAATCTTATCCTTGCAACCCAACAGGTCTCTACATTTCCCCAGGAAGAGGACTAATGAGTCTACTGATCTGGCCCTGTTTGTCCGTACCTCGGCTGAGGATATGGCTGGCTGGGACCGGCAGAAGATTGTAGATGCCTTGATTCGAGAGACCAGTGTGGACTTCACTGTGGCAGACCAGATCAGCTTAGAGGTAGAGAAGCAAATTTTTTCATCAGGGATAAAGGTTATTACTGCACCGCTGATCCGGGAGTTGGTAGATGCCAAGCTAATAGAACATGGGCTGGAGCAGGCCCGGCGCATGCATACCCGTTTAGGAATGCCTTTGTATGATGTAGATCAATTAATCCTACAACCCAACAAAGAAAATGCCAATGTACCTCATGGCCCAGAAGCCACTAATCTTACTCTAGCCGAGAGTATAAAAAAAGAATATGCCTTATTAAAGGTCTTTTCTCAGGAGGCAGCCGATGCCCATATCCGGGGTGATATACATATTCACGATATGGGGTTTATTGACCGGCCTTACTGTTCTGGCCAGTCGTTGGAATATGTCAAGAAATTTGGTTTAGATCTGCCCAATGCCCTTTCTATTGCCAGGCCCGCCAAGCACCCTGAAGTACTCTTGGCCCATATGGTGAAGTTTGCTGCCGCCTTGCAGAGCAACTTTGCTGGGGCTATTGGTTGGGATGCTATAAACCTCTTCTTTGCTCCCTATCTGGTAGGCATGTCTTACCGGGATATCAAGCAACTGGCCCAGATCCTGATATTTGAATTTTCGCAACAGGCCGTTGCCCGGGGTGGTCAGGCCATCTTTAGCGATATCAATATCTATTGGGAGGTGCCGGACCATTTTGCTGGCGTAGAGGCCATAGGTCCTGGTGGTAAGTATACTGGCAAGACTTATGTAGACTATCAAGAAGAGGCGCAAAAGTTTGCCCGGGCCCTGTTTGAGGTTTATTTAGAAGGTGATGGCTCGGGCCGACCCTTCTTCTTCCCCAAACCTCTGGTCCATATTACGGACAAATTATTCCAGACCCCAGGCCACCAGGAGTTCCTACATTTCATCTGCCAGGTAGCCAGCGAGAAAGGTAATACCTATTTTGTCTTTGATCGAGGTAAGACCGCTAAGATATCACAGTGTTGCAGGCTGAGCTTTAAATTAGAAAACCAGGACTATGCAGATGCCAAACAACCCTGGCGCATGCGTTACTGTGCCCTCCAGAACATGACTATTAATCTGCCACGGCTAGGCTATTTAACAAATGGTGACGATACAGCATTATTTAACCATATTACCGCCTTGATGGATCTGATGGCCCAGGCCCACCAGCAGAAACGGAGGTTTATCGAACAATTAATGTCTTTGGGTGAAGAAGGGCCACTGGCTATGTTGGCTATGAACCGCGATGGAGAGCCTTACCTCCGCTTGAGTCGTGCTACTCACCTTATGGGTATGGTGGGCCTGAATGAATTGGTTCAGTTGCATACCGGACAGGAGCTCCATGAGTCAGAAGGGGCATTTAAATTTGGCCTAAAAGTCATTTCCCACATGCGGCTTCTAGCGGATAAACTCTCTAAGAAATATAAATTACGATTTATCCTGGAACAGACCCCCGCCGAGTCTACTGCTCACCGCTTTGCCAAGCTAGATTTGAAGCATCTTTCCAATGGCATATCCCGGGTGGTGAAAGGCAATCTGGATGCTGGTGAGGTCTACTATACTAACTCTACCCTTTTGAATATCGGGGCTATTATTAACCCTATCGAGCGTGTAAAACAGGAAGGAATGTTCCATCCCCTGATACCTGCTGGCTCCATCACTCATATCTGGATAGGTGAGAGCAAACCCTCACCAGGCTCGCTAGCCAATTTTGTTAGCAAGACCTTTAAACATACCCACAACGACCAGATAGCCTTCTCTCCAGAATTCACTACCTGTAATAATTGTGGTCGTACCACCCGTGGCTTACGGGCGGCTTGCCCGGTATGCGGCTCTGACCGGGTAGATGGTATTACCCGTATAACCGGCTACTTTACCAAGATAAGCAGTTGGAATAAGGGAAAGATAGGGGAGCTGCACGACCGCTACCGCAATAACGGCCATCTGCCTAACTACTAAGACCTTATTAGCTATAAAGGCTTATCCTTTATCTCCCTTATCCTTGTAACCTCTGTGTATCTACTTTAATAACCCCTTTGCTGTAAGGAGAAGGATTATAGCCTTAAGTTTCTGAGCCGGATCATTGATGGTCATATTTAAAGAAACTTTGGGTAATCAAATTATCCTGGAGAAGACTACCTGGAAAGGACACCGAGAAATGCTCCAATCCTTATGGTCATAAGCTAATTGGAGGGGTAGAATCAAATTAAGGCAAGGTCCGGTAGTTTATAGTCTTTTGAAGAGGGTTGAGATGATTCCCCAACTCCGAAAGGGGGAAAAATCTTTTTGGTATACCCCAAAAGCGTTAAGCCTTTCCGGAGGCAAGGTCGTCGAGTTATAAGGGAAAATGTTTAGTATCCCTAGCCATCTGGAGTCTGGCATAGATGAACCTTGGTTCGGCTATTAACAGCTAGTACGACATATTTTGCCTGTTAAGGATGCCATTCTCTATGACTGGCAAGGAAATGATAAAACAAGGATCATAAAAGGAGGAGATTCCCATGCACACCCTAACCTTTTTCCCAATCGGGAATGCAGACTGTTGTCAGATTGATCTCGCTTGTGGGCGTAAACTGCTTTTTGACTACGCACATTATCGTAATGCGGAAGACGAGGAAGATCTACGAATTGACTTAGCAACCGCTCTCCGTGAAGACCTTAAAGCAGCTAACCGAGACTATTATGATGTTGTAGCTTTCACTCATGCCGATGATGACCACATTCATGGTGCCTCTGAGTTTTTTTACCTGGAACATGCGAAAAAATATCAAGATGATAATCGTATCAAAATTACTGAACTTTGGGTTCCCGCAGCGATGATCATTGAGGAGAACCTTGAGGGTGAAGCCAGGATATTGCGTGCCGAGGCCCGACACCGCTTGAAGGCTGGCAAAGGAATTAGAGTTTTCTCGCGTCCAGATAGACTCTTAGCGTGGCTCGAGAATGAGGGTCTAAAACTGGAACACCGCAAGCATCTAATAACAGACGCCGGCCAGCTCGTCCCAGGTTTTACAATGGAATCTGAAGGAGTCGAATTCTTTGTACATTCACCATTTGCTGTCCGCCTAAAAGATGGCAACTTGGTTGATCGTAATGAGTGTTCACTCATACTTCAGGCTACATTTGTGTATGATGCAAAAGTCACCCGGTTCATGATATGCGGGGACACAACTTATGAAATTTTGGCCGATATTGTGAATATTACTAGGTATTATAAGAGAGACGAGCGTCTAGCATGGGATGTATTTAATATTCCTCATCATTGTAGCTATATGGCACTGAGTAGCAAGAGGGGAGAGGTTAAGACAGAACCATTTCCTAAAGTAAAATGGTTATTTGAGCAGGGTTTCGAGAGAGGGATTTTAGTATCAAGTAGCAACCGGATACCGGAGAATTATGAAGATCCTCAACCTCCCCACCCTCAAGCGGCCAACTACTATAATGAACGTGCCTCAGCTATTACGGGTGACTTCGTCGTAACTATGGAGTATCCCAAGCCATCCAGTCCCGCACCAGTACGCATCACCATAGATGGATCAAAAGCAACACTTAGAAAAACAATTCTCAGTGGTAGTATAGGCATAATAAGTCGGCCTGCCCCAAGGGCTGGGGGAACTAATGTCTATTAATTACCTTCCGCCGTCAGGTGAGGTCATCACCCCCGAAGAACTTAGAATCTTTAAGGCAAGGGAGGTGGTTTGTGCATTAAAGAGGTTGCCTTTTGTTCGTCTCTTAGAGTGCCGACGAATTGCCGACCAGATTCAGGCAGAAGTTGTTGTTTTTGAAACTGAAGTCGAAATTGGCCAAATAAATGTTCATGATATTTATCGGGATGAACGTATTGCTGTAATTTTTGATCCTGCTGACAAAATGGCTCCTGAAGTATTGGCACTGCGTGATAATTTCCCAAGAGTACCTCACCTTAACTTGAGAGAGCAGGAATTTCCTCGGAGTCTTTGCCTATTCGAGGAAAGGTACAGCGAGCTGAAACTGCGCTGGACAGCCCCACGTTTTATTGAGCGCATTCGTGAATGGCTGACATTGACTGCCAAGGGGAAACTTCATGGAGAATACCAGCCGCTAGAGCCCCTATTAATGGGATCTCCTTGGCAGTTAGTTGTGCCATTTGACCTGTTCTCGAATAATAGCCTCGAGGTTCCCGAACTGCTTACAATCCAGCCAATAGATGGAGGCAATAATAGAATAACCCTTATTGCAGAACGGATAGAAAGTAAATCAAGAGACCCAAATAAGCCTACTTATGTTGCGACTGCTATCCAGTGCTCTCCTCAGACTCATGGCATAATTTACAAACAGCCGAAAAACTTACTTGAACTACATGAGTTTACGACTAAGGCTCGGGTTGATTTATTGGAGGAGTTGCGGAAATGTCTGCGCGATTGGCAAATAAATAAGCCACATATGGACATACTCGATGCTAAGCTTATAGTAATTCTGGCTCTCCCTAAGACGCGGGGGGCAACGAGTACGGTAGAGGTAACGGATATTTGGGCTTTCTTGAGCGTAAACACCATCAAGGAAATTGGAGAAGAGATTGGGATTTGGGAGACTAAGGATGGTGAACTGGGCACCTTATTAGAGATAGACCAAACTAAACAAGGCAACAATGTGGTGATTCTTCTGCTTAAGCCCACGTATTCGTTTTCAAGAGATATTGCTATCCAGCTTAATGGTTTATCACAAAGGGAGGGCAGAAGAATTGTAGCTATCGGTTTGGGTGCACTGGGTTCACAGGTATTTATGAATCTAATTCGGATGGGATATGGCGAATGGACCTTAATTGATGAGGATTACTTCTTGCCTCACAATCTTGCACGCCATGCGCTTCCAGGCTTTGCTGTTGGTTACCCTAAGTCGGAGGCACTTGCCTTTATTGCTAATGAACTCGTCAAAGGGGAACCTATAGCAACGGGGGTTGTTGAAGATATTCTGAATCCTAAATCCACTGAAAAAATACAAGATACTTTTAGAGAAGCTGATGTCATTTTAGATTTTTCCACTAGCATAGCAGTTGCACGCCATCTGGCGCGTGATATTGATTTGTCTGCGCGTCGTATTTCAATGTTTCTCAATCCATCAGGTTCTGATGCGGTCATGCTGGCCGAAGGGGCGACTAGGGATACAACTCTCGATTACCTGGAGATGCAGTACTATCGGCATCTAATCAATAACCCAGCTTTCGAGCAACATTTGCGCAGAAGTGATACCCGTATCCGATACTCCAATTCATGTCGTGACATCAGCAGTACCATACCACAAGATCTTGTCGCTTTACATGCAGCTATCTGTAGCCGTGCGATGCGTACTACACTCTTAGACGAGAACTGTAGTATCATAATATGGCAAGCTGATACCAGTGACTTGAGTGTAAAATGTAATCGAGTTTACCCTGAGTTGATTATAAAGCAAAAAATTGGTGACTGGATGTTATGCACAGATCAATGGCTGGTGAATAAAATCTATAATGCTCGTGCTGACAAATTGCCCAATGAGACTGGAGGTGTGCTAGTAGGCTCATTTGATATGCAACGGAAGATTGTTTATGTTTTAGACACACTACCATCACCACCGGATAGTAAAGAATGGCCTACAGTCTATATTCGTGGGTGTCAGGGCCTGATGATGCGCATGAATGAAATCCACCAAATTACATTAGGAATGCTGGAGTATGTGGGAGAGTGGCACTCACATCCCGATGATTGTGGTTGCTGGCCGAGTGAAGATGATCGTAAAGCATTTATGTGGCTCGCGGAGAATATGATTGCGGATGGGTTTCCCCCATTGATGCTAATCACTGGCGATCGCAGCCAGTATGCATGGTATCTAGGACAAATGCTCTGACCATAGCAATTTAGAGTGTTAAAAGTTATAAACAGCCTCCTGTTAATAACTACCTAGAAAGAGAGATGGGACCGTAATGGGTAGAGACACACTAAAGATAGGAATCGCCCTATCGGGCGGTGGTGTGCGTGCAGCGGTATTTCACTTTGGTGTTCTGGGCCGATTAGCCGCTGATGGACTGTTAGAAAACATAACCTTTATTTCTACGGTTTCGGGAGGAAGCTTAGGAATCGGCCTGATCTACTCCATTTATGGAAATAGATGGCCAACAAGCGATGCCTTCATTAATAAGAGTCTCTCTCAGGCCAGGTATTATCTCACTCAGACAAATATTCAACATGATGTAGTATTTAAGTTACTTACACAGCCGTGGTTTCTTATTCAAGGAAAAGCCAAGCTGCTCTCCGAGAGCATTCAGCATTGTTGGCAGGTGTGTGGTCTTCTTAGGGATATACCAACCGAGCCTCGCTGGATTATAAATGCAACCTCTTATGAGTCCGGCAAGAACTGGCGTTTTATGCCGCAGCGAATGGGAGACTATATTCTGAACTATGTGAGTAATCCCGCAATTCCTTTAGCGGATGCGATGGCTGCTTCTGCTGCATATCCTGGTCTCATTGGTCCCATCATTCTGAGAACTAACAAATATAAGTGGTTCAGGTTCGTTAACTATCCAGAGGAAAAGATTGAATCAGTCGAGCCGGAGGTTAAAAAAATACATCTTTGGGATGGCGGTGTATACGACAACTTAGCCGTTGAGGCACTGTTCAAATCCCAAGGTGAGAAGTTTCGTGATGAGTACAATTTCCTCATTGTAAGTGATGCATCAAAGGGTATTGAGATAGAGAAGCCATCTTCTCTTTATCGGCGTGCATTCCGACTTGTGAATATAGCTATGGATCAAGTGAGAAGCCTTAGAGCCCGTAGCCTTGTCAGCCATTTCCGAGATAACTGCAATTCCGGGGTCTATCTTAGAATGGGAAATACTGCGCGATACATTCTAGAGCAGGCGGGTATACCTGAAGAGAAGATCGCTGCTCTTACTGAAAATAGCTTGTCGGAGTGCGGCGTGAATACAGTAGCAGACTTGGAAACTTCGCTTCGACGACTCTCAGAGGATGAGTTTGAGCGGGTTTATCGGCATGGATGGGAAGTAGCAAATTTCACTCTCCAGTCGCGCTGTCCCAATCTCTTTCACCATAGAGA
Organism: Nitrospinae bacterium RIFCSPLOWO2_12_FULL_45_22; assembly: GCA_001803565.1. Lineage (GTDB taxonomy): Bacteria > 2-12-FULL-45-22 > 2-12-FULL-45-22 > 2-12-FULL-45-22 > 2-12-FULL-45-22 > 2-12-FULL-45-22. Next base: position 4,230 of record MHDQ01000267.1, on the reverse strand, counting down.
ATACGGGAAATGATGATGTATGAAATTTATAGCATAAACCAGCAGATAAACACTCTTCGCTATCCTTGGCTTCACTTGAAAAACGGGCAAAATACGATCGCACAGTTGGCTACAGGGGTATTGCAACGGGCAATGTGGTTGTATTAAGAAGAACGGATCGTACTGCTGGAGGGGTCCACTAAAAATAGTAAAGGATAGTTATGAATATGAATAAGTGGCATTATCCCGGGGGGAAATTAAGGGAACTGGGAGCAGATAGCCTATCCGAGGCTGAGCTTCTGGCTATCCTCATTTCTGCAGGTATTAAAGGGAGACCGGCATTAAAGATTGCCGAGGAAGTGCTGGAGAGGTTTGGTTCTCTTTCTCAGATGGCAAACCAACCGCTGGAGAGGTTTTTGGACATTAAAGGCCTTTCGGATGTTAAAATTATCCGGATCGCAGCGGCTTTTGAAATTGCCCGCCGTATAATCAAGGAAACTCTAAGTCATGGAAAAGAAAAGTAAACTGCACGAAAAATCAGTTCGTATCCCCGAGGTGCGTCAATCCCAATGGGATAATCTCATTACGGAATATATTGAATCTGTAAAGGGATTAAATAGTGAGCCTGCCAAGTCTCAACGATTTTTATTGTTACTAAATGAACTCTTCGGCCTCCAGCCAGGCTTTATAGAGGATTACCTGGCTGGCGTTGAAAAATACGTGAGGATGAAACAAAAAGACCGGATACTTAAAGGCCGGATAGATGAACTCTTTGGAAATCTGATTATTGAATTTGAGCGGGACCTGATAATAAACCAAAGGGAGGCCGAAGACCAGCTCAGGAGATATGTAGCTTGTCTTTGGTCGTCCGAAGCCGTTCCAACTCGAACACCTTATATTTGCCTAGCCACGGACGGGTTGCATTTTGCAGTCTATTCTCCTTCCGCCCCCAAACCAGCCAAGGAAGAGATTAGCCCCGAAGATGTGATCTTAACACCCCTTGAACGGGTTGACTGGTCATTTTCCCCTCCTCAAGCGGTATATTTTTGGTTAGACCGGTATTTCCTCCGGAAAGAGATTCTTTCCCCAAAAACAGAAGATATAATTAAAGATTTTGGGATCAGAAGCCATGCCTTTCAGGTAGCTTCTGCTATCCTCTTTGTCCTCTGGCAAAGCATCAGGGATAGGTCAGAAACCCAGGTTATTTATGATGGGTGGGAGCGCTATCTCCGCATTGTATACGGTAGTGCAGTGGCTGATGAAGAGCTATTTTGCCGACACACTTACTTAGCTACCCTGGCTAAATTAATGGTCTGGAGCCGACTTTTTGAAAGCCAAAACCCACCGGACAATAACCAGATCCTTTCGGTATTGGGGGGAAGGTTTTTCCAGGAGCAAGGGATAGAGAACTTTCTGGAGGAGGATTTCTTTTCTTGGATCGTCCGGGAGGAGGCTAAAGATACCGGTGTAGAGATTGCGATAGGGCTTTTTAGTCTCCTTCGGAATTATAATCTCAGAGAACTTTCCGAGGATGTCCTCAAGTCCCTCTATCAAGAACTGGTGGATCCCAAGACCCGGCATGACCTGGGGGAATTCTATACCCCAGATTGGCTTGCCCACCGCATGGTTCAGAAACTCATAGCAGAAAGTCCAGAAAGATCCTTCTTGGACCCGGCTTGTGGTTCTGGCACCTTTCTCTATCTAATCATCCGGGAGAAGCGAATTAAATTACCAGATACGCAAAATACCTTAGACCATATCCTCCATTCGGTATTTGGGGTTGACATTCACCCCTTGGCTACCATAATAGCCAAGACTAATTATCTCCTTGCCTTGGGCGATCTTATCAAAAAACGTAAAACCAAAGGAAAGATAAGCATACCGGTCTACCTTTCAGATGCCATAAGGCTTCCGGAGCGCTGGGCACAAGCCGCTGGTGCTGACTATAAAATTGAGTTAGACGGTAAAGTTATCTATCTTCCCGAAAAATTTCTTGAAAGTCCCACTCTTTACGATGAGGCCATAGATGCGGCCAGGGAATTTGCTCAGCAGAATATCAATAAAGATATCAATGAATCCCAGTTTCTAAGCTACCTTGGAACACAACATACAACCTTAACAAAAGAGATTACCGTTATACAAGCCCTTTTCCGCATTACTAAGGCTTTGAAGGAATTTATGGAGTCTCGACGGGACACTATCTGGGCCTTTATCCTCAAAAATATCTATAAGCCCCTATTCCTCAAGGGTAAATTCGATTTTGTGATCGGCAATCCTCCCTGGCTCGCCTTCCGTTATGCTGACCCTCAATATCAGCAATTTCTCAAGGAGCAAATCACTAAAACCTATAACCTCTTTTCAGGACGTGGTGAGCTTATTACTCACTTGGAATTAGGCACCTTATTTCTACTTAGGACGGCCCATCTGTATCTTAAAGAAGGAGGGACAATAGGTTTTGTGCTTCCCAGGAGCATCTTTACGGCTGATCAGCACGATGGGCTGAGACAGGGGAAATTTAAGCTTAATGTAAATCAAGATTCGATGTTACAGCCCCAGGAGGTTTGGGACGCGGAGGAGGTGAAGCCGTTGTTCCAGGTACCATCTTGTGTCCTCTTTGCCGAGAGACAGAAGCAGGCAAAAGCATTCTATCCTATCCGAGGTCAAAGACTTAGGGGAAAACTTCCTCGGCGCAATGCCTCTTTGGATGAAGCAGAGGGTTGTTTGAAAATAGAAGATGTAGAGCTTTACTTGCACCAAAAGGGCAAAAGGTCATTCTGGGCTATCGAGAAAGACCTAGTTTCGTCAAAAGAGAGTTTTTACAAGAGGCACTTCTTTCAAGGGGCTACCATTGTTCCCCGCTCTTTTTGGTTTGTAGAGGTCAGGGCATCTACTATCTTGGGTTTCGATCCCCAGCTTCCGCCTCTGGAAAGTTCTGAGCGGGCCAGGAGAGAGGCCAAGAACAATTATAAAAATGCAGTGATAAGAGGGAATGTAGAAAACAGATTCCTCTATGCTACTCTGCTCTCGGCCGAGCTCTTACCCTTCGGGCATCTAGACTATCGGCTAGTGGTACTTCCTATTGAACCAGTAAAAGATGGCTACCGGCTCTTAAATGTTGATAAGGCCCATGTGAGAGGTTTCTATCATCTCAAAGATTGGCTTATTAAGGCGCAGGAGGAATGGGGGAAGAAGCGAGGTGCAAAGGCTGAAGGTATGAGTATTTATGAAAGGCTAGACCGAGTTCATGGCTTATCCCGGCAAAACCCGCAGGTTAAGTATCGGGTGCTTTATAATACTTCTGGTACTTATCTGACAGCCTGTATAGTAGAGAAGAAACCCATAAGGTTTGACATCGGCGGGCAGGAAATAGAGTCTAGAGGGTTTGTGGCGGATACTAAGACTTACTGCCTAGAGACAGAGAACGCCGATGAAGCTTACTATCTCGTAGCTATCCTTAATGCACCCATTACGGATAAGTTAATAAAACCTATGCAAAGTCGGGGGCAGTATGGCCCCCGGGATATTCATAAAAAAGTCCTGGAGCTTCCTATTACCCAATTTGACCCCTTGAATAAGGATCATCTCCGGCTTACTCAATTGGGAAAGAGTTGTAGCAAGGAGGTTACTAGGTGGATTCAATCGGGTCACTTCGGGAAGATAAAAAGCATTGGTGTATTAAGGTTGAAGGTGCGCCAAATACTTAAAAGAGAATTAGATGAAATAGATGCTCTTGTTGCACAAATGCTAAGAAGCTAAATGAAGTTGGGTTTTAGAGAACATTGACTAACAGTCCAGTGGTTTCTAAATGATTAATGCTTATTACGAGCACCATAAGATAGACAAGTTCTTCAGCTCAAAATCTGTCTAAGCAAAACCTCGTTGCGATTAGGAAAGGATAGATGAAGGGGACAGAGAGGGATAAGCTCGATGAGGTTGTTAAAGATTATTTTAAGGAGATACATGGGATTTATGTGACCGGGGACTTCCGGGAAGAGAGCTTCTATCCTTTTTTAAAGACCTTGATAGAGAAATGTGTGCCTTTATTCCTATCTAAAGAGGATGCTGGGGTGCTGGTGCAGCCCAAAAGGACCGCGGTTGGCATCCCTGATTTCCTTATCAGGACAGATGGGAAAATAGTAGGTTATATTGAGGTCAAATTGCCTGATATAAACCTTAGCGATCAGGAGGATTCTGAGCAATTAAGAAGGTATCGAGGCTCGCTCCCTAACCTTATTCTGACCAATCTTTTGG
>MHDQ01000266.1:605-18806 GCA_001803565.1 Nitrospinae bacterium RIFCSPLOWO2_12_FULL_45_22 | reverse complement strand
AGTCAACAACTTTTGCCGGGTCAATAGGAATTCCACTCTCTCTAAGCTCGAAATGGAGGTGAGGGCCAGTAGCCCGCCCAGTATCTCCTGCCAGGGCAATAGCTTGCCCCCCTTCTATTACATCACCTTCACTAACCAGGTTTTTGGCATTATGGGCATATGAAGTAGTATAATTGTTATCATGTTGCAAAACAACCATGTTCCCATAGCCACCCCTCCAGCCGCTAAATATCACTTTACCGGAATAGGCAGCCCTAACCTCTGAACCAACAGCCATTGCCAGATCAATACCTGCATGAAAGCAGACCTTATCATTAAAGGGGTCCTTCCGCAATCCAAAGGGGGAGGTTAGCTCTCCGTTTAAATTCAGGACATATCCTGGATATTTTTTGCCTGTTTCATTTGCTTTTTCTTCTATCCTCCCTACCCCATTGCTGAGCCAGGTCTTGATGGGGTAATTGTCGCTTGTCTCTTTCGGTTTATCTCCAGAAGGTATAGCAGGAGTTAGATCAGGCCCTGGAAGAACAGCAGCCTGCGATAAAGAGTCCCCTTCTCCGGGCTGCTCTTTATCTCCCAGAGGTTTTATCAGACAAGGTAGGGTAGTATCAAGGGGCTTGATTATGTGATTCGGGCTAGATAATTCTCGTAGCAGCATCTGAGATATACCTATCCCACCCCGCTGAGCTATATTTTTAGCTAGCTCCTGGTCAAACAAACTAGCATACATATCTTCGCCCGGAGCTTTGTCTAAAAGAGTCCCGGTCGGGATAGATTCTCGCATGGTTTTCAGAAGAAAGTGGATAAAGATGGATTCAAATTCCTGACAGGCCTTTTGTAGGTCCAGACTCTCTTCAGGCTGGGGAAGGTCCTGGGCAAGGACAGAAGCCTCCTGGAGATCCCTGACTCTGGTCTCTACACCCTGTTTTGGCCAATAATTTCCACCCGATATAACCGGATTTATAGCCATTTCTCTCCCCCTCTCACATAATTTCTAACTCTGCCTGTAAGGCCCCAGCGGCTTTAATAGCCTGGAGGATGGCAATAAGGTCCCGGGGAGTTGCGCCTATGGCATTCAGGGCTTTTACTACTTCTCCTATACTCACTCCGGCTGGGACCACTATCAGATTATTTTTTTCTTCTTTAACCGTGACCTCAGACTCAGGAATCACCTGGGTTGTCCCGCCAGAGAAAGGTAAGGGTTGAGATACCCGCGGTTGCTCTTTTATCTCTATAGTAAGGTTGCCGTGAGAGATAGCTAGAGTAGAGATACGGACATTTTCCCCCATGACTACTGTCCCTGTCCGCTCATCAATAACTACTTTAGCAGCCGCATCAGGGACTATATCTAAGTTTTCTATGGCGGCGGCAAGCTCCACTGCGCCCCCAGGATAATAATCAGGAATTTGTACCACAACCGTATTAGAATCAATCGCCCGGGCCATTTGTTTACCAAACCGGCTGTTGATGGCCCAGGTCAGACGCTGGGCGGTGGTGAAATCCGGGCCATGGAGAGAGACAGTAAGGGTTTTCTTGTCATCAAATTCTCCTGGAACAACCTTTTCTACTATAGCCCCAGCGGGTATCTGGCCAACGGTAGGATGATTCTTTTGTACACCACCCCCTGCGGCACCACCAAAACTAAAGCCGCCGATAGATAGTGGCCCCTGGGCAACAGCATACACCTGCCCATCAGCACCCCGCATGGGTGTAAGGAGCAAGGTGCCTCCCTGGAGACTACGGGCATCTCCCATGGAAGAGACCTGAACATCTATCCGGCTACCGGGTTTAGCAAAGGGGGGTAGGTTAGTTGTGACCATCACGGCTGCTACATTCTTTACTTTTACTTCTTGAGGATCCACAGTAACACCCATTTTTCGCAACATACTCACTAGAGACTGAACCGTAAACTCGGTCCCTTCCCGGTCTCCAGAACCACTTAACCCCACTACCAGGCCGTAACCTACTAATTGGTTATATCTGACCCCCCCTATCTGAGCGATATCTTTAACCCTTATAGCCCATGCCGGCCCAGCATGGATCAGCCACGCTAGCAGACAAACCATAGCTGGAAGTCGAAATAATATCCTTTTCATAGTAACCTTCTTGTGTAGAAGCACAAAATCAAAGATTTAACCACGAATGGCCGAATAACACCAATAGCTTTTATGGCCCTTCTCAGTCGTGCTATTCGCATATTTGTGTAATTCGTGTTCCCACCGTTTCATTAGAAAGGCCAAATCAGGTCTAAAATCTGAATAAACCAACCCGGCCTCTGCTTATCGGCGATAATACCTCTGCCGGTATAGACTATTTTAGCATCAGCAATGGCCGTGGATAATACTACATTAGCCGGTGATATGTCTTCTGGCCTGACCATGCCTTGCAGGATAAGGATTTGGGTCTCATTGTTTACCACAAGTTTTCGTCTGCCTTCTATAATTAGATTCCCATTAGGAAGTGTCTCTTTGACAATAGCGCTGATAGAAGTAGTGAGGCTCCCTTTCCGGGTAGTAGCACCCGTACCCTCAAAACCGCTACTGGCTCGGGTTGCTATTAATTTGGACGGGTCAATGCCCTTATTTATAGTGGCAATATTTTTTTCTATACCAAAGATACTATCTATCCCTACATCAATGGTGGAATTACGGCCGGTGGAAGTAGTAGCTTCTTTGGATGCCTCCGCTACCTCTACCACCCGGATAGTAACAATATCACCTACCCGGCGGGCCTTACTATCCATAAACATGGTATTGAACTGGTTCTCACCGGGCCATAGAGATCCTTCGGTCTGAGGGAGTGTTTTCTGGGTTGGCTGTCCCGCAGTGACCCTGCCATAGCTCTCTTCAGTATCAACTTGTTTGCGGGTAGTGGCGCATCCGATGCAGAGCATGAAGATAATAATCCAGCACCCTGAGATCAGTCGACTCAATTTCTTCATAAGAATATCCTCTCTCATTTAACACAATCTTTCACCGCAGAGGCACAGAGACGCAGAGAAAACATACTTTCGTGATCCGTATCTGTGATTCGTGTCCGTGGGAAGAAAAGGTAACTCTCTTAACGGACACGGCATCAACTTTATTCTCCGCGCCTCGGCGTCTGCAGTTATACATGAATTATTAAAAAACTTAATAAAGTTCTATTTTGATGGTATTGGCATCTATCACCCGGCCATAGATCTCCTTTTGCGAGGAAGTATTAAGCACTTTTATGACCTCCCCTTCCCGACCATCCTGCCGAGCTTCGCCCAAAGTTGTTACCCTAAGATTTTCAGTCTCTGCCACAATCTTTACTAATTTTCGTCTTTTTACCAATGGTGGCAGCTCTATAATGGCTGCTGTCAATGGTGTATAGGGATCAACAATAGCCTTAGTCCTTTTTCCTATAACCTGACTGGGGTCAAGGATGACGTTTGAAGGAAGTTTGGCCAAGTTCATTTCTTTACTAATGATATCGTTCGGGGTAATTAGCTGGTGGCGGCCCAGTGGTTTTCGGGTAACCACAACTTTTTCTATTGCCTCCAGGTAAGCCATAGCCCTAACCTTCTTCTCCAAACGGTCATCAATGTTAAACAGGATATCAAAATAGGTAGGGCCCAGAAAGTTGCTCCCCCTCTGGGCGAAAACCTGGTAGGATAGCTTTCCCGGGGACAAAACCACCTCTTTAGCCGGGTAGATCTTAATGTCCTTTATCTTAATCTGGCCTAACTCTCCCGGCATATTATCTGTTATAGACTCTCTCACTATTTCCTGTATCTCTTTTTCTGTAACCCTTTGGTAGGACTGTTCGCTGGTGGTCTGGGGTCGAACCGCTACCCGGTTATCAGCCAGACAAATAGAACCAGGTAGGGTGATAGAAAACAAACCTAACAATAGAAAAACCCAGCTTCTCGTCAATTTATTCCTGCCTCCTTTATTTGTAAGCCTTCAGCTATCAGCCTTCAGCTTTCAGTTAAAATGATCGTGAGGCGTAAGGAGTGAGAGGGTAAGGGGTGAGAAAAATTTCTCCTTACGCCTTACCCCTGACACCTTACGGTAAGTCTTGCTGATGGCTGAATACTTATCTTAATCTTACCGCTTAATATTGTTGGCATACTGGAGCATATCATCTGCGGTCTGGATAGCTTTAGTATTGACTTCATAGGCCCTCTGGGCAACGATCATATTTACCATCTCTTCTACGACACTGACATTAGACAATTCTAAATAACCCTGGGCAATAGTACCGACACCGCTCTCACCGGCTATGCCGGTTTCCGCCGTACCAGACGCCGTCGTAGGTAGAAAGAGATTACGTCCGATGGCATTCAAGCCAGCCGGGTTAGGGAACCTGGCTAACTGAATAGCACCTATCTCACTGGCCTGGCTTTGCCCTGCCTGGATGATGGATATTGTCCCATCTATACCAATTGTGATCTCTGTAGCATCTGGTGGGATAGCGATCTCTGGGTCCAGGGGGTAGCCATCAGAGGTAACAAGCCGGGCCTGGCTATCCAGCTTGAAGGAGCCGGCGCGGGTATAGGCTATCTCACCATTGGGCTGTAATATTTGAAAGAACCCATCTCCTTCTATAGCCACGTCTAACTCATTCTTAGTCTGTTGATAATCGCCTTGCGAGAATATCTTCTGGATGGCTACGGGTCTGACCCCTTGACCCAATTGCATACCAGTAGGGATTTCATTGCCCTGGGCAGAGGTAGCCCCTGGGGTACGAAGGGTCTGATAGAGTAGATCCTGAAAATCCGCCTGACTCTTCTTAAAGCCTATGGTATTAACATTGGCCAGGTTATTGGCAATAATACCAATATTGAGTTGCTGTGCCTCCATACCCGAGGCCGAAGTCCATAGTCCCCGAATCATAACCTCACCTCCTTATGGTTTACCTACTTCATTAATAGTCTTTAATGCCTCATCATTAAATGACTGGATAATCTTTTGATATGCCTCATAGGCTCGTAAAATATCAATCATCTCTACCATAGCCTTGGTGGCCTGGACATTGGACAGCTCCAGGTAGCCTTGCTGGATGGTAATACCCGTAGGGGTAATCTCTTCTATTTCCGTATTATTAAGGACAAAGAGTGAATCGCCGATTTTCTGTAAGGGATAAGGCTTAGGGAAATCCACTACAGATATAGTATCCACTCGTTTATCATCCACTAAGATGTTTCCCTCATTATCAATAATTACCTGGCTGCCCCGAATAGTAATAGTTCCTCCCCTACCCAGTACCGATAAGCCCTCCTGCGTAACTAATAGACCTTCCTTGTTAATAGTAAAGTTCCCTTTGCGGGTATATGCCTTTCCCTGGGGCGTTTCTGTAACGAAGAACCCGTTCCCATCAATAGCCAGGTCCAAAGGATTGCGGGTATAGCGTAATTCTCCCTGGGAAAAAACGGTATTAATCCCAGTAAATACTGCGTAAGCCTCCTCTGGAATAATCCTGGTAGGCGCTAAAGGCTGGTAGGACGAGACATTACCCATGATATAGGTTTCGAATACCGACCGGTCTTCTTTAAAACCTATGGTATTGATATTAGCCAGGTTATTAGCCAGAACTTCTAATCGCTTTTCCTGGAGTAGACTACCAGAGATAGCGGGATAAATACCCTCCATTTTGTCAACCTCCCCTAATATTCCTCTCTTGCCATTGGGCATTGAGAGAGTAAACAAAGGCTAAGATTTCTGCCACTACCTGATAGACTGAAGGTGGTATTTCTTCCTCCAGATCTAATTGAGCAAGAATCTTTATTAAGTCCGGGTCTTCCTGTATAGGGATACCGTGTTTCCTGGCTAATTCTATGATCTTTTCTGCTACCAAACCCCGGCCTTTAGCCATTAGCTTGGGGGCAGCGTCTTTTGGTGGAGAATATTTCAGAGCAACTGCTTCTTTTAAGGTGCTCTTCCTGCCCATAGAATAATTACTCCCACAGCCATTCACCGCGGAGCACACAGAGAAAAGTGTTTTCTGCGCTCTCGGCGGTGAACGATTACAAGTGCTATATCCATAAGTTTAGGGAATTAATTCTTTCTAAAATAGCATCCAGGTCTAAGCCAGGTAATGGCAGCTGATCAGGGGTTTCTTTAGCAGCCGAGCAGCTCAGGGCCTCTACCTGATACCCAAAGTTTTCTAACCGATCTTTTAGTTGGGGTAAGAGGCGCTGGATAAATTCCGCTTGCTTTTCCTGAGCTACCGTGACTCGACAAAGGATATTCTTATCCGCTATAAAGGTCACTATCTTTACCTCCCCCAAACCTTCCAGGCTTAGTAAGAAAACCAGAGTAAAACAATCTTTTTTCTCCTTTCGTCCTGACTTGTCGCGCTGGTCATAGAGATAAAGGTGAACAGTCTCTATAGTTTGAGAGAACGCAACCGGGATTTGGAGAAGATAAAAATCCCCGGTCTCTTTACTCAGTAGATTGAGATATTGCTGAAGCTCAATATTTTTTACCCCGGAAGAGACCAGATTTGCCAGCGATGAGTTGTTAGATGACCCCACATTCAACTCACTAACTAGCCGCAGCAATAGGCCTTTTAAGTCGTCCAGCGGCAACTCTTTACTGGCACCGGATAAATATCTCATTATCTTGTTCTCATAGAGCAGTCCTGAGGCAGAGATAAAAGCCTTGAGATAGTCTCCTTGACTTTGGTTAAAGACCAGGGAAGAAAGGATAGTCTGGAGCTTTTCTTTCCCATCCCACTCTAATTGCTGGTTTAATACAATATTTTTCTGCAAATCCTCGATGAGTCGTCCCAGGGCTATCTGGTAAGTGAGTAAGGTCTTTATCTGAGATACTAATTTATTGCCCAGGGGAATAGGCTCTGATAGGAGACTTAGCACTATCTTTGGGCTAAGTTGCTTTACCTGTACCATGAAGGTCTCTCCGGGCAGTAAAGCCCTCTGCGTCTCAGCCACTACGCATTTATCTTTAAGGCTTACCAGAATCCTCTGATCCCCCAGGTGCTCTATAGTCCTGCCCTCCAACACTTCACCTATCACCAATTGTGAGAGCAGACCTCTAAGGGCACGCGGTTCATTGGTACCTGGAATCGTTACAGTTTTTCCGCTTATAGGGTCGGTCGAAACTATCATACTATCTGGTTATTGGTTATTAGTTATTGTTTATTGTTTATTGTTGTAATTTTATCGCTTCAAGTTGACTAATTCAGTCAATAACTCATCGCTAGCGGTAATAACCCGGGCATTGGCCTGGAACCCCCGCTGGGCAGTAATCATATTAACAAACTCATTGGCCAGGTCAGTATTGGACAGCTCCAGAGAATTTGATGTAATACTGCCCCGGCCCGCGGTACTGGCTGGGCCGATAATGGCGGAGCCGGAGGCACGGGACTCCGCAAATAGGTTCCCACCCATACTGATCAGGCCAGCCGGATTGTTAAAATCGGCCAGGGCTACCTGGGCCAAGTCCTTGATCTGACCGTTAGAAAATAGCCCAGTAACTACACCATTCTCATCCACCGTTATATTCTGGAGGGAGCCGGCGCTATAACCATCCTGGTACTGAGAAGTAGTCGTAGAAGCCGAGGCGTAGCCCGTAATATCACCATTACTGGTCCCGCTAGCATCTACTAAATCCCAGGTAAGGGATAGGTCCGCAGCTCCAGAGGAGAGACCAGTTATAGAAATAGTAGGGTCAGTGACAGGAGAGTTCAGGTTACCATTCGCATCAAAGCTAATGCTGCCGGTGTTTGTCGTAGCTCCATCAGAGGCCGAAGCGGTCCAATCCCATTCATCATTGGTACTGTCATAGGTAAAATCCAGGGTCAGGGTTACTTTACTCCCTTTAGAGTCATAACCCGTTATCGAGGTAGTGTAAGTATCACCATTTGCGGCCTGGGCATCCAGGTTTGCCCCAATAGTGAAGGCAGTAGTGGCCTTAGGTGAGGAGTTGGTATTGGCCAGGTTAATATCCGTAGTAGCGTTGGTAGTAGTGAGATTGCCGCTGCTATCGGCCATCCACCCCTGTACGACCAGGCCATTAGGATTGACTAATTTGGCATTTTCATCCAGGGTAAATTCTCCGGCCCGGGTATAATAAACCCCCGAGGCCTCCTTAACCGTAAAGAAACCATTACCATTAATAGCCATATCCGTCACCCGTTCAGTACTAGATAAGGCGCCCTGACTAAAGACCCGATTGATACTACTGAGGGTAACACCCCGACCAATCTGGCCCCGTCTACCGCCAATACTCTGGCCCAGGATATCCTCAAAAGATGCCCGGCCACTCTTATAGCCTGTTGTATTGGCATTAGCAATGTTATCACCAATAACACTCATAACCCGACTATTGGCATTCATCCCCGTAATACCAGTAAATAATGATCCTAACATAGCTCAACAACCTCCTCTCCTTACTATCGTAAGACACCTTGATCATGTTACTCGACTAAGACCAGGGCAGGGAACGACCCTGCAGCTACCCTAAGAAACCTTGATCACGTTACCCAGGGCTATTTTTCGTTTTCCTAATAACAAATAACTAATCCCATCCTCAAAAGCCAGTCCGGTAACAGCTCCTGTCACATAGGTAGTAGTTTTTATCTTTTCATCCTGGCTATTGGTAGCCGTCACCTTATAGGTATATTCTCCCTCGGGCACGGTTTTGCCTTTATCATCCTTTCCCTCCCAGGTATATTCATATTCCCCGGCCTTTTGGGAGCCACGTTCTATAGTCTTTACTAATTCCCCCCTGGAATTGTAGACAGCAATAGTAGTGGCTCTAGCATCTTCTGCCAGCTTATAATCCATGACACCACTACTGGTACCATCAGCGTTTATATAGAGGGAATCGCCCAGGGCCTTAACCTCTTTCCCGATAAAGCCCACGGCCTGGGAATTATTCAGAGATGCGGCATACCTCTGAAGCTGCGAGAGGTTATTATTAAGGCCAAAGAGTTGCTCCAGACTGCTGAATTGAGCTAACTGGGCAACAAATTCCTCATTCTTTAAGGGTTCTAATGGATCCTGGTATTGGAGCTGAGCTAACAAAAGGCGTAAGAAATCCTCTTTGCCCAGCATACCTTTATTTTTGTTGACAGTGCCCGGATCAGAATTTTCAGTTCTATACACAGCATCTACTGAGGCCATTGTGCTCCTCCTTTTTATACGAAACAATCTATTAGGTTTAAGCTATGGTACTCCGGCTTCCTAACCTCGTGAAGCTCCGGGGATTTCTTGATTTCTTTGTTCTTATAACCCTCTTTATCCTTAAGGAGGTCTTTTAAGTTATTGTTGCCCACATCTTCTCTGCCCGGATGATACCCTACAGACACTGAAAACTTCTGGATATCTAGATTCTGAGCAAGAAAGGCCTGCTTAAGGCTAGGGAGATGGGTCTCGATTATTTCTTTGACTAAAGGAGTATCGGCAAAGAAGCTGGCTTTAACCTCTTGCCCTTCCACGGCAACTTTTATCCTCAGTGAGCCCAATAATTCTGGCTTGAGATGAATTTCTACCTCTGAGATGCCCTCTTTAAGATTAAGCCGGGCATATTTCACCACCTGATCCAGGACCTTTTCTTCCAGTATGTTGTTATACGAACTATTGGCAATGGAGTTAGGATGGTCTTTGGTAAAAAGATTATTAACTAATACTTCAGGGGTTTCCCGGAGCGGTTTAGCGGTATTGGCTGACAATAGTCCTTCCCCTGGAGTTTCCTTTCTGGTTTTCAACTTATACTCGGGCAAGAGGTCTTTTAAATAATAAATCTCCCCATCATCCGATCTACCTGAAGACAATATTTTTTCTGTCTGATGGGTCAGGGTTTTTGGAAGAGCGTCTGGAGGGCTTTCTTCCGGGGGACCGGTAGCGCCAGGTTTTATCCCCTTTTTAAACGCTGGGTTCTCCGATAGATCAATAACAGGTTTTTCGTATCCGGCTGAGGATAGCCCTTCTTTTATCTGCTCTCCCTTTGTCTGGTGGGTCAGGGTTTTTGGAAGGTCGGTTGATAGGTCTTCTTCAAGAGATTCAGTAAGGCTATCTGTGTTTATCTGCGTAAATCTGCGTCCTATTACCCCTGATAGGCTTTCTTCAGGGTATTCAGTAAGACCTGGGCTTATCCCCTGTCCTGGTAATGGATTTCCGGCCACGGGCGAGATTGCTTCATTAAAATCGGCGGTACAAAGGTCTATCTCTAAGCTCGCTAGTAAGCTTTTTGGCAAATCAATAACGGGTTTTTCCTGGTGCGGTAAAGATATGCTTTGTTCTATTGCTGGGTGGGGTGATAAATCTTCTAAGCCTTCCCCAGTAAATCTGCTAATATTCCAGTTTTTCTCTGCCTTCATTCCCATATCTTCTGCTAAATCAATGGGGCTTGCCCCAAGCCGGGCAACGGAGTTTCCCGGTCCTATTTCCTCCCCTTGCGTAGGAGAATCTTTAGTTTGCCCTACGGGACAACTAAAGTCAGCCCTACCTATAGTATAAGGGAAGATAAATTTTCCTGCGTCTATAGGATATCTTTTCCCGCTATGGTTTTCCTCAACCGTACCTTCTGTATCTCGCTCAGGAGCTTTAGTTACTCCTTCTTCAGCCTGATAAACCGGTACCAAATGGTATTTGATGTCCGGTACAGCAGCAACCATATCTGGGGCCGCAGCTATACCAGGGATTGATGGCAACAGCCCGGCTATGATACTGGAGAAATTATCTGTGAGAGAAGAAGGGACAGATTTTAAATCCGCTCCCTCTCCTCTTGAACCGCCCGTTAAGATTCCCTCTTCAAGATTAAGGAATGGCGCTATAAGATTCATTCTTACTTATCACCCAAATTAGATTTGCATTCTTATTATATCCTGGTAGGCCTCTATTATCTTATTTCTTATCTGCATCATCATTTGGAAGGATGTATCAGCCTTTTCCAGGGCAATCATAGTCTCATGGATACCTTTGCCCTTACCAGTAGCCAGTTCCTGGATAGCCGTATCTGCCTCTTTCTGTAGTCGGTTAACCTCTTCGATAGAATTTTTTAATATCTCACCAAATGAGGGCCCTTTTGCATCCCCTTTTTCTTTAGTATCTTTTGTTGAACCAGGTAGATTTATAGGGGCTTTAATAAGGCCCTGGATTTCTAAATCTCTCATCGTTCCTCCCGTTGTTATATTTCTAGGGCTTTCTGGGCCATACTTTTGGCAGCATTAATCACAGTGACATTTGCTTCATAAGCCCGGCTAGCTAATAACAGATCAACCATCTCTTCTATGAGATTTATATTGGGCATAAGGACAATTCCCTGAGGGTCTGCATCAGGATGCCCTGGGTCATAGACCTTTTTAGGTTCCCGCATATCCTCTACTACCCCAACCACCCTTACCTCTTGGAGGGCTTGATCAAAGCTGGCTGCAGTAGCTTCTGTTATGGGTAACGCAGCAAAAATAACCTGTTTTCTTTGATAGGGACCACCCTGAGTAGTACGGCTGGAGTGGATATTAGCCATATTATTGGCAATTACTGCCATTCGTAAGCGCTGGGCCGTAAGCCCTGATGCACTTATGTCCATAGCGGTTAAAAAATCCAAATTGATTACCTCCCTTCTCTAATAGCGAGCCTTAACTTGTCAAACTTCCCTCTTAGGATTTTGGCCAGGGCATTATACATGAGGTTGTTCTCTGCCAGTTTGGTCATTTCTTCCTCCAGGCTAACAGAATCGGAACCATCTTCCCAGGTAGAAGTAGAAGCCACCTGGGCAGTGGTATAAGAGATATTAGCTTCATTGATTGGGAAATGTCTTTTCTGAGTTACCCCTAAAGAAGCCGTCTCCAATAATTCTGGTATTCTCTTTAATTGCTCTTCAAAGCCCAGGGGTTGAGGTTTATAGCCTGGCGTATCCAGGTTAGCTATATTGGTACCGATCTGCTGGTGTCGTTTAGCCCGTAAATCTATGGCTATTTCTAAAATTTTGATGGTTGAATCAAACAATATAGGAGAAGCCATACCACCCGCCTCCCTCTGTGTCCTTTGCGGTTAAAATTTTTTATACGATAGGGGGAGCAAAGAATGTGCCATGGCAGCAATTTTCATGTGAGATTAACTAACTGAAAGGGATGGGAGGAAACTTCTATAAGGAGGAAAAAGTAATTAAAGTGACAAAAGTAGAAATATTAATCCTTCTCAAGTAGGCAATTTTTTCCGCTTTTTTCCCTGCCCCTAACCTAGTTTTTTTATCTTCTGAACCAGCGTAGTTCGGTTCAGGCCTAAGAGGTTAGCAGCGCGTTTTTTTACCCCTTTTGTCTTTTCCAGGGCCTTTAATATAAGCTGTTTTTCGAATTCATTTACTGCGCTCTTTAAACAAATACCATTAGGGGAAAAGGCATGTGTTATTGTGGGACAGGTGTCCTTGCCATTCACAAATTTCTCTGGCAAATCTTTTGCCGTTACCATATGGCCACTATATAATACTAACAGTCTATTTATCAGGTTTTCTAGCTCCCTGATATTACCTGGCCAGGAATAATTCATTAAGAGCTCCATAGCCTCAGGGGTGATGCCAATTATATTTCGTTCCTTGTTAGAGTTTTGTCGGCTCAAAAAATGCCGGATCAATAAAGGTATATCACTTTTACGCTCCCGCAGGAGTGGTAGAAACACAGGTATAACATTGAGACGATAGAATAGATCCTCCCGAAATCTACCCTTGGCTACCTCTTCTTCTAGCTCTCGGTTGGTAGCAGCAACAATACGCACATCTACTTTGATGGTCTTCACCCCGCCTACTCGATCAAAACTTTGGTCCTGGAGAACCCTCAGGAGTTTAACTTGTAAAGCGGGACTCATATCTGATACCTCATCCAGGAAGATAGTACCTCGATGGGCCAATTCAAAGCGTCCCAAGCGGGTCTTGGTTGCTCCGGTAAAGGCCCCTTTCTCATAGCCAAAGAGCTCGCTCTCTAATAGCCCTTCGGGGATAGCGCCACAATTCACTGGTATCCAGGGGCCATCTGACCTGGGACCATTATAATGGATAGCCCGGGCTATCAATTCTTTGCCGGTGCCACTCTCGCCATAGATCAGTACGGTAATGTCACTATCCGCCACTTTCTCAACCAGGCTAAAGACCTCCTGCATGGCCTCACTATCACCGATGATATTTTCAAATTTATACTTACCCTTAAGCTGCTGTTTCAAGGTAATGTTCTCTTTTATGAGGGAGTGATGTTCCAGTGCCCTTTTTATAGTTAGCTTTACTTCGTCGAGATGTATTGGTTTAGTAATATAGTCATAAGCCCCAGCACGCATGGCTTCAATAGCAGATTTTATAGTACCGTATCCAGTAATAACAATACCAATAGCAGTGGGATTAGTGCGGGTTAAATATTCCAGTACCTCAATACCATTTACCTTAGGCATTTTGAGGTCTGTTAAGACAATATCAAACAATTCTTTCTCCAGCATGCCCAGGGCCTGTTCACCATCCCAGGCAGTAGCCGTTTGAAACCCTTCACCCGCTAAGACTTCTGCCAACAACCGACCATTAGTCCGATCATCATCCGCCACCAGGATTTTCTTGTTTTCCATAACAAACCCTCCAATAAAGGTGGGGAAGTTGTATATTATACTTTCACAGATTTTCTTCAAAAGTTCCTATATGCCGGCTATCTTGCCCGGTATATAAGTATATAAGAGGACGGGTGAGACGTACACTTTAACCACGGTATCATGGAGAAGTGCAAAAGTAAAGTATATTATGTTTTTATATGTTTTTAGTAGCAGTTAAATAGTTATGTCTATTTGTTTACCCTGGGTGCCGGCAGGCGACTTATCCTCTTTGCCCTTCTTATCGGTACTGGTTTTGCTATACGCGGGTTCTCCTTCCTTATCTTTACCATCCCTTAGGGATAGTGATACTTTTTCTTTTTGTGGGGGAGGTTTTTTCTTTTCTTGACCAAACTTTTTATGTTCCCCCCCGGAATACTTTTCATCTTGAGAAACTCCTTTTATGTTTAACCACGGTAATAACCCCTGGGGTTTATCTATGGTTTTGTCCAAGACCATCACCCCCCCTTTTTTGGCTTCTACCTATACCATTTTTAACTTAAGGAGTCAATCATTAAAATTGGTAACAGTTTAGCCACGGAGACACAGAGGGCACAGAGAAAATGAGATGTAACATGCAAGCCTTTGGCCTTGAAGGCCAAAGGCTTGCTCGCATTTATGAAAGCAAGCTTTCACGCTACATCCTTTGCTAACACTTTCCGAGGCTGAAAGTTAGTAGGGACATAGCAGCTACGTCCCTACACTCTGTGTCCTCTGTGCCTCTGTGGCTAAATAAGATCGGAGACTTTGATTGGCTAAACAATTACAAAATTCAGCATTCAGCTATCAGCAATCAGCGGTCAGCGAAACTCCGTTTTTCTGTTAACCGTGAAGCGTGCCCGATGGACACGGACACCGAATTTGCTTAAAGCTATGGACTGATGGCTGATAACTTACTCTAACTATTCTGCCAGAAATTTTTTTAATTTGCCTTTTAGTCTTAAGATAGCCTGGGTATGGAGTTGGGATACCCGGGATTGAGTAATGTTCAGCACTTTACCAATCTCTTTCATGGTTAATTCTTCATAATAATATAAGGTTACAACCATCTTCTCTTTAGGTGGTAGTTGGTCTATTGCCTGGCCGATAGCCTTTTTGACCTGTGCCAGGTTTAATAGAGAAAGAGAATCCTCCCCACTAATGCCTAACAGGCGGTGACTTAGGGACTCTTTGGCTTCCGGTTGAGGATCAGTAATAATCTCCTCCAGTTTTATTAAATGTATGCTTTCCAGTTGGGTAAGGATATTTTCTACTTCTCCTACCTCCACCTCCAGCTCGTCCGCTATATCCTCCACGGAGGCAGGCCGGCCGAGCTTCTGTTCTACTTGAGCATAAGTAGAAGCCATCTTGTTAGCTTTTTGCCTGAGGGATCTCGGTATCCAATCCTGAGCCCGTAGGCCATCCAAAATGGCCCCTCTGATCCTTACCTCGGCATAGGTCTTAAACTGAATATTCCTGGAAGGATTAAACTTCTCTATCGCATCCATTAAGCCTAAAACACCAGAGTTGATCAGCTCATCCAGTTCTATATGGCGGGGTAGTCTCCGCATCATGCGCTGGGCAATATACTTTATTAGAGGAGAATATTCTTCTAT
Organism: Nitrospinae bacterium RIFCSPLOWO2_12_FULL_45_22; assembly: GCA_001803565.1. GTDB lineage: Bacteria > 2-12-FULL-45-22 > 2-12-FULL-45-22 > 2-12-FULL-45-22 > 2-12-FULL-45-22 > 2-12-FULL-45-22. The sequence continues at coordinate 3,659 of MHDQ01000266.1, read as the reverse complement.
TAATTGATTTCTCAAGTTCTGACTGAGCTTGGCTTTTTGAGTCAGTTTAGTCCAGGGATTTATTGCTGTTTCCATCTTCTCTAGCTAATCTCGTTGGTTATCTCTATAATTGTTGACAACGGTCATTATTTTTGTGAACATTCCAGCCATTTTTGCCACATAAATTGGATATTCCCTTTAGGGAAGGGAGCTGGTGGAAGCTGGCATATACTCCTGGCAATCTGGAAAAAGGATCGGCTGGCCTGGCTATAAGGATAAGCTTCTACAACAGCTCTTTGCTGCTTTACGGCCCTGGGGATATTATCATCCAGCGGGATATATCCTAGATAATCTAAAGATATCTGTAAGAACCTTTCAGTCGCCAAACTCAACCGCCTATATACTTCGTCAGCTTCTCTGGAATCATGCACAGAATTAACTAATAACCTGAAACTCTTTTCCTGGTATCTGGTAAACAGTATCTTCATTAAAGCATAAGCATCAGTGATAGCGGTAGGCTCTGGTGAGACAATGACTAATATATCTTCCGCTGCCAGGTTAAAATAGACTACATTAGAAGAGACACCAGCCGCGGTGTCAATTAACAATAGATCAAACTCTTCTTCCAGGCCATCTAGTCCATTCAATAGGATTAATTTTTGGCTTTCAGTAAGCTGGGCCATTTCCATTATACCGGAACTAGCCGGGAGGATTTTTATTCCCCTGGGGCCCTCTACCAGGATATCTGATAGCTTCTTTTGTCCGGTTAAGACATGTTGTAGGTTAAATTTAGGCACCAGTCCCAGCAATACATCTATATTAGCCAGGGCCAAATCCGCATCCAGGATCATTACTCGCTTACCTAGCTCTATGAGAGCCAGGGCCAGGTTAACCACCACATTGGTCTTACCCACGCCACCTTTTCCGCTAGTCACAGCAATAACTTTACATCGCTCCACTTTTCCCTTCTGAGGAAATTTTATTACCTTAGAGGGGTATTTCTCTGCCTCCATACACTGCTTCTGGGCCATAAATGGGCTCCTCCTCATGACAAAGGTTAAAAGGGATATTTAACGCTAACTGTGTTATTCGTTCCGGGGTTGCTATTTCAATGTCCTCCGGTACTTTCTGACCGGTAGTCAGAAAAGAGACGGGTTTTTTTGCCCAAATAGCTTGATTAAAGATAGCACCATAAGAATCACTCTCATCCAACTTAGTAAAGAGTAGACAATGAATAGGTATGGTATGAAACCGGCTGATTATACTCTTCAAATCTTTCTCTTTGGTAGTAATGCTTAAGACTAAATGGTTTTCGATAGCGGGGTTTAGGGGTAAGAACCTTTGCATCTCTAACAATTGATCCTTATCTTTGGGGTTACAACCATGCGTATCAATCAAGATCAAGTCCTTATCATTATTAATAGATAAGAATCGTTTCAGGTCAGATGGGCTCAAGGCAATATGAACCGGCAGTCCAAGGGTATTTCCATATATCTTAAGCTGCTCTATGGAAGCTACCCGATAGGTGTCAATGGTTATTATAGTTACCTTTTGTTTTTTTACCAACCCATATTCTCCAGCCAGTTTAGCTATAGTAGTGGTCTTACCCACACCTGTTGGCCCCAGCAAGACCATTACCCTTTGTCCTTCATGGGCTGGTCGAGTAGGCAGCATATTTTGTGCCTCATTTAACAAGAGTAGCCTCAATTGATCAGGTTTGATCTTCCTCTTATTTTTAAGATGCTTTCTCACTCTTAATAGTAATTCGTGGGCTATAGGGCTATCTATCCCCTGGGCGATCAGATGCTGGGAAAGAAGGGTTGGGCTAGTGGGAGAGGAGCCCGACCCATTCTTTGGCCTCAGTAAAGATATTAGTTCCTTTAGTTCCCGGAGTTCGGTATAAATCTCTCTTTCATAGGACTTAGGTAATAGGAGCGTTTTCAATTCCATAAATTCCCTTTGCAGGGATTCAAGCAATAATTCTGTCCCATAATACTCCTGTTTTTGCGGCAATTCGCCAGGAGGGGGGATATCGTGTGCAGCCGTTACCTCCAGGATAGGCCGGCTGAAGAGGCTAAAGGCCTTACAGCCCCGTCTTATCTTTTTTACGGAGAGGATAAGGGCATCAGGACCTAAGTCCTGTTTGATCTGGTTGATGGCCTCTTGCATATCTATCGCTTCATAACGCTTAATTTTCATCGGCTAGTCCTATAACTCCCAGAGATTGAATCTGGATGTTCTCTGCTATCTCATTATGGGACAAGACTACCAACCGAGGGAGATATCGTTCTGTTAGCTTCTTGAGGTGGCTCCTGATAATAGGAGAGCAGAGGATTATGGGTTGTAAGCCTTGTATCTGAAATTTCTCTGAGGATTCTTTTGTCTTCAGGAGTATCTTTTGCGCTAATCTGGGCTCCAGGGCTAAATAGGTTCCTTGCTCGGTGTGCTGGATAGCCTCAGAAATCCATTCCTCTAGCTTGGGCTCCGGGGACATTACGGTAAGAATACCTTCTGGTGATTGATACGGACGGCAGATAGTGCGCGCCAGCTTCTGCCGCACATACTCGGTCAAGACCTCTGGATCCTTGGTAAGAGGGGCATAATCAGCCAGTATTTCTACAATACTCAGCAGGTCTCTTATAGAGACTCCCTCCCGGAGCAGGTTTTGCAACACCCTCTGCACACCCCCTAAAGTCAGGACTTTTGGCACTAATTCTTCCACGGCCTTAGGATAGTGTTGAGCCAGGTTATCCAGCAGGTTTTGTGTCTCTTGCCTACCCAATAATTCGTGGGCAAAATTCTTGATTATTTCCGAGAGATGGGTAGCAATGATAGAGGCGGCATCCACGATGGTATAGCCAGCAAACTGGGCTTTTTCCCGGTCTCGTTCAGGTATCCAGAGGGCCGGTAGACCAAAAACGGGTTCTTTAGCAGGGATACCGGTAGTGATCTTTTCTTCGACGGTACCAGGGTCCATGGCCAGGAAGTGATTTAGCATTAGTTCGCCTCTGGCTATCTCGATCCCTTTGAGGAGGATAGAATAACCGCCCGGTTTGAGCTGAAGGTTATCCCGGA
>MHDQ01000266.1:0-585 GCA_001803565.1 Nitrospinae bacterium RIFCSPLOWO2_12_FULL_45_22 | reverse complement strand
GAAGGTTATCCCGGAGGTGCAAAGTGGGAATAATAAAGCCCATCTCTAAGGCATATTGCCGGCGCAAAGATTTTATCCGCTCTAGTAGTTCGCCATCCTGATCAATATCTACTAAGGGTATGAGCCCGTAACCCACTTCTAAACCCAGGTAATCTAAAGCCAGGAGGGATTCCGGTCTCTCTTCCCCAGCGGCTCCCCCCCTCTTCCCACGGGCTGTTTCTTCTTGTAGAAAACTCTTTTTTTCTGACTGGATAATAGTATAAGAAACCACACCAACAAAGCCCGCGAGGAGTAAAAAAGGGAAGGTAGGTAAGCCGGGCATTAGGCCAAGGAAGAGGATGATAGCAGCCGCTACCGACAAAGCCCGGGGATGTACTACTAATTGACCTACCATTTCATTACCCAGGTTAGTCTCTGAAGCCGCCCGGGTCACTATTATACCAGCCGCAGTAGATACGATCAAAGCGGGTATCTGGGCTACCAGGCCATCACCGATAGTTAAGAGGGTATAGGTCTGGGCAGCTTCGGCTATCCCCATACCTTTATAGAATACCCCTATTACTAATCCTCCCAGGATATTTATCA
>MHDQ01000265.1 GCA_001803565.1 Nitrospinae bacterium RIFCSPLOWO2_12_FULL_45_22 | reverse complement strand
TGGATGGTGAATTCAATAAACTTTCAGCGGATGTTCGAGAAATCATAAAGACCTTGGTAGAAAGGCTTAGAAAAACCACCCGGAAGACAGTAGCCCTTTCGGTTGAGCTCCATAATTTGAGAAAGGAAAGGTCAAAATAATAAAATAAGGAATGGGGAATAATTAATAATGCCAGGCGAGATACCAGTGGATAATAGTCTCTCCCCATAGGATTGAGACAAAGGTCCCCAGGGCCAAAAAGGGACCGAAGGGGACCATGTCTTTTCTGCCTTTCTTCCCGGCAATAAGCAGGGCGATAGAAATAATAGAGCCACTAAAAACCGCTACAAAGATGGTCAGCAAGATATAGCGCCAGCCAATAAAGGCCCCGATCATGGCCCCCAGTTTTATGTCCCCTCCACCCATGCCACCCCGGGAGAGCAAAGCTACTAAATAGAAGATGCCACCACCCAATAATATCCCCATAAGGCTATGCCAGAGGCTTTGCTGTAGGAACAGGGTACTGAAGAGGATGCCTAACGGTATCCCGGGAAGGGTTATGATATCTGGTATAATCTTATGCTCTAAGTCTATAAAGGTAATAATGATTAAGGCAGTAGTAAGAAAAATATAGATAAAGAAAGGTGTTGAGAGGCTAAATAGCCAGTAAAAGGTCAAGAAATTAACCCCAGAAACAAACTCTACCAGGGGATAGTGCCAGGAGATCGGCTGAGAACAGGTACGACACTTGCCCCTCAGGAGCAAAAAACTCAGGAGCGGGATATTATCATACCAGTAGATAGGTGTTTGGCAATGGGGGCAGTGGGAGCCTGGGAAGATAATAGACTCTTGCCGTGGCAGGCGATAAATACAGACATTACAAAAACTACCTACAATATTGCCTATAATGAAGAGATAGATAAATATAGCATAGTCCAGGTATATCATTGAGTTATATCAGGCCTTTGTGGGCTAATTCCTGGGCAGCCTGGTCAAAGCGGTCCTCTGCTTCTACCTCATGAGCCCATTCAATCAGCTCTTTCATCCCTATAGCGAAACTCATTTTAGGCTCAAAACCCAGGCAGCTCTTTATTTTGCTAATATCGGCATAGCAATGCCTTACATCACCTTTTCGGAACTTATTGGTTATTATGGGTGCAATATCTTTTTGGTAAAGACTGGCTAGAAGCTCTGCGACTTCTTCTATTGTCCGTGGGACACCACTACCTACATTAAATGCCTGATAATGGTAGTCGCCTGCCTCGAGGGCCAGGAGATTAGCCCGGGCTATATCGTGTACCGAGACAAAATCCCGGGTCTGTAATCCATCTTCATAGATTACCGGCGGATTATCATTTTTGATTCGGCTCATAAATATCGCTGCTACGCCAGTGTAAGGGTTAGAGAGGGACTGGCGAGGGCCATAAACATTAAAGTAGCGCAGCGCAACTACCGGTATTTTATAGGTCTTCCCGATATTCAATACCATATCTTCCTGATCCCGTTTGGTCATGGCATAGATGGAATTGCAGTGCCGTTCGGCCGGTTCTGGTGTAGGGACTGGCTTTAAGGCTTCCTGGCAATGAGGGCAGGGTAGCTCCCACCTGCTATCAGACAGTTGCTCTTCAGTACGCAATGGTGGCCTTACTTCACCGCACTTGTGACAATAATAACAACCCTCTCCATAGCTGCTCATGGAGGCTGCTATTACTATTTTCTCTACCTTATTTTTGGTATTAACGACTATATCTAAGAGATTAGCCGTACCGCCTATATTGACCTCTATGTAGTGTTTGATCTGATATTGTGATTGTCCTACCCCTACTGCGGCTGCCAGGTGCACGACTAATTCCATGTCCTTCAATGCCTTTTTCAACTGCTGGTAGTTGCGGACATCCCCCTTGATAAATTCCACCCCTTTGTTCAGGTACCGGGGTATTTCGCCACGGGGGTGCACCTGCGGATCAAGATTATCCAAAACCCTTACCTGATAACCCTTTTCTAGCAGGGCGTCTACTGTAAAAGAACCAATAAAGCCGGCACCGCCTGTTACCAGAACCTTTTTCCCCATCCTTATTATCTCCTTTGATTATGGCTATTGGCTAAGAGACGTTTGTTTATTTTTTAGGAACAAAACTGGCTACAGTCTCCTTATTTCCTTCTACCCATTCTACCAGACCCTTTATCCCTTCAGCAAAGGGAATATTGGGCTCCCAGGCAAAATCTTTTTTGGCCTTAGAAATATCGGCTACAAAGATTTTTTGATCCCCAGGCCGCCAGTCGGCAAACTGATGGGTTATCCTTTTCCCTAAGAGCCCTCCCAGATAAGAGATTAGTTCCAGCAGGGATAGTTGATTATTGGGCCCCCCGCCAATATTATATATCTGTCCCTGGGTAATTGCTATCTGGTCTATAGCTAGATCATAAGCACGGATCAAGTCTTTAATCTCTAGCACATCCCGTGCCTGCTTGCCATTGCCATAAATAGTTATAGGCCGGTCGAATAATGCCGAAATAGCAAAATGGGCTACCCACCCCTGATCTTCTATACCGAATTGCCGTGGGCCGTAGATACAGGACTGACGAAAAGTAATAGTTTTAAGGCCATAGATGCGACCATAGTCCCTTACGTACTGATCTGCGGCCCCTTTACTACAGCCATAGGGCGAGTGAAAATCCAGGGGATGTTCTTCTTTTATCCCGTTCTTTAACCCTTTAAATTCATACCGCTTATCCTTCTCTACCAGAGGCACATCCTCCAGATTACCATAAACTTTGTTGGTCGAGGCAAATATCAAGATAGGCTCATTGGGCGATTGCCGTACTGCTTCCAGGATATTAAGGGTACCGAGGGCATTGATCTCAAAATCTTCCCTGGGATTAACGACAGAAGTAGTCACTGCCACCTGGGCAGCCATATGAAATACTATGTCAGCCTGGCTCGTTTCTTCCTGGAGGATACGGTTATCCAGCCTGATATCGGCTGGTACGATGCGTAAGCGCTTGCTATGCCCCTCTCCCAACCAGCGTATATTAGCTAAAGTACCAGGCCGTGAGAAATTATCTATTACTGTTACTTGATGGTTTTTCGCTAAATAATGATCCGCTACCTGACAACCTATGAACCCCGCCCCACCTATTACTAAAGTTTGCATACCCTTCTCCATCTTATTATCTAATAACCCGCTTGGTTACCAGAAGAAATTGGGGATACAGAGCAGGATAATCCCAGTCAGGGTCAATAATAATCCTACTGGAGTCATAATTGCCCCGATCACATCTACTGGTCTTCGGGCATTATAGCTGGCCCAGAAGCCCCAGCCTATCATAAGCACCCCACTGCATATCATTAATATATATACGGCTATCATGGCTCAAATATTACCCCTCAAATGGAATTGAGAATTCAGGAGTTAGGAGTCAGAATAAAAGCTGTTTTCACAATGCTGACTCCTGAATTCAACCGTACTCTTTGCTCATACAAGGATGGATTATAATGTAACTAATCCTTTTAATAGATCATCTATCTGTTTCAGATCGTTCTGGGATAGTCTATAGCCACCATAACGGCTCTGATAATATCTCTGAGTTATGAGTCCCACACAAGCAAATTTGTCCCCCTTCTCGTCTATTACTTGCTGGGCAAACTCCCAGGGTGTCAGATGCCTTTCCTTACTAATCCCCTTCCTGGCCAGGATAGACAAGAGTCTTAGGTAGAATTTTGTAACTCCTGGATGCCTTTTTAAGGAAAAGGGCAGCCTGCAGGCTCTATACAGAAGGCCGAAGACAAATAAAATTAAGCTAGTAAGTAAAAATATGCTAGTAGAAAATTCAACCCGGGAAATATGATCTACTAAGGCCCTTAGTTGGGTTTCAGTCCATACCAGGAGACGGTTTTGGGTGTCTAGAAGAGACTGGACCATACGCCTTTGATCCCAGATGTTATAGGCCACCACATAAGAATCCCAGTTAAGCTCCAGATAATCATATAGTTGATAAACCAGTGGGAATAAGGTATCGCGGAGCCAGAAGCCAGCCTGCGGTGGTGTTGGATCAAAAACAATCCACCCCTTTCCGGCTATATAGGCCTCTACCCAGCTATGGGCGTCTTTCTCCCTCACTAAATAATACCCACCAAAATCATTCCATTCTTCTACCAGAAAACCATTCACTACCCGTGCCGGGATATTCAAGCTCCGAAGCATTATTACCATAGCTGAGGCAAAAAATTCACAGTGGCCCTTTTTCCTATTAAACAAAAAATCCTCCACTGGATCAAGACCCCGGCTCTGGGTAAGTTTTAAGGTATAGCCAAAGTTGTTCTTTAAATAAGCCTCTATCCTTTTGCCTTTTTCCCATGGGTCATGGGTGCCCTGGGTTATCTTTGAAGCCAGCTCCCTCACCCTGGTAAAGGGATGAGAAAGCCTAAGGCAAGACTCCTCGCCACCAGCTAAGAACGTCTGTTTTTCCTCTCCAGGTAAAAGATATATTGAATATTCTCGCCCGCGATAGTGGGGCCCGGGGCCAAATAAGGAAGAAGTATTATCCACCTCGATAATCGGCAGATCGCTCTGGATATAGCTGGTCTGATAAGGGACAAATATTACCTTTGAGTCCATTGGATTAAGGATAACCTCTTCCCAATATAGGTTCTGGCCGTCTACTTCCTTCAGTGTGATAACTCCTTTTTTATTGGCCCTAACTCTTTTAATTTTATTAGAATCAACCCGCCATTTACCGCCATCATAGTCGGTTAGGGCTATTCCTCTCCAGAGTCGTGCTTCAGGCAGGCGCTTAGCCGTCTTACCCGGTTTTATCCGCATAACTACCTCATACCCTTCTTTAATGCTACCGATAGCGCCCAATTCTACTTCCTCGGAAAAGCCACTAGTCAGGGAGGGCCCTTTGAAGTTCCGCTGCAAAAACCCAAAGCCTATTCTAGGGACGAGAAAGAACAGGAAGGTGGTAAAGATAAGAACGGAGATAGCTGGACAAATAGTAGCCCCAAGAAAGGTCCCAGGGGGTAGGTTCTCAGAAGGGGCCTGCCGCTTGATCTGGAACAGAGCCAGGGCAACTGAACCGAAAATAACAACACCGATAAAGAAGAAGAAAAAATATAGCTCTACTGTAATTACGGCTGCTACAATAAGAAGTGCCAGGCTTATAAGATAAATCTGGAAATAATCGCCATCCGATTTCTTCCCCAGCAGCTTTGTAAGCTGGATTAAAAGGAGCAAATGGGCTAGGGTCATAACAAAAGAGCGGGAGAAGAGAGACATATCAAGGAAGGCAAAGAGGAGATAAATAATAGTGAGGGGGGTTTTTAATCTCTCACTTAGATAAAAGACTTTTTTCTCCTCTACCCAAAAATAACTAGTAATTACTCCCACCAGGATTATAGTAGTATAAGTCAGGGATTCTTCAGCTACCGCAAGAGATAAAGCCCCTGCCATTACCATCAGACAAGTGGTAAAATTGAACACTTTGATTAAACTCATCTGCTCTTGATCCAGGATTCAGGATTAATCGGAATACATAACATCGAATTCCGGCTGGGTTACATCAATAATTTGTAGCCGCCCGACATTCTCTTCCCATCCCTTATCTGTACTATCTTTGCCCGGAAGGATCAGGATGGTCTCAGTATCAGATTTAATCAAAGACTTTATGTCTACCGGTCTGGGTGACGGCTTAAGTAGGGTTAAAGTTCTTAGTAGGAGTTGGAAATCTTCCTGGGAATTGGGGGCTAAGGATAGGCTGACCGGATTTGGGTTAAAGGTGGAGAATTGTAAAGGATACCCTGCATCTAACAAATATCTTGCCAGGGTAGCGCAGAGGCTTATGGACTTCTCCAGCACTTCTTCGGTACTTAATATATAGTTATAGAGCAACAGAGAAACTTTCTCGGGGTGTTCCCGTTCAAACTCCTTAGTCATCCATTTTCCCGCACGGGCCGATGATTTCCAGTGGATCCATTTAGGATTATCTCCCGGACGAAATTCCCTTAAGGCATGAAATTCTTCTCCTCCAGTTCCCCAGGCTACCATAGCCAAAGGCCCTTGACCGTTATTGAAACTGATAGGGGCTAAGATCTTGCCTAATTTAGGATACACCCATAAGGTAGCGGGGTAAGAGTATTCCTTTTGTTGGTTAAACAATCCAAAGGGGAAGCTGCATAGCACCCGAAAACCATTAAGTTGATAAACCCCTCTTTTTGCTATGCTAGCTCTATACCGAAGGGTTATTTTACCTTTTGCTGGGATTTGTAAGGCATAGGCTTGCGGGAAAGAGAAATATGGGGAAGGGATTTGTTCCTCTACCAACAAAGAGGTAGTAGAAAAGAACCTTTTTTTGTTATACAGAGTGATTTCTCCTTGAAACTCTTCTTGGGCAAAGATAGAGCCTGGCAAAGACCTTTTTAGCTCTAACCCCTCAACCAGTACCCTGGGGATAATCCAGCTTATTATGAACACCGCTAGTAACATAGAAAAGATCATATAGAGGAGGTTCACGGCAGTATTAAGTGAAGCCACTCCCACTGCCAGGGTAAACAAAAGGAATAATTTCCCCTCCATGGTTAAATGAGGTTTGTGCCTTGCTAACACGGCTGATAATACCTCTCTTTTTCACTATATATGCAGCCACAATATTTCTGGCGATACAGTCCCATCTTCTTAGAAAGCTCTACACCCTCTTGCCAGCCATCTCTGAAATCCTGATAATAAAATTCAAGCCCGTACTGCCGGGCTAATTCTTCACCTATGGCCTTTATCTTATCGTGCTTTTGATATTTGCTATAAAGCAGTGTCGTAGAAAAAGAGTCATATTGACTTCTTTTTGCTAACTCGACCGTGGTTCGGAGTCGCATTGTATAGCAGTAGATACAGCGATCCCCTTCGCAAGAGACCACCCCGCGCAAAAATTCTTCTAATTCATAATCTTCTGCTAATATTATATCTAGAGCCCATTGGTCAGCTAGTTGCAAAAAAGTGTTCAGTCGGCGATGATATTCTTGATAGGGATGGATATTAGGATTATAAAAGTAACACTTTACAGAAAATCCCGCCTCCCTTAATCTCTGCCAGGGGAACGGAGTGCAATTAGCACAACAGACATGTAATAATAATGGTCTCATGCCCTCAGTATCACTTTACTTCTGCTTCGACTTCTTGAATCCAGCCATTAGATATGCCGATCTGATCAATAATCCCTAATGCTGCTTGATGCTCGTCCCAGGATATACGCCTACTGAGTTCAGGATAATCAAAGGCATTATAAGCAGGGAAATATTGGCTCATTACACTCAGGTAGAGCTCAGGAGATATCTCTGAAAGTAGGGAATGCAAGACCTTGCTGGTTCCGGCTATATCATTAGGCAATATAAGATGCCTTACTATTAAACCTCTCTGGGCAATCCCTTCGGGCGACAGGATTAAATACCCTACCTGCCTATACATTTCCTCTATGGCTACTCTAGCTACCTGGGGGTAGTTCTCTGTAGCAGAATATTTCAATGCCATATGGGAATCAAAATAGCGAAAATCTGCCAGATACATATCGCAAACTCCCTCCAAGAGCCGCAAGGAATCTAGTCCATCATACCCGCTGGTATTATATACTAGTGGGAGCCGCAAGCCAGCCCTGGCACCAAGCAGTAAGGCAGCAAGAATCTGGGGAACAAAATGGGAAGGGGTAACCAGATTAATATTGTGGGCACCCCTTTCTTGCAAACTGAGCATCATTTTGCTCAGGTCTTCTAGCCCTACAATACGGCCAGCCCCTAGCTGACTTATGGGATAATTCTGACAATATACACAACGCATGTTGCAATTAGAAAAGAATATCGTGCCCGAACCCCTAATGCCGCTTAATGGAGGCTCTTCGCCATAATGGAGGGTATAACTAGCAACCATCGGGAGAAAACCGGAACGACAAAAGCCTTTCTCATCTCTTAACCGGTCTACTCCACAACTTCTCGGACAAACCCGGCAACTACCCAAAAGGTTATACCCTTCCTCTACCCGTCTTTCTAGTTCACCTTTTTCTAATAAATCCAGATAAGAAGACCCCATGCCCACCTCAAGGAAGCTAAAGATGCAATGTGTAAAGTTAAGGAATAATTCCTTAATTTTGCGCTTTTCGCTTTAATCTTTGCATTCTTTGACCTGGTATCCTAAATGCTTATAAGCCAGAGGTGTAACTACTCTACCCCGGGGGGTACGATCTATGAAGCCTTCCTGTAGTAAATAAGGCTCATAGACGTCCTCAATGGTATCCTTCTCTTCATTTATAGCAGCCGATAGAGTCTCTATACCCACCGGGCCACCATTAAATTTTTCTATGATAGTGGAAAGTAATTTCCGGTCCATCTTGTCCAAGCCATTATGGTCAACCTCCAGTAGATCCAGAGCCTCCTGGGCTATCTGCTGGGTGATAAAGCCGTCGGCTTTTACCTGGGCATAATCCCTCACGCGGCGTAATAAGCGGTTAGCAACCCGGGGAGTCCCCCGAGACCGGCAAGCTATCACCCAGGACCCCTGGCTATCTATCGCTATATCAAAAATCCGGGCAGACCGTTCAATAATTATCTGCAACTCCGGGTGATTATAAAACTCTAATCGGCTAATCATACCAAAACGATCCCGGAGAGGGGAAGTCATTAGACCCGCCCGGGTAGTAGCCCCTATAAGGGTAAAGCGCGGTAACTCTAATTTGATTATCCTGGCACTGGGGCCCTGACCAATAATGAGGTCCAGCTTAAAATCTTCCATCGCAGGATAAAGAATCTCTTCGACCACATGATTCAGGCGATGGATCTCGTCAATAAATAGCACATCTTTGTCTTGTAAGTTAGTCAGGATAGCCGCTAAGTCTCCCGCTCGCTCTATAACGGGACCAGAGGTAGCCTTAATATTAACCCCCATCTCATAAGAGATTATATGGGCTAAGGTGGTCTTTCCTAGGCCCGGTGGTCCATGGAAAAGGACGTGGTCTAGGGGCTCACACCGGGCTTTAGCGGCCTCAATGAAAATCTTTAGATTGGCCTTGAGCTTCTCCTGGCCAACATAATCATCCAGGCTTTTTGGCCTAATACCCGCTTCAAAATTTAATTCCTGCTCGCCCTCTTCTCTCTGGGGGAATAATAGGCTATCTTTTTCTTTTTTCATAGCTTATGCCGGGCTAAAATTTTTAATGACTCTTTTATTAATTCTTCCAATGAAATTTCCTCACCGGAAGCGGATCTAACTTTCTCAATAGCCTTCTCTGCTTGAGTTTTATGGTAACCGAGATTTATCAAGGCTGAGAGAGCATCTTGGAACTTCTGATCCTCCCCTCCCCTCATGTCTTGAGCTGGATAAGACCTATCTGGAGTCCTACTGGCGCCTAACTTATCCCTCAATTCCAGGGATATCCTCTCAGCCGTCTTTAAGCCAATCCCCGGGATAGAGTGAAGCCTTTGTATGTCCCCTCTGCTTATTGCCTCCTTAAGTTCCTTAACTGGTATGCCAGATAGGATATTAAGGGCCAGCTTGGGACCAATCTTGCTGATACGGAGTAGAGACTCAAACATCTCCTTGTCTTCCAGGTCAAAAAAACCGAACAGGTTTAGGGTATCTTCACGCACATAGGTAGAGATAAAGAGGGTTAGTGACTCATTGAGATCGGGAAGGTGATAATAAGTGGAGAGCGGTATGAAGATTTGATATCCTACACCATTAACATCTACTATTATTTGATTTAAAGATCGGTATGAAAGTCTTCCCGTAATCTTCCCTATCAACTTGGCCCCGGGATGCTTTTTAAGCTATTTGGAGACTTTGGGAGGATATTTTATCGCTCCACAAGCATGCTTCACCTTGTAGGAATGAATATGACAGATAGCTAGGGCTAAGGCATCAGAAGCATCAGTAGAAGTTAAAGAATTATTCAATCCTAGAAGAAAAGCCACCATCTCTTGCACCTGCTCCTTCCCTGCTCTACCATATCCTACTACTGCCTGTTTGACTTCTAGTGGTGTATATTCTACGACTTCTACATCATAAGACGCAGCCGAAAGAAGAGCAATACCCCTTGCCTGACCTAGCTTTAGAGCGCTTCTTACATTCTTAGCATAAAAAATGCTCTCTACGGCTACCGTGTTGGGTTTAAACTTTTCCAGGATTTCTTCTAAGCCTTTATAAATCTTCTTTAACCTAAAAGGCAAAGGATCGGTTGCTGTCTGAATAGCTCCCCAGTCCAATGCCCATAACTTCCCTCCCTTCTCTTCTACAACCCCATAACCTGTTACAATGGTCCCTGGATCTATCCCTAAAACCCGCATGGCTAATACCTAAGCGATCATCTCGGCCATAACCTCTTCGGGAATATCAAAATTGGCATAGACATGTTGAACATCATCATGATCTTCTAAAGTTTCCATCAGTTTGAGCATCTGCTGGGCCTGCTTACTTTCTAGTTTGACGGTAGTTTGGGGTAACATAGTAATTTCCGCTACCGAGACTTCTACCCCATGAGCTTCTAATGCCTTTTTGACTACTTCAAAGTCCTTAGCCTGCGTAATGATCTCATAGGTGCTACCATCTTTTCTTACATCTTCCGCCCCCGCCTCCAGAGCTACCATAAATAACTCATCCTCATCCACCTTGCCTTCTTCTACTAATATCTGCCCCTTCTTCTCAAATAACCATGATACACAGCCCGCCTCCCCCAGGCTACCACCATTTTTTGAAAAGATATATCTAATCTCCGAGAGGGTACGATTTTTATTCTCGGTTAAGATATTTACCAGCACCGCTATCCCGCCAGTACCATACCCCTCATAAGATGCCTCCTCATAAGAAGTACCGGGCAATTCACCCGTCCCTTTTTTAATAGCACGCTGAATATTATCCTGAGGCATATTGTTTGCTTTAGCCGCCAGGATTGCTGTCCTCAGGCGAGGGTTTGCCTCTAGATCCCCACCTCCTAACCTGGCCGCTACAGTAATCTCTTTTATCAACTTGGTAAAAACCTTACCTCGGCGGGCATCTACGGCCGCCTTTTTGTGTTTGATACTCGCCCATTTAGAATGGCCTGACATTATATCCCTCTCTCTAAAATCCTTTGTATTGATCTAATTTTATCAGTTTTAAACAACTTTAATCAGTTGCCACTGAAAAAAACCAGCAAAGCAAGCTTTGCCACTACCTATTTTTATAGCAATATCGTCTTCATAATGCATGTAGCGCCGAACTTACCCGACACCCCATTTTGCAGTGGCAACTAATTACGAAAGGTTGATAGAAATCGTATTTTTTTACTGGTTAAAATACTAACATAAAGCATTAAGGGTTGTAAAGTATAAATCACCGGAGGGAAATAGGGGAGAAGACTTTGGAGATAGAAAAAAAAGCCCATATAGAATATCTATATGGGCTTTTCCCTTGCCACGGCAGCATCCTACTCTCCCACACAGTTACCCATGCAGTACCATCGGCGCAGAAGGGCTTAACTTCCGTATTCGGGATGGGAACGGGTGTTTCCCCTTCGCTATGGCCACCGTGACCAATAATTTCTTCAAGAAAGGGTTATGGCCAAGCCTCACGACCGATTAGTACCAGTTAGCTAAACATATTACTATGCTTACACATCTGGCCTATCAACCTGGTAATCTTCCAGGGGTCTTAAGGATGGCTAAGCCATACGGGATATCTCATCTTGAGGTGGGCTTCCCGCTTAGATGCCTTCAGCGGTTATCCCTTCCGAACATAGCTACCCAGCAATGCCCCTGGCGGGACAACTGGTACACCAGAGGTTCGTCCATCCCGGTCCTCTCGTACTAGGGACAGCTCCTCTCAAATATCCTAACGCCCACGACAGATAGGGACCGAACTGTCTCACGACGTTCTAAACCCAGCTCGCGTACCGCTTTAATGGGCGAACAGCCCAACCCTTGGGACCTGCTCCAGCCCCAGGATGCGATGAGCCGACATCGAGGTGCCAAACCTCCCCGTCGATGTGAACTCTTGGGGGAGATAAGCCTGTTATCCCCGGCGTACCTTTTATCCGTTGAGCGACGGCCCTTCCACACGGAACCGCCGGATCACTAAGCCCTGCTTTCGCACCTGCTCGACTTGTCAGTCTCGCAGTCAAGCTCCCTTATGCCTTTACACTCGATGGCTGGTTTCCATTCAGCCTGAGGGAACCTTTGGGCGCCTCCGTTACTTTTTAGGAGGCAACCGCCCCAGTCAAACTACCCGCCTGGCACTGTCCTCAATCCGGATAACGGACTAAAGTTAGAATTTCGACTTAATAAGGGTGGTATTTCAAGGATGACTCTACTAAGGCTAGCGCCCTAGCTTCTCCGTCTCCCACCTATCCTACACATACTAAGCCAAAACCCAATACCAGGTTATAGTAAAGGTGCACGGGGTCTTTCCGTCTTGTCGCGGGTAACCGGCATCTTCACCGCTACTACAATTTCGCTGAGCCCCTCGTTGAGACAGCGCCCAAGTCGTTACGCCATTCGTGCAGGTCGGAACTTACCCGACAAGGAATTTCGCTACCTTAGGACCGTTATAGTTACGGCCGCCGTTTACTGGGGCTTCGGTTTAGAGCTTCGCCTTGCGGCTAACCCCTCCCCTTAACCTTCCAGCACCGGGCAGGCGTCAGTCCCTATACTTCGTCTTACGACTTTGCAGAGACCTGTGTTTTTAATAAACAGTCGCCTGGGCCTGTTCACTGCAACCCTTCTCGGCTTACCAGGCTAGCTGGTTTACCTACCAAGGGCACTCCTTCTCCCGAAGTTACGGAGTTAAATTGCCGAGTTCCTTAACGAGAGATCACTCAAGCGCCTTAGGATTCTCTCCTCACCCACCTGTGTCGGTTTACGGTACGGTCACCTCGTCAACTCGCTAGAGGTTATTTCTTGGCAGTATAGGATCAACCAGTTTGTGTCCTTACGGACTCCTCATCACCTCTCGGTGTTAGATAAGAGGATGGATTTGCCTGTCCTCTCCACCTACAGGCTTGAACCTGCTATTCCAGCAGCAGGATGGCCTACCTTCCTGCGTCACCTCATCACTCAAACGCTAACGCGGTGGTACAGGAATATTAACCTGTTTCCCATCACCTACGCTTTTCAGCCTCAGCTTAGGGACCGACTTACCCTGAGCGGATTACCCTTCCTCAGGAACCCTTAGGTTTTCGGCGAATAGGTTTCTCACCTATTTTATCGCTACTTATACCGGCATACTCACTTCTATACCCCTAGACTAGTCCTCACGGTCTAGCTTGTTTCTGGTATAGAACGCTCCCCTACCAAGGATGACACCTTACTTTACTCATGTCTCCTAACTTATAACCTAACTTTCTAAGGGTATAAATTAAGGGCTATGAGCATTAAGGGGATCATCCTTCCGCAGCTTCGGTAATAGACTTAAGCCCCGTTAAATTTTCGGCGCAGGTTCACTTGACCAGTGAGCTATTACGCTTTCTTTAAAGGATGGCTGCTTCTAAGCCAACCTCCTGGTTGTCTTTGTGCCCCCACAACCTTTACCACTTAGTCTATATTTTGGGACCTTAGCTGGCGGTCTGGGCTCTTTCCCTTTTGACCATGGAGCTTATCCCCCATAGTCTGACTCCTGCAGTAAAAGTTTATGGCATTCGGAGTTTAGTTGGGTTTGGTAGCTTGTTAAAGCCCCTAGTCCATCCAGTGCTCTACCGCCATAACTCATTCTGCAAGGCTATACCTCAATATATTTCGGGGAGAACCAGCTATCTCCGAGTTTGATTGGCCTTTCACCCCTACCCACAACTCATCCCCCAAGTTTTCAACCTTAGTGGGTTCGGACCTCCACAGGTTTTTACACCTGCTTTACCCTGGCCATGGGTAGCTCACTCGGTTTCGGGTCTACTCCATGCAACTAATCGCCCTATTAAGACTTGCTTTCGCTACGGCTCCGCTTTTTATAAGCTTAACCTTGCTACATAGAGAAACTCGCCGGCTCATTATACAAAAGGCACACAGTCACACTGGAGAAAGTGTAATCCACTCTCTCCATAGTGCTTCCATCGCTTGTAGGCATATGGTTTCAGGTTCTTTTTCACTCTCCTCACAGGAGTGCTTTTCACCTTTCCCTCACGGTACTAGTTCACTATCGGTTGCTACCTAGTATTTAGCCTTAGGAGGTGGTCCTCCTTGATTCCTACAGGGTTTCACGTGTCCCGTAGTACTTAGGTACCTCATTCAGAGAGGATAGATCATTTCGCTTACTGGACTGTCACCATCTCTGGTCGGCCATTCCAGACCGTTCAGCTATGATCTATCTTTCTGACTCTCTGGCTAGTTCCGTGTCCTAGCCCAATGAGGCCCATCTACCCCGAAAAGACAACGCACACGTGCTTATCCATCTTTTCGGTTTAGGCTGTTCCCGTTTCGCTCGCCACTACTCAGGGAATCGCTTTTGCTTTATTTTCCTCAGGGTACTTAGATGTTTCAGTTCCCCTGGTTCGCCCCTTTTGCCTAATCTAAATTTTCAGCAAAAGGTGTTACAGAATTATCTGTAACAGGTTTCCCCATTCGGGAATCTCCGGGTCAAAACCTGTTAGCGGCTTACCGGAGCTTATCGCAGCTTACCACGCCCTTCTTCGCCTGGTAGCACCAAGGCATCCACCATATGCCCTTAGTAGCTTGACCATTACCCTTTCTTTATTATTATCAAATTGTCAAAGAGCAAAATTACTTTGTTTTGATGGAGATGAGCGGAATCGAACCGCTGACCTCCTGCTTGCAAGGCAGGCGCTCTCCCAACTGAGCTACACCCCCAAACTTTGGTGGGCCTACCTGGATTTGAACCAGGGACCTCACGCTTATCAGGCGTGCGCTCTAACCAACTGAGCTATAGGCCCTAACTTAAACTCATCCTTCCCTCTGTTTCCCTTATACTCACAGAAATATCTAGCCTATAGCTCTCTCCAAGAAATGGAGGATAAAGAAATTTGGGAGAAAAAGCGGGGACCATTGATCAGGAGTGCCAACCATTCAGGAATCCCCCTTCCAGCCAGTAGCTAGAAGAAATTACTCCTTAGAAAGGAGGTGATCCAGCCGCAGGTTCCCCTACGGCTACCTTGTTACGACTTCACCCCAATTGCCAACCATACCTTCGGCACTTACTTCCCGGTAAAGGGTTAGCTCAGCGACTTCGGGTACAATTGACTTTCGTGGTGTGACGGGCGGTGTGTACAAGGCCCGGGAACGTATTCACCGTGGCGTGCTGATCCACGATTACTAGCGATTCCGCCTTCATGGAGTCGAGTTGCAGACTCCAATCCGAACTGAGACCTGCTTTTTGGGATTGGCTTCCCCTCGCGGGTTTGCTACCCTTTGTACAGGCCATTGTAGCACGTGTGTAGCCCTGGACATAAAGGCCATGAGGACTTGACGTCATCCCCTCCTTCCTCCGGTTTATAACCGGCAGTTCCCTTAGAGTTCCCGGCATAACCCGCTGGCAACTAAGAGTAAGGGTTGCGCTCGTTGCAGGACTTAACCCAACATCTCACGACACGAGCTGACGACAGCCATGCAGCACCTGTGTATCTACCCCGAAGGGAGGGGTATATTTCTATACCCTTTTAGATACATGTCAAGCCCAGGTAAGGTTCTTCGCGTTGCGTCGAATTAAACCACATGCTCCACCGCTTGTGCGGGCCCCCGTCAATTCCTTTGAGTTTCAGCCTTGCGACCATACTCCCCAGGCGGGGCACTTAATGCGTTAGCTTCGGCACAGAGGAGGTCGGCACCCTCTACACCTAGTGCCCATCGTTTACGGCTAGGACTACCGGGGTATCTAATCCCGTTTGCTCCCCTAGCTTTCGCACCTCAGTGTCAGTTGCGGTCCAGAGAGCCGCCTTCGCCAACGGTGTTCTTCCCGATATCTACGCATTTCACCGCTCCACCGGGAATTCCACTCTCCTCTACCGCACTCAAGTTAAGCAGTTTCAGACGCCCTTCCCTGGTTGAGCCAGGGGATTTCACGTCTGACTTACCCAACCACCTACGCGCTCTTTACGCCCAATAATTCCGAACAACGCTAGCCCCCTCCGTATTACCGCGGCTGCTGGCACGGAGTTAGCCGGGGCTTCCTCTGGCAGTACCGTCAAACAAATAAGCTCTTCACTTATTTGGTATTCTTCCTGCCTGACAGGGTTTTACGACCCGAAGGCCTTCATCACCCACGCGGCGTTGCTGCGTCAGGGTTTCCCCCATTGCGCAATATTCCCCACTGCTGCCTCCCGTAGGAGTCTGGGCCGTATCTCAGTCCCAGTGTGGCTGATCATCCTCTCAGACCAGCTAACCATCGTCGCCTTGGTAGGCCATTACCCTCCCAACTAGCTAATGGTCCGCGAGCCCCTCCTCAGGCAGCAGCTTGGTCTTTCACTTGCCATAATGGCTAATGATTAACCAGAGGCCACCTTTTACCCCTGAAACTTTTGTTTCTGTGGTCATACTAGGTATTAGCATCCCTTTCGAGATGTTATCCCTATCCTGAGGGCAGGTTACTCACGTGTTACTCACCCGTCCGCCACTTTACTCAGGCTCCGAAGAACCCTTTCTCGTTCGACTTGCATGTGTTAGGCACGCCGCTAGCGTTCGTTCTGAGCCAGGATCAAACTCTCCAATTGAAACTCTTAATAAAAGAAAATACTGACTCATTGATCAATAGATCACCCGCTTTATTTCAAAGAACTATTTAACAAGGCTATAGTATAATTCTTATTTAAAAAGTGTCAAGAGAAAAATTTAAAATTTTTTAGGGGACGATTTTTACAAATTTTTTTCTCCCCACTTTGATGATATATTCCTGTGAATTTGATAATTCTGCATCAGTTTTTAATAACCTTTCTCCGTTCACCTTCACAGCTCCTTCCTTAATTAACCGAAGAGCCTCGGAGGTTCCCGAAGTTATTCCTAGATCCTTTAGAATATAAGGCACCCACATCCTATCTTTATCCCATCGCCATTTATACTCCGGTACTATTTCTGGCAATTTTTTATCTTTAAAAATCTGGTCAAACTCTCTGGCCGCTGTATCTGCTTTAGCTTTATCATGAAATTTTTGGACAATCTCTTTAGCCAGCCGAGCTTTAACGTCTTTAGGATTTATGTAACCTTTGTTCATGTCCTCTTTTAACTTGTTTATTTCGGCCAAATCGAGATCACTTAGAAGTTCATAATAGCGCATCATTAAACGATCCGAAATGGACATAATCTTGCCGAAAATCTCTCTGGGTGGTTCTTCAATCCCTATATAATTATTCAGGCTTTTACTCATCTTTTGCACCCCATCAGTTCCTTCGAGTAAGGGCAAGGTAATAACTACTTGTGGTTCCTGCCCATAATCCCTTTGCAAATCTCTCCCTACTAAGAGGTTAAATTTCTGATCGGTTCCACCCAACTCCACATCAGCTTTTAGGGCCACGGAATCATAACCCTGGAGTAGTGGATAAAGAAACTCATGAATGCTGATGGGTTTCTGGTCATGGTATCGTTTTTGGAAATCATCTCTTTCCAACATCCTAGCCACAGTATATCGGGCACTTAATCGGATCAATTCCCCGGCACTCATCCTTCCCAGCCAGTGAGTGTTAAATTCAATAACGGTTTTTTCTGGGTCCAGGAGCTTAAATATTTGCTGTTTATAGGTCTTGGCATTATCCATCACTTCTTCCTGGGTAAGCGGACGACGGGTCTCTGATTGGCCGCTAGGGTCACCAATCATGCCAGTAAAATCTCCAATGAGGAATATCACCTCATGTCCTAATTCCTGAAAGTGCCTTAATTTCTGGATAAGGACGGTATGGCCCAGATGTAAATCCGGTGCAGTAGGATCAAAACCAGCTTTTATTCTTAAAGGCATATTAGATGATATAGAGTTTTTAAGCTTTCTTTCTAAGTCTTCTGGGACTAGAATCTCTACCGCGCCCCGGGTAATTAATTCCCACTGTTTATCAAAATCTTTGCATATAGCCATCCTTAACTACCTACCTATAGTAAAAACAAAAACATAATTAAGGTTTTCATAATTCTTCCTCTCCGAATTTGGATATGGGTTATATGTTACCTTATCAAAGAGAGAGGGGCAAGGGGGTTCATAATCTCATTTGCTCCTACGTGGTGGCTGCTCCCTGGGGGAGGGATGGATACTTTAATTTTTTGGGTCATTCTTTTAAAGACTAATTGATACTCTTCTATTTACAGACACAGTGACAATGGACGCGAATCGCGCAATTACCTCGGCGATCCTGGTCCTTTCGCAGTTAATTTATAAAAAGGCCGTATACAAGTGAATTATCACAAGCTCCATACCTGGAACCTTGAACCCGCAGCCGCAAAAGTTTTACAAGAACAACTTTCCGAATTAGTAAAAATAGAGAGACCCCAACAAGAATTCTCTCTAATTGCCGGGGCAGACCTGGCTTATATCCGGTATACCAACCTGGCAGTAGCCGCAGTAATTGTCTTTAGTCTGCCAAAACTACAAATAATAGCCCAGGCAACTACCTGTAAGGCGTGCGAGTTCCCTTATATCCCTATAGCCTTCCTATAAAATTTTTATACTTTGACTCTATTCTTGAGAATAGTAAAATTCTTTAATGCCAGTTTCTGGCATAATAGTTCAACTTATGGCAATAGTCCAGAATTTATTGATGCCATAGAGGGTTGTGTAGGAACGATCTATTTTGTATCCATCCCAGCCAATACACTGTGCTGGCTACAAAGACCGATTACGAGAAAGAAACAATATGAGGTAAGAAAATACCCAGGATGGAATCACCATATTCTGACTTGCATGCTGGCCCATTTTTCCTTTGGCACTTGAAGATAAGGTTGGGGGAAAAAAGCACCATCTATTACGCTGTCGCAGCTTAGGATTTTACTGAAAGTCGTGTTACCACTTAGGACTTTCGATATTGAAAACACAATAGAGTTGGGGCGCTGGATTCAGAAGAAAAACCATTTGGCCTTTCTCTCGCATAGAAAGAAAAGGCTTAAGGTCCGAGCGTTATAAAAATAAGTGTCCTTGTAAGGATAAAGCTTTTGATAAAAAGTTAATTATGGGTTGCTGTTAAGGTGTCGAAGAAGGAATCAATGGCCTCATCTATTTGCTCTTCCTGGTAGAATCTGGGATCACATATATCTGCTTCTAATACGAGGGAGGGTTTGCCGACTTGCTCCTGGACGATCTTTTTGATGGTATATTGCCCAAAGGAATAGGGTTTGCAACTGCGGTTGGAATGCATAACCAGGCCATGGGCAGCATACTTCTCCAGCATCTGTATAGCAAAGGTAGCCCTATCTTTTATCCCACGATTGATCAAAACATCACAATAGTTCCAGGCCAGGGTCTCCATAGGCTCACTGGCATCAAAACTATATGCCCATAAGCTGGTATATGATGCCCCGACAATATTGGCGTGGTGGCGGGCAAACTTCTCCGCAAGTCCCCTCAACTGAAACCAGATAGGCAGGTTATCCCAGAAGAGGCGATATTTTTCTTCTGACACCGCACTCAATCTTTTTGCCAGCTTTTCCTTCGTCTCGGTAATGAGTAACTGGTAATAGTCACGGGCCTTCAGAGTACCCCGCAGGGTCACTATCGGAGCCATATGGATAAAGCCATCAAAGCAGGTGATAGGTGACGGGATATGGGTGCCCATTTCCAGATATTGTCGCCATAGGTTACTGGTCTCATTAGATATTTCTAATACCTCTTTGAGCCGGTCCCTATCCAGCGATTTACCCGTAAGGGCTTCCAGGGCAGAGATAAGCTCTTCCAATTGTTCTTTGAAGTAATTAAGGATGTTATGATTCAGGTCCCGGGCAATAAATGGGGCATCCAGGACTACCAGCGGGACTTTAAAATGCCTCCTCAGTACTTCGTACCATTTGGTTACTGTGCCGCATTGGTTATTGCAGCAGAGGAGGATATCCGGGCTGGGCAACCCACCTATAGGGCTCTGACCACTAAAGATAGAGCCGAAGTCACACAGGGCATAGCTACATAAGTCCTGCGAATAACCGGCTTCTTGAGCTATTTCAATAATAGTTTGGCCCATCCTCCGGGCACCGATTACGGCGGCATGGTTCTCTGGGTAGATCGGGATAATATCCATGGCATAGCAGACCTCTACCGGGAAGGCCGCGGTAACCCAGGCCACTCTCTTCTGGAGCTGATGGGCTTCTTTCGCCTCCAAATAATAATTGCCTATAAGCTCTCTTTGTAATTCTGAGGTAGTAATTTTTTTACCTTCTCCTTTTCCCACGTTTTATCTTGTCCTTAGTATTTCTAATGAAGGCCGATGCAGAGCAAGCTCTCCCACTACCATTGTTAATGGGGTTCTATCTTCTCCCCAGTATTTCTATAAAGGCCTGGAGGCGGGTCCTGAGTTGTTCCAAAGAAGTCATCTGGAGCTCGGTCTCCAGGAGCAGATGGGGTATTTTCCTCTCCTCTAGTCTCTTCTTCAAATCCGGGTAGTCAAAGTTATGCACCTCGCAGAATTTGAGGTGCAAGAAGATAACCCCATGGGCATCGGTTTTTTCAACCATATCTAGGAGGGAATCCCCGGCTTCATCGGAAACGATATGGTATCCTGGAAAAGGGTTTTTTTTCAACTGCCGGTCAACAATGGCTTCTAAGGGGTTATGGTTCAGCTCAATATCTTCCAGGAAATATCGGGAGCCTGTGCAGAGATCATCATTGACAATGGCGCCCCCTAGCTCATCAATCAGATCCAGGACCTGTAGGGGCTCGCATACCATCCCGGAAACAACCAGCCTCACTTTCTTTTCCGGCTTTGTTGTCCGCTCCGCTAAGCCAGTCATCATCTGAGATAGCAGTTGGCTATGTTCCTCTTTGGCCATCAGCATAGAAGCCCTTATAATAGTAAAGAATTCCCGTTCATGCAATGCCTGGGGATGATCGCGCTTGAAGGCATAAAGTTTTCTTAGTAACTCCCGATGGTTGTTGTATAGCCGGATGCTATCCCATAGACTCTCATCTGTTATCTTTACCCCAGCATATTCTTCTAGCCCTTTTTTGAAACGGCTCAGCTCATTGAGGAGATAAGTACGGGCACTGGGGGTATGTCTCTTTTTAGGAAAAACCAGCTCATCAAAATAGCCCCCCGGAAAGGCTATCTTCCATATGCTGGCCAGGCATTGGGTGGTATCGCATATATGGGGAATAACCATCCCATCCAGGATATCCAGGGTATGATTTAATTTGCTCTCCAGGGTACTGCGTACCAGCGAGCAGGCAAAATTTTGGAAATAGGCATCGGCCAGGGAGATATTTTCATTATTGCCTAAAACAGCTATGGGAATCATGCTGGCAGCATGGATAAGCTCTTCAGGAAAATCAGTCAGAAAATAACCAATGGCCTTTTTCCCAACTCTTGCCTTATATTCTTTCAGCCGGTTGAATGGGTCTCTCACGCTAGCAGCAAAAGTATCCAGAATTTTCTCTGTCCCGTCCATCATTATAAATCGTCTTTCTCTAGCAAATGTCCATCTGAAATTACAATTAGGACACAGATTGCCGCAGATTCGCACAGATAACTAGGATACAGGAGTCAGAATTCAGAAGGGAAGTTGATTGTTCCATTCATATTGACTTCTGAATTCTGACTCCTGTATTCCCTGGGCAGTATAACCTGCGTTCATCCGCGTCACAAAGTAAGGGTTTAATGCAGTAGATCTCCTATCCTTCGCCAACGTACCCAATGATCGTTGCTATCCCAGGACCAATAAATAATAAAGGCCCTTCCTTTGACCTTACTTTCATCCAGAAAACCCCAGAAACGGCTATCCATACTATTATCCCGGTTATCCCCCATCACGAAGAGATGATGGGGCGGGATTTTTACCGGGCCATAATTGTCTCGGGAATATCCTGAGTTGCCCAGGATATTATGCTCATTGAATATTGCATAAGGTTCCTTTAAGGGTTTACCATTAATAGATACCTGCTTATCCCTTATCTCTATGGTATCACCAGGTAATCCTATTGCCCGCTTAATAAAGTCCCGGTCTTCATCGCCGGGGTATCTAAAAACAATGATATCTCCCCGTTTAGGTTCTTTGAAAGTAAATAATTTTTTATCAGTAAAGGGAATCTTTATCCCGTAGATAAACTTATTTACCAGGATATGATCACCGATCTGTAAGGTAGGGATCATGGAGCCAGAAGGGATTTTGAATGCCTGTACCACAAAAGCCCGGATGAATAAAGCCAGGACAATGGCATAAGCCAGGGCCTCCAGATATTCTCTATAAACACTTTTCTTGATAGCCTGTTCCTTCTCTTTCATTTAGTTAGAAAGTAGCTCTTCAGCCACATATTTACGCGGATCGGTAAAGGGCTATTGGCAATTGCCTATCACTCTGTGATCTCTGTGGTGATCAGGGGCTATCTGCGTGAATCTGTGGCCAGGTATTTGCCTTTAAATAGATACCCTGAGTAAGGCCAGAAAAGCCTCTTGCGGTATCTGTACCTTACCCAACTGCTTCATGCGTTTCTTACCTTCCTTTTGTTTCTCCAGAAGCTTTCGTTTCCGGGTTATATCGCCACCATAACATTTACCGGTTACATGCTTGCGTAAAGGCTTGATAGAGTCGCGAGCAATAATCTTGTTGCCAATAGCGGCCTGGATAATTACCTCAAAAAGTTGTCTGGGTATTACCTCCCGCATCCTCTTCACCATCTCTTGGCCCTGGAAATAGGCCTTATCTTTATGGACAATCATAGATAAGGCATCTACTGACTCACCATTAAGGAGGATATCTAGCTTTATCAGAGGCGCTTCTTTATACCCCAAAAATTCATAATCAAAAGAGGCATAGCCCCGGCTTAAAGATTTAAGTTTATCATAAAAATCCATGACAATCTCGTTGAGGGGGATATGATAAGTAAGCAATACCTTATCCCTGTCCAGGTATTCTAAACTCTTCTGGATAGCGCGCCTCTCCTGGACTAAACTCAATACCGGGCCTAAATATGTTGGTGGCAGAATGATAGTGGCCGAGATGATAGGTTCTTCTATCTTCAAGGTCTCATGCGGTGGAGGTAATTTAGCCGGGTTTTCTACCCTCATCTTTTCTCCTTTGGTAGTAGTAACCTGATAGACGACGGTAGGGGCGGTGTTGAGCAAAGCGAGACCAAATTCTCTCTCCAACCTCTCTTTGACAATATCCATATGGAGCAAGCCTAAAAAACCACACCGGAAGCCAAACCCTAAGGCTAGAGAAGTTTCCGGCTCATATTTGAAGGCCGAGTCATTGAGGTGGAGTTTTTCCAGGGCATCCCTCAAGGATTCATACTGGGTATTTTCTACCGGGTATAGCCCGCTGAAGACCATAGGTTTAATCTCTTTGTAGCCCGGCAGTGGCTGTGAGGCTGGGGTTGTGGCTGAAGTAATAGTATCACCTATTTTGGTATCGCTTACCTTTTTAAAACCAGCCATAAGATAGCCTACTTCACCGGCCGTCAGCTCTTTGGTAGGTTTAGGTTTCGGGCTAAGGACACCAACTTGTTGAACCTCAAACTCTTTGCCACTAGACATCAATACGATCTTATCTCCGGGCCGCACCCTGCCCTCAAATACCCGTAACAGAACCACGGAGCCATGATACTGGTCGAACCAGGAATCGAAAATCAGGGCCTTTAAAGGGGTCTGGGGATCGCCTTGCGGAGGTGGAATCCGGGCTATTATCTGGTCCAGAATCTCTCGCACACCAAGCCCTTCCTTGGCACTGGTGAGCAATACATCACTGGCATCTAAACCCAGGATATCCTCTATCTGTCGCTCCACCCCTTGTACATCTGCTACTGGCAGATCAATCTTATTAATTACCGGTATGATCTGGAGGTTATTTTCTAAGGCCAGATAAAAATTGGCTAAGGTTTGGGCCTCTATCCCTTGAGAAGCATCAATAACTAATAAGACACCTTCACAAGCCGCCAGGCTCCGGGATACTTCATAAGAAAAATCTACATGACCCGGAGTATCAATAAGATTAAGGATATACTCGTGGCTATAGCCGTTCCGGTAGGCCATGCGCACGGCCCGGGCTTTGATGGTAATCCCTCGTTCCCGCTCCAGTTCCATATCATCCAGGATCTGGTCCACCATCTCCCTGGGAGAGACGGTGCCGGTAATTTCCAGGAGGCGATCAGCGAGGGTAGATTTCCCATGATCAATATGGGCAATGATAGAAAAATTTCGGATCCTTTCCTGAAAACTCATATCACTTACTTAGTTCACTTTTTAAGTAATTTATGGATTGTACTGGCGTTGGATCAATCTCTCGCAATATAGCCAGATAATAGCTTACATAATCACCCAGATAAATTAGAGAAAAGATTCGAGCCAGTAAAGAATCGCCCTGGGAATCAAGTTGGATAACCTGGTCTACTTTATCGGACAGCATCCGGGCCGTAATATCTATCCGCTGCTTGATCCTCGCTGGGTCACCCTTATCCCGAAAGATGGTCACCACGAATTGCTTTGCTATAGCATCGGCCCTTTCCCAGCCCACGATCTCATTATGATTAAGCTCAGGGAAGACGTGATAAGCAGCATAAGCCTTGGCATTCTCATTAAACTGGCACTTCCAGCGATATGCCACAACGTCAGTATTATCCAAAGTCCCATAGACTACCGGGATTTTATTAAAGAGCCTTTGTGCCAGTTGTTTTGCTGGATTAGAAGATAAAGGCTGTTCCAGAGAATATTGTCTGGCTAAATCTTGCAAGAGGGATATGGTTTCTTCTTCCGCCCCTTTTTGCTCAGGAATATAACCCAACTTTTCTATACTCTTCCGAATAGGAAAGAACAGATAACCTAAGGCAGTCCGGGGGGGATAACCTTTCGGTATTCTAAGTAAAGGGAGGCTCTTTTCCTGGGCGACTTTCTCTAGCAAACCATTACTGCTAATGATGACTATCTGGCAACCGGCTTTTATGGCTCCTTGTAAGGCACTGATAGTCTCCTCAGTATTACCCGAATAGCTTACTACGAAGACCAATGATTCTTCACCGGCAAAGCCTGGTAGGTGATAGCCACGGTTAATATAAAGTGGTATGGAGAGTTGGTTAACTGAGCTAATCCTTAATAAGTCTCCCCCGATACCTGAGCCACCTAATCCAGTTATGATAATATTCTTAATAGCTCCTTTTTTGAAAGGAACTTCTGCTCCCTGGCCCAGGATTATCCCTTGTTGGCATTGCTCAGAAAAACCGTGGAGGAGAGTGGCCATGCCACTCTTATCAATCTCTTTTATCTCCGTTATATTATCCAGGTCCATCCCGAATATCGCCTTCTCCTTTGTTTAGCCTATAAACTATTAAATTGTTAGCTTAATTAAAAGCCCTATCTTTGTCAAGCCAGGCTAATGTTCAGAAAGATAGCGATTGAAAACAATGACCTCTCTCGAATAAAGGGCTCACATTATTATGAATGTCACCCTGAGCAAAGCGAAGGGTCTCAATAGATTCTTCGCTAACGCTCAGAATGACAAAGGAGTCTAGCATTTCTGGAAAATCAATCGCTATTTTACGGAAAAAAGGGTTGCAATTTTCCTTGTCGATGTGTTAATTTTTCTTAAACAAAAATGCAATTCCTTATCATCTCATCTTATCATCTATCATCTTTAAAATAATACTTTCACCCTTTAGATATTACTCTTCAGGAAACCAACTAGACGAGTGATACGTGCAGCACGTGGGGCATGATACAGAAGTTATTTGCACACCGGTCACGGGAAAGAGGTCTCGGTTTTACTAATGACGTGATTGACTATAGTCTGAGAAAATTG
Source organism: Nitrospinae bacterium RIFCSPLOWO2_12_FULL_45_22 (assembly GCA_001803565.1). Taxonomy (GTDB): domain Bacteria; phylum 2-12-FULL-45-22; class 2-12-FULL-45-22; order 2-12-FULL-45-22; family 2-12-FULL-45-22; genus 2-12-FULL-45-22. Next base: position 3,640 of record MHDQ01000265.1, on the reverse strand, counting down.
TATACGGAGGTTTGGCCATGGCACACTAGGAGAGGACCGGGGGAGAACCGCCGCTCCACCCCCTAGGGGCGCTCTGAACTAAAACAATTAAGTTCAATCTGAAGGCAAAGAGGAGGTCCCGATGAGTACACAAGTTGAAGAAATCCGAAGAGAAAAAATCAGAGATGCATATCGAGAGGCGACCACTGATTTCACCACTCCCTCAGGTATTCCAGTCAACGAGGTATATACCCCGAGTGACATCTCCCATATCGAGTTCCACAGCGATATTGGTCTCCCCGGTCAATATCCTTTTACCAGAGGTCATCATCCCAAAATGTATAGGGGTAAACTCTGGAACATCCGACAGATCATCGGCTTATCAACACCAGAAAGGCAAAACGAGAGGCTCAAGTTTGTACTATCGCAAGGCGCAAATGCTGTGGACTGTGAGATGGATAGTCCAACATGGTATGGCATCGAGCCTGACCAGCCCTATGCTGAGGGTCAATTTGGGGTTTGTGGTGTAGCTTTGCATACTTTGAGGGATGTTGAAGTTATGACGGAGGATCTACCCTTGGACGCATTAAGCATGTGCTGGAATTATCCGCTCCCCGCGCTATCTCAGGCTTATATATTGGCAGCCAAGAGGCGGGGCTATAATATCAGCGACCTCAGAGTAGTCCATTCGGCATTATACCTTCATCTTTTTGTTTACACACCAAGTTGGCCTGAAGTTCTATATGTTGATGGCCGGTTTTCCACGCTGGCAAGATGGGGTAATGATTTTTGTGAGTATATACTCAGGAATTTGCCAAAGTGGAACATATGGTACGCTGACGGAGCTGCTTTCTGCGAGTCGGGTGCAAATGCAGTCCAAGAAATTGCATTCATAATCGCCTGTCGAGATGAACTCATTCGAGAGATGCTTAGGAGGGGTGTCGACATAAATGCTATAGGGCGGGGGTTGAGCCCTACAGTTGCTTTAGATCGGGATTTCTTTGAACATATAGCCAAACTGAGGGCTGCTCGGAAGATTTGGGCGCGGACTATGAAAGAAAAGTGGGGTGCCACAGATCCCAGGGCTATGTGTCTGCGAACTCACGGAAATGTAGTGGGCACTGTGTGTACCCGTCAACAACCTCTCGTCAATATCGCGCGGGGCGCCATAGCGGCTCTGGCCGGTATTCTTGGTGGTTGCATGGGCCTCCAAGTCGCCTGTTATGACGAAGCATTGTCTACTCCGACAGAAGAAGCAGAAAGAGTGGCCATAAGGACCCAGCAGGTGTTACGTTACGAATCAGGAGTTACAAGCGTCGCGGACCCCTTGGCAGGTTCTTATTATGTTGAGTGGTTGACCTCAAAGATTGAGGAAGAGATTCAAGCTGTGGTTGACAAGATAGAAAGGATGGGCGGCTGGATGGCAGCCCTCCAGAGTAGCTGGGTTCATGAAGAGCTGAAGAAGGGGCTATTGGATATTCAGAAGAAGATTGAGAGCGGAGAGAGAACCGTTGTAGGTGTAAATCGTTTCCAGATACCTCCTGAAGAGGACTTCAAACCCAAGCTATACGCTCCAGATACTTCAGATGTGGATGAGTATCTGGATAAATATGGGAAGTTTAAGTCAACGAGGAATTACAAGAACCTTAGGGAAAAGATCAAGAACTTAAAAAAGGCAGCTTCTGATCCCGGCACGAATCTCGTTCCTTACGTATTCGAAGCCCTAGAAGCCGATGCTACCTTTGCGGAGATAATTGGTGTTCTGAGGATGAATGATGGGCTAGAGTATGATTGGGCAGGGGAAAGGGAGTATCCTTTTTAGAGACGGGCCTGAATAACGCATAAGCCACACCAGACCCTCAATAGATCAACATATTGTCGGAATCAAATATCATAGTCATTGCAATTGTGAAGGAGTTGAGGGATCACCTTTCTGGTAGGCATAGAGTTTGTTATACAGGGTCTTTAAGGTAATACCTAAGTCCTTAGCGGTTTTAGTCTTGTTTCCCTTGTTTTGGGCGAGTATTTTTAGTACCTGGGTACGTTCCATCTCTCTAAGGGACAATGAGCAAGAGTCATTATCTGGTTGGGAGGTGAGGTGCAGGGGGATATTATCCAGCACATCTTTCAAGGTAATAATATCGCTTTGAGAAAGGATTATTAATCGCTCCACTGTATTTTCTAACTCCCGGATATTACCTGGCCAGGGGTAATTTTGTAAGTATCTTAATGCCTCATTGGTTATATTTATTACCTTTCTGCCACTCACCCGGCTGTTCCGGAGGAAATGTCTTATCAGTAAGGGAATATCATCCGGAATAGTACGAAGAGGCGGCAGAGAGATATTTAATACATTTAAACGGTAGTAAAGGTCCTGGCGGAACCTACCCTCCATTATCTCCTCTTCTAGATTCCGATTGGTAGCGGCAATAACCCGAACATCTACCTTGATTGTCCGGGTATCGCCCAGTCGCCTTAGCTCACCAAATTGCAGTACCCTTAGCAGCTTAGCTTGCATAGAGGGACTCATCTCCCCGATCTCGTCCAGGAAAAGGGTGCCTTTATGCGCCATTTCAAAGAGCCCTTTTTTATTCTCTATTGCGCCGGTAAAGGCCCCTTTTTGATGGCCAAATAATTCGCTTTCTAGCAGAGTCTCTGGCAAAGCGCTACAATTAATAGTTAGTAAGAGGTTATGGGCCCGGTGGCTCTTCTGATGTATAGCCCGTACTACCAGTTCTTTACCTGTCCCGCTCTCTCCGTGTACTAATACGGGTAAATCTACTGGCGCAATCTTTTCTATCCTTTCTAAGACTGCCTTTATAGCAGGGCTTTCGCCGATGATTTCATAGTCTGGTCTCTTCCTTTCTAAGGTATTCCTAAGATTCAGGTTTTCTTCCTTAAGGGCTTTCTTTTCATAGGCCTTATTTAGCACCACCTCAAGCTCCGAGAGCTTGCATGGCTTGGTGAGATAATGATAAGCGCCTAGCTTCATGGCCTCTACTGCATTTTCTATAGTCCCATAACCGGTCAGGATAATTACCTCTATCATGGGATCGAGCTTCTTCATTTCTGTCAGGACAGCTTTACCGTCCTGCCCCGGTAGCCTCTGATCTAATAATACTAGATCATAATTACCTTCTCTAAGCTTCTCTAGCGCCTCATTACCATCTCCAGCCAGGGTTATTTCATGGCCCATACGCCCGATCTCCTTTTTCAGCACATAAGAGAAGGTCTTGTCATCGTCTACCAATAGAATCTGATAGCAATTCTTCATCTGTTCCTCTGAAAATACCTTTTTATTCCGAGCTTTCGCCAATATGTGCTTGCAACTGGGGAGAAGAATCTGAGATGTTTATTTTTGATGCACAAATTATCATAATTGCAAAATATGTCAATACCATACAGGATAGTCCTGATTCTATGACTACGCTTTGCTCCGTCCGTAACAGTACCTCGAGGAGACGGGCACAGTTATCTACCATTCCAGGGTGGCCCGGGGAAAGAATAAGGGGTGATAGCAAAATCATTTTGTAGTATATTATTCCCTTATACCACCATATCTTGGAACCAGTAGAGCGTTTCATAAAAAAGTATACAATAAAAACTTGTATTAGCCACAAAGGCACTAAGGCACAAAGAGTTATTTTTTTCCTTTAAAAAC
>MHDQ01000264.1:3701-9093 GCA_001803565.1 Nitrospinae bacterium RIFCSPLOWO2_12_FULL_45_22 | reverse complement strand
TTAAGCCACCAATAAGAAGTGTCTGACCATCCTGTACCACCAACGAGGTAAGGGCTTTCCGCTGAAAGATGCTTATATCGGTCTGACCCGCTACTGTTTTCGGCTGGGCCTCACTCACTTCCAGGTCTAAATCGAGGGTAACCAGACCAGTAGAGTTGATATGGGGGGTAACTTTGAGGATCACACCAGTATCGCGGCGCTCGATAGTAGTCTGGACCCTTCCAGCCGCGACAACATCCCGGAACTCAGTTGATACCAAAGGCACCTCGGCACCAACATCAATAGACGCTTCCTTATTGTCTGAGGCAATGATCTTGGGGGTGGAGAGGATATGGACTTTATTCTCGCTGGCCAGGGCATTTAGGGTAGCTATCACATCTCCTCGAACAACATTATAGGTAAGCCCTCCGGCTGGGATAACCCTTTTCGCAATATCTGCCGCTATCGCACCAAATTCGGTTCCTGCCGTGGTACTCTTCGTGGTAAAGAGGGCCTCCACACCAAACTGGGTAGACCTATCCAGCGACACTTCGGCTATTAGGGCCTCAATAACCACCTGACGGGGCATAATATCTAACTCTTTGAGTATCTGCCTGACGAGACGATAATCCCTGGGGGTAGCCTTTATAATGAGAGAGTTAGTAGCTTCATGGGCGACGATCTTTACTTCACCCGCTATAGCCCCAACCATAGCTGAAGATTCTCGACCCGCACTGGTTTCTGGTGGTCTCTGTTCCTGTTCCCGTCTCCCGCGCCTGCCCGGTAGCGGCGCTTCTTTCCCTTCAGCCAGTGGGGCCTTTTTTTCTTCTGGCTTGCCCTCCCCGAAGAGCTGATTTAATATGTCGGCCAAGTCTTTGGCGGTGCCATTCTCTACGAAATATACATAGGTCTTTACTTCCTCTTCGGCTATTACCTGATCCAGTTGTTGGAGCCAGGTCTCTACCTCAAGCAAGAGCCGTGGGAGGCTACTAATAACCAGTATGGCATTGATGCGGGGAATCGGAATGAAGCTCGCCCCACCACCCCGGCCAGTCTTAGTAGGCACTTCCAAGGCCCCAAATATCTGCTCTAATTCCTTAGCCACATCTTCGGCCTTGCTGTTCTTTAAGGCAAAGAGCCGAAACTTTACCTCTTTAAAGATATCAGTATCCAAGGTCTCAATAATACCCAATACTTTTTTAATATTAGAGGCAAAATCGGTTATGATGACGAGGTTGTCCTTATCATAGCCGGTAAGGATTGCTTCTGATGAGAGGAAGGGTTTAATGAGATTAATTACATCCTTTACCGGTATATAATTAAGGGGTACGATCTGGATAAGGATCTGGTCTGAAGGTGCCAGTTCACCTTTTTCTTTGCCTACTCTAGGGGTGATAAGCCTTCTGGGGGCTTCAGCAGAAGGTATGATATGATAGATATTGCCCTCCTTTACTGCGGTTAAATTGTTAGCCCGGAAGATAGCCTCCAAAATCGGTAGAATCTCCTTTTTCGTTACCTTTTCAGAGGTCCTGATGTTTACCGTACCCCTAACCCGGGGATCAATGATATAGTTTATACCCAGTAATTCACCCAGGGTATGTACAACATCGTATATATCAGCATTATCGAAATTTAGGGTCAGGAGTTGTTCTTCTCCTTTCGGGGAGGGGCCTTTTCCCTCCGGGGCAGCTATTTGCTTCGGCAGGACGTTCTCTGGCATAGGCTTTTCTGGGGAAGAATGCGTAGGCACTTCAACCAGGATAGGCTCCTTAGGTCTTTCTGCTTCCTCAATCTTTTCCTCTACTGAGATTTCTTTATCCCGTTTATCCTTGCTCTGGATAAGTACTGCCTTTTGTTGTTCCTTAATAGAACTTTTTGGGATCGGACTGTGCAGAGGGGTACAACTAGAGAAGAGCAATAACCACAGTAATGGTAGTAAGGGGTAAAATATATAGACTTGGGACATAACTTTTTGACTAAGCCAATCGTTTGAATAAGCTACTATAGCTGTTAAATTGCCTTAGAATTGCCTAATAATAACGGAATTGATTAGCTAGGTCAAGTAAACTTTATTAAATCAGGGTGATAGCTTAAGAATTAACTCCGCGCTGCAAGAGCTCTTTAGCATGCTCCCGGGTAGCCGTACTAATTATTTCTCCACCAGACATCCTGGCTATCTCTTCTATTCTTTCTGCTGGCGATAACTCCCTGACAGTAGTATAGGTCCTGCCACCCGATATCTTCTTCTCGATAAAAAAATGGGCCTGGGCTGTGGAGGCAATCTGTGGCAGATGAGTTATACAGAATACCTGACGAAACCGGGCAATATCTTTCAGTTTCTTTCCGACCACCTCAGCAATCCGCCCACCTATCCCTACATCCACCTCATCAAAAACCAGGGTGGGTATCTGATCTGCTTGTACCAGGATAGTTTTTAAGGCCAGCATTATGCGGGATATCTCACCACCCGAGGCTATCTTGGCCAGGGGCTTTAGCCCTTCCCCTGGATTAGGAGCAATCATAAACTCTACCCTTTCTATCCCCTTAGGATGTAGGGCTACCGTATCTCCTTGATACTGCACAAATCCTTCTTCATCCTTCTCGCGGTAAAAAGAGATGAAAAAATGAGGCTGGGGCATACCCAACTCCTTTAGTTCTTCTTGCATCATTTGCTCTATTTTCGCAGCCGCCTTTGTTCGCTCGACTGAAAGGTTAAGGGCAGCCTTTTCTATCTCCTTCATTAATAGGGCAATAGTTTCTTTTAGTTTACCTAGCTCTTCTTCCCTATTTAAATTAGAAGAAAGTTTTTCTTCCAGGGTTTTGCGCAACTCCAGGATAGCCTCGATAGTAGGGCCATATTTCCGCTTCAGGATATTCAACTCTTGCCACCGCTCCTCCAGCCGCCTCAGCCTCTCTGGATCAAAATAGAGCTTGCGAGAATAATCCCTGAGGTTCAAAGCCATATCCTCTAGTTGGTATAACACTGACTCACCGCTCCCGATCAGATTGCTCCACTGGGGGTCTATTTTAGCCATCTCCTGAAGGCCAGCAAGGACCTTCTTGAACCGCTCCAGCGCTGACCCCTGGGAGGCATAGAGCTGATTATATGCCTCATGGGCGGTCTCTGATAGCTTTTCCGCATGCTGTAAAATTTCTCTCTCCCGCCCCAGCTCCTCTTCTTCTCCTGGTTTAAGCTGGGCCCGGTCAATCTCCTGGAGTTGGTAGCTAACCAACTCCATCTGCCGGACTTCCTCTTGCTGAGCCAGGGTCAATTCATTGAGCCTCTTAACTAATCCTTGTAGGTGGCGATACTGGCCAGTTAACTCATCCCTTAGTAAGGATAAATCTCCGTAAGCATCCAAAAGCTCCAGGTGATTTTCCGTATGGAGGAGGGTTTGATGCGAGTGTTGGCCGTGGATATCAACCAGCAAATCGCCCATTTCAGCCAGTTTAAGGGCAGGGACCAGAGAACGGTTGATATAAGCCTTGCTCTTTCCTGTAGGCTCAATAATGCGGCTCAGGATCAAGGTATCATCTTCGGCTTCAATACCTAGTTCCGTCAATCTTTTCTTGACTTTAGGGAGATTGTTTAGAGCAAAGAGGGCCTCTACCACGGTAGGTTCCTGATTGGAGCGGAGATATTCTCGCTGGACTTTACCGCCCAAGACTAAGGCCAGGGCCTCAATAAGTATAGATTTCCCCGCACCGGTCTCTCCGGTAAAGACATTTAGGTCCGGATAAAATTGGGCACGTAATTCAGGGATGATAGCAAAATTTTTAATATATAATTCCTGGAGCATCTTAGCGCTCGCCCCATTTGAGCTTGGTGCGCCAGATCTGATAATAGTCACGGCTGGATGACTTGATCAGTTTTATCCTTCCCGTTGCCCGCCTTATCTCGACTATGTCCCGATAGCGCAAGGCAAAACCTACCTGACCATCCAATGTCACATGCACATCTTCCATCTCTGATTGCAGGATAACCTCGATCTTAACATCCGCCGGGACTACTATGGGCCGATTGGTTAACATATGCGGGCAAATGGGGTTGATAACAAGGGCCTCCATCGTAGGATGAATAATAGGGCCACCAGCCGCTAAAGAGTACGCCGTTGAGCCTGTAGGGGTAGACACGATCAAGCCATCAGCCCTAAAAGTATTAACATAGGCTTTATCAATATAGACTTCTAGCTCAATAATCCTGGCTAAGGCCCCTTTATTTATTACTACGTCGTTGAGAACCGGGTACTGGGTCAGCCGCTCCCCCTGGCGGTGGATATGGGTATTGAGGAGCATCCGCTCAGAAACTTGATAATCACCCGTTAAAACCTGCTCCAGTAAAGGATAGAGCTCTTCCAGGGTTGTTTCGGTTAAAAACCCTAAAGCACCTAAATTTACCCCCAAAACCGGCACATCTTTGCCATCTACTAACCGGGCTACACTAAGCAGGGTACCATCACCACCCAAAACAATGATCAGGTCTACCAGAGAAGGGATTTCAGACTTTAGGTACTGGGATTTAGCATTGATCAAAGCAGCACTATCAGAGTCCAAAAAAACCTCCACCTTTTTTCCTTTTAGCCACTCAATTAGTTCCCTGATAATCTCAGCCGCTTCTTTCTTCCTATGTTTGGCAATAACCCCTATCTTCTGCAACTCTTTCATATTATTTCAACTTCTCAATAAAATCCTTAATAGCCTTCAACACACCTAGATAAGCAACACCGCAAGCCGACTTAACATATTTTACGTCAGTAAATCTATGGTCCTCAATCCGAGACTTGCTTAAAATCTCTTTTGCATTTTCAAAATATCTGATAGAGTCGTTTCTTTGCATAACTTATATCCTCTTTGGATTTATTATATCACAATGTAATAAAAGAATTTGCCTCGGCCTCAATACTTCCTCCAAAGGGAAATCATCAACCCCCTCGTTCATTTCTTGATAGCATTATCTCTATCACCAGAAATATTATACGGCCTTTCTGCCTTGACGTAAATAACAATTATGGCTAAGATTATATCCCGGATATTGTAAATATTCGGTAAACCCATACCAACCACAAAGGCACAAAGAATACAAAGTAGGGGCGTTGCATGCAACGCCCCTACTCCGTATGGATGATACAAGCTAACAAGTAGCACTTAGGGGGGGTCTAGCCTGTCTTGGTTGAACGGTTACCATCTAGAAATATATTTGACAGGATAACAAGATTAGCATGAGCCTGGCCATCCCGTCTATCGTGTCAAAAAGAAAAGTTGATATAAAAAAGTACATATCATTTTGCAGTATTTCCTTTGTGTACTTTGTGCCTTTGTGGTTCATCTTTATCTCCACGGGCTAACCGAATGTTTATTAATTTAGGAATAGATTCTAATAATGCTGGTAGAAACCCCAGAATTAGATAAACAG
>MHDQ01000264.1:0-3691 GCA_001803565.1 Nitrospinae bacterium RIFCSPLOWO2_12_FULL_45_22 | reverse complement strand
GGAAGGCTTGCCTGCGCCTTTTACCCTCGGTGGATAATATCCTACAGAAAGTGGACGATTCCCAGCCCAAAGCCCTCCTTTTAGCTACGTTGCGGGAAGTGTTGGCGGAGAAGCGTAGCTCCATCATCCAGGCTAGGTCTCTAGCCGAGCTGGAAGGGATAAAGTTAAAATTATCTGCCGAATATCTACTGGAAGAAGCGGCCCAAGTAATGTCCCAGCAGACCTCTTTTAGCTTAAAAAAGGTTATTAATGCTACCGGTATAATAGTGCATACCAATATTGGTCGTTCTATCCTGAGCCAGGCTGCCCTGGACAACTTAAGGATTATTGCTGGCTCTTATTCTAACCTGGAATATCAGTTAGACCAGGGCGAGCGGGGCTCCCGATATATGCATCTGGAGAATATCCTGAAGGGCCTAACTGGTGCTGAAACAGCACTGGCGGTAAATAACAATGCCGCCGCAGTACTGATCTCGCTAGAAACTCTGGCCAGGGATAAAGAAGTGATTGTTTCACGAGGCGAGCTAGTAGAGATAGGCGGTTCTTTTCGTATACCGGATATAATGCGCAAGAGTGGCGCCCGGCTAATAGAGATAGGTACTACTAACAAGACCTATTTGCAGGATTATGAAAGCGCCATAACCCACGAGACTGCCCTTCTGCTTAAGGTACATACCAGCAATTTCCGGGTAGTAGGATTTACTGCTAGCGTAACAGCCGACGAGCTGGTAGGGTTGGGTAGGCGCTTTAATATACCGGTGATGGAAGACCTGGGCAGTGGCAACCTGGTAGACCTGCGCCGTTACGGGCTCTCCTACGAACCTACAGTACAAGAGGTACTAAGGAGCGGGATAGATATTGTTACTTTTAGCGGTGATAAGCTACTGGGAGGCCCCCAGGCCGGTATTATTTTAGGGAAAAAGAAATACCTGGATGCTATCAAAAAGAATCCTCTGATGCGGGCTGTCCGGGTAGATAAATTAACCATAGCTACCCTGGAAGCCACGCTTAATGCTTACCTTGATGAAGAAGCAGCCCCAAAAAGGATCCCTACCCTACAGATGCTGACTATGCTGAAAGAGGAGATTGAGAGGCGGAGTAGGGCCTTGATTCGAAAAATAAACCGGATTGATAACCCGGGCCTTTGGGAAATTACCTTAGAAGATGATTACTCTCAAGTAGGGGGCGGGGCCTTGCCCCTAGAACAGATCCCCACTAAAGTTATAGCTATCCACTCCGCTAAATTATCCCCCGATAGCCTGGAAGAATTCTTTCGCCACCATGACCCCCCTATATTGGGCCGAATCCATAAGGAGCGGCTCTGTTTTGACTTGAGGACAGTGCAGAAGGGTGAAGAAAAAGATCTCTTAAGGGCCTTTGAGAGGTTGGCAGTCGAGACATGAAACAGATCGTTATGGGCACTGCCGGGCATATAGACCATGGCAAGACCGCCTTGATCAAAGCCATTACCGGTATAGATTGTGATCGCCTAAAAGAGGAAAAAGAGCGGGGTATTACCATTGACCTGGGCTTTGCCTATCTCTTTCTGGATAATAATATCCAATTAGGCATTGTGGATGTACCGGGCCATGAGAAGTTTGTAAAGAACATGCTGGCGGGGGCCGGGGGAATAGATTTTGTGCTATTAGTAATTGCGGCCGATGAAGGGATCATGCCCCAGACCCGGGAACACCGGGCTATATGTGAGCTACTAAAGATCAAAGACGGATTAGTAGTCCTGACCAAAAAAGATTTAGTAGAACAAGACTGGCTAGATCTGGTCGAAGAAGAAGTAAGGGATTTTTTGCATAATACTTTCCTGAGCCAATGCCCTATTATCCCGGTCTCTTCTAAAAGTGGTGAAAATTTAGACGAATTGCGCAAGGCTATATCGCTTATAGCGGGTAGGGTCCCGCCTAAGATTAATGAAGGGACTTTTAGACTCCCTATTGACCGGGTCTTTACCATCAAAGGCTTCGGTACAGTAGTTACCGGTACTGCCCTTTCAGGAAAGATCAGTCTGGACCAGTCGGTAACTATTTATCCCAGAGGGCTAACAGCCCGGATAAGGGGAATTCAAGTCCATGGTAAACAAGTCGGAGAGACTATAGCCGGGCAAAGAACCGCCATAAACCTCCAGGGTGTTAGCAAAGACGAGATTGAAAGGGGAGATGTTATATCTATTTCAGGAGGGCTTTGCCCTACCTATATCCTGAATGTATCTCTTCAATTACTGGCTGATGCACCCCGACCCGTAAAAGACCGCACCAGGGTACGTTTCCATCACGGTACCAGGGAAATTATTGGCCGGGTTCATCTGCTGGATAGAGAAGAGTTACTGCCCGGCCAGGAGGCATATGTACAATTCCACCTGGAAGAACCCCTGGCCGCTTTACCAAAGGACCGATATGTTATCAGGAGTTATTCACCCATACAGACTATAGGTGGTGGAGAGGTTTTAGAAATAGCGCCTAAAAAGGTTAAAAAAGGTAGAAGAGAGGTCATAGACCATTTCACTATTATGGATAGGGGTGAGGAGAGTCAGGTGATAGAACATCAGTTGTTGCAAGCGGGTAATACCGGTTTAAAGCTTACGGAGCTGATTCCCCGAACCCATCTGCCTCCAAACAGACTAAAAGATATCTATCGTTCATTGGAAGAGAAGGGTAAGGCTATCAAGCTCTCAGGTGATGCATACTGGTTGCTGCATAAGGATATTTACCAGGAGTTAATAGATGATATGTTGGGCCAGCTCCAAAACTTCCATACCAAATTCCCGCTCAAACTAGGCATATCCAAAGAAGAACTAAAAAGCAAGTCACTTATTTCGGAAGAAAAGATATTTCTTAAGCTCTTGCAAGAATTAGAGCGGGAAGGTAAGATAGTAGTAGAGGGCGAGAAGGTAAAGTCTGCTGGCCATTCTGTCCAGTTGGTAGGCAGACAGGAAGAATTGAAAGATGCTATTGAACATCAGTACCTTTCTGCAGGCTTCCAACCCCCTGACTTAGAAAAGGTCTATGAAAAACTCTCTATCCAGAAGGCAGAAGAGCAGCAATTGGTCAATGTATTGCTGGAAGAGAAGCGACTGGTACGGGTAAAAGGGGATATGTTTTTCCATACAGAGAGTCTAAGGGAGATAGAACAAGGGTTGAAAGATTTTTTGAAGAGAAATGGGGCTATCACGCCTGGTGAGTTCAAAGAACTATTCTCTATCTCCCGCAAATATGCCATTCCCTTACTGGAATATTTTGATAGCAAGAAAGTAACTATGCGGATGGCTGACAAGCGTATATTGCGCCGAGATGCCTGATTCTTTATACTAAACAGAAATGATCGTTTTATGCGGGAGATTAATTTGCTAAAATATAAGGGATCTCCTTTCTCTAGCACCCCCCCACCTCGACCGGGCCAATCTTTTCCTATAGTTAGGCCTGTGGTGTTGGTCCTATTGATATTAGGAGTAGCTTATTTTTACCTTACCATCCATTTGCCCCTCAGGCAGAGTGTTACTCAATTGAAAATTGATCTGGCCCGAAGCCGAAAGACTATTGTAAACCAAGAGCATAGCCTGAATGATCTTTCTAAAAAGGTTTCTCAATACGAAACAACTATTGCTGAATTAAAGCAGCAATTAGATGTTAAGTCCCCCACAAAGCCCCAGGCAAAGGAAGAGCCAGAGGTCAAGGAGGCA
>MHDQ01000263.1 GCA_001803565.1 Nitrospinae bacterium RIFCSPLOWO2_12_FULL_45_22 | reverse complement strand
GGGATGAGCCGGCATTAGCTTATAATTTTATGATGGACCTGACCGCAGTAGATTATTTGGGCCGTAACCCCCGCTTTGAGATAGCCTATCACCTCTATTCCCTTCAGCATAATCACCGGCTAAGGATAAAGGCCCCGGTGCCAGAAGAAGATTGCCGGATAGACTCCCTAACACCGGTTTGGCAAGCAGCTAATTGGTTTGAGCGCGAGGTCTATGACTTTTATGGCATAGAATTTAATAACCATCCAGATTTGCGCCGCATCCTGCTCTATGACCAGTTTGAAGGGCACCCCTTACGTAAAGACTATCCTAAAGATAAACAGCAGCCCATTGATCGGATTATTTACCAGCCCAGGATATTCCGGCCTGAGGCCAAGGCAGAAGATTTAGAGACCCAGCACCTATTCCTTCATATGGGACCGGCCCATCCGGCCATGCATGGGATTATTCATCTTATACTGGAGCTGGATGGCGAGCGTATAGTCAATTCTGAGGTCGAGATGGGGTATCTGCACCGGGGCTTTGAGAAGGAATGTGAGAACGCCACCTATACCCAATGCATCCCTTATACCGACCGACTAAACTATGTCTCACCCCTGATCAATAATGTAGGCTATATCATGACTGTCGAGAAGCTCTTTGGTGTGGAGATAACCGAACGGTGTAAATATATTCGGGTAATCATGAGTGAGATATCCCGGCTCACCGATCACCTGACCTGTATTGCTGCTAATGCCATGGAGTTAGGGGCCTTTACCGTATTTTTCTATTTTATTGAGGCCCGAGAGGTCCTTTATAAGCTTATAGAAGAAGTAGGTGGTGGTCGGGGTGTTACGCCCAGTTGTGGCCGGATAGGCGGTTGGGCCTTTGATTTGCCGGAAAAGTTTGATGAGAAATGCCGCCAGGCGCTGCAGGATGCCCGAAAGGCCATTAACGATGTAGATAAGCTTTTGAGCAAGAACCGGATATTTTATGACCGGATGCGGGGCACCGGCTATATATCCGCTGAAGATGCCATAGCTTTGGCCTTTACTGGCCCTTGCTTACGCTCTACCGGCATATGTTATGATGTGCGGAAGGCACAGCCTTATCTGGTTTATGACCGGATGGATTTTGAAGTACCCCTGGGCACTAAGGGGGATAATTACGACCGCTATCTAGTACGGATGGAGGAGATGCGCCAGAGTATCCGGATCATCGAACAGGCCCTGGACCAGATACCACCGGGCCCGGTCAATTTAGACGATGTAAGGGTGATTTTACCGCCGAAAGAACAAGTATATAACTCTATTGAGGGCCTGATGCACCATTTCAAGATCATCTTTGAAGGAATCAAACCACCCCCCGGAGAGGCCTATTTTCCGGTTGAGGGTGGTAATGGTGAACTGGGGTTCTATATTGTTAGTGATGGTGCGGGCAAACCATACAAGTGCCGCTGTCGGCCCCCTTGCTTTGCCCTTATGCAAGGGATGAGCAAGATGATCCAGGGCGGGTTAGTGGCCGACATTATAGCTACCTTTGGTATGATAAATATGATCGGCGGAGAGAATGATCGGTAGCTATGGAAAAGCTACTTACTAAAAATATCCATCTGCCCGATTCGCATAAGATAGAGACTTATCGGGCTACCGGTGGCTATAAGGCCCTGGCTAAGGCCCTGGGAGAATATAGCCCCGAGGATATTATTGATATAGTAAAGAGGTCGGGGCTGCGGGGGCGGGGCGGGGCGGGGTTTCCTGCCGGGGTAAAATGGAGTTTTATGCCCAAGGGGACTGAGAGGCCGAAATATCTTATCTGTAATGCCGATGAAGGCGAACCCGGTACATTCAAAGACCGGGTTATCTTAGAGAAAGACCCTCACCAACTGCTGGAAGGCATCATAATAGCTTCGTATGCTATTGGTGCACAGCAGGCATATCTCTATATCCGGGGTGAGTTCAATCTAGCTATCCAGCGCTGCGAGGCTGCTATCCGGGAGGCTTATGAGCATAATTTCTTAGGTCAGAATATTATGGGTAAATACTATAGCCTGGACATTCTATTACCTATTGGTGCTGGTGCTTATATCTGCGGAGAAGAGACCTCACTCATGGAATCTATCGAAGGTAAGAAAGGTTGGCCCCGCATCCGGCCACCTTTCCCGGCAAATCGAGGACTCTTTGGTTGCCCCACTACTATCAATAATGTTGAGACTTTAGCCAATGTTCCTCATATCATTGAACGAGGGGTGGAATGGTATACCAGCATAGGGACAGATAAGAACCATGGCCCTAAGCTCTATTGTGTCAGTGGCCCGGTAAAACGTCCCGGGGTATATGAACTCCCCATGGGTACACCCTTGCCCGAGATCATCTTTGACCATGCTGGTGGACTGTTCGAGGGGAGGCAACTGAAAGGGGTTATACCCGGTGGCTCTTCTACGCCTATCCTTAGACCTGATGAGATACAGGTAAATATGGATTTTGATTCTCTGGCCAAGGCAGGGACTATGCTAGGCTCAGCCGGTATAATTGTCCTGGACCATACTATGTGTATTGTCCGCTCGACCTTGATCCTGGCTAATTTTTACCACCATGAGTCCTGTGGCCAATGTACCCCCTGCCGGGAAGGTACAGGATGGCTGGAGAATATCTTGCACCATATAGAAGAAGGGCATGGTAGACCTGGTGATACGGACTTATTGATAGAGATCTGTGACAATATCATGGGTAATGCCATCTGTCCCCTGGGCGATGCTGCGGCTATGGCGATTGGGCCAGCGGTAAAAAAATACCGTGATGAATTCGATTATCACCTGACTAATAAACAATGTCTGCCAGAAACCAGGAAATAGAGGTGAAGAATCTTACCATAAACGGTCAGGCCTTACAGGCAGAGGATGGTACTGTTATTTTAGAGGCAGCCAGGAGTATCGGCATCTTCATCCCTCATTATTGTTACCATCCCAAGCTTAGCATTGCCGGTTGCTGCCGCATGTGCCTGGTAGAAATCCAGGGCCAGCCCAAGCTGCAGCCCGCCTGCCGCACGCCAGTAGAAGAGGGTATGATAGTATCTACCGACTCATCTAAGGCCATAAGGGCACAGCGGGCCCAGTTAGAATTTTTGCTCCTCAATCACCCTATAGATTGCCCTATCTGTGATCAGGCAGGTGAGTGCGGCCTGCAAGATTTCTATATGATGGAATTTGGCCAGCATAAGAGCCGCTTTGCGAAAGAAGAGAAGATCAAGCGACCCAAAGCGGTAGCTATCGGCCCCCATATAGTATTTGATGCCGAGCGATGTATCCTCTGTACCCGCTGCATCCGTTTCTGTATAGAGATTGCTAAACAGCCGGAAATAGGGACCAAGAACCGGGGCAATCATTCTCAAATAACCACCTTTCCCGGACAACAACTCGATAACCCCTACTCAATCAATACGGTAGATATTTGCCCGGTAGGGGCATTGACCAGTAAGGATTTTCGCTTCAAGATAAGGCCCTGGTTCTTGTATTCTACACCCTCTGTCTGCCCAGGGTGTGCCAATGGTTGCAATATTTTTATCTGTATAAACAAAAAACATTATGTTAACTTACAGCGGGCCCAGATATATCGCCTTAAGCCAAAGGAGAATCCTGAAGTGAATGACTGCTGGCTCTGTGACGAAGGGAGACTAAGCTACAAGCTCGTCAATGAGAACCGGGTCTTGCAGCCCCATATCCGTCAGGATGGGCAGTTGGTGCTGGTGAGCTGGGAGCGGGCTATAAACGAGATTAAAAATAGAGTCCAGAAGATACTGACCGAATATGGTCCGCAGAGAATAGGCGCCCTGGCATCTTCTAAGGCTACCAATGAGGCTAATTATCTATTTAAAAAGTTCGCTCATGAGGTTCTGGAGACCCCTAACCTGGACTTCCTCAAGGGCCTGACCGGATACGGGGATGATTTCTTGATCCGTGAGGATAAGACCCCTAATACTCGTGGGGCAATAGACCTGGAAATAGGCCCAGGAGCCGGTGGTATAGGGGCTGCCGAGATGCTCAGCCCGGCTAACCCCCTGAAGGGATTATGGATAATGGGTGCAGAGCCAACGGAAAGCTATGATAACGAACAGGTCAATGAGGCATTAGCTAGCCTGGAGCTGCTGATTATTCAGACCAGTAATTTTACTGCTAGCTGCCAATGGGCCCATATCATCCTGCCCAGTGCGACCTTTGCTGAGGTAGATGGCACCTTTATTAATTACAAGGGCCGGGTACAGCGGGTCTTTAAGGCCATGCAACCCCGGCCTGAGTCTCTGGCTAATGAGGTTATCCTTGGTAGAGTGGCCCGGGCTATGGGTTACGACTGGCAAGAACATACGCCAGCAGAAATTATGCGCCAGATCGCAGCCGAAATACCCCGCTACCATGGCCTGGATTATGAGAAGATAGGGGACAAAGGCATCCAAACGTAAAGCCAGGATAACGGAACTAATTGTTGCAGAGCGGCCATTGCTATATTTAGGACGCAGATTCATGCAGATAACTAGATAGCATAGGACTTTTCATTTTATTAATAATGGGAATTCCTATGCACTCAACTTAAGGATAGAGCATGATCCTGGATGCATTGATAATATTGATTAAGCTAGCCCTGGTACTGGGCATGATCATGAACCTGGCTGGGCTACTGACCTGGGCAGAACGGAAACAGAGCGCCCTGATGCAGGACCGGATCGGGCCTAACCGGGCCAATATATTTGGGTTTACCTTTTACGGCTTGCTCCACCCAATAGCCGATGGGATCAAGCTGATTACCAAGGAAGATTTTATCCCAGCCCGAGCCAATAAAGCTATCCATAGCCTGGCCCCGGCAGTGGCTATGTTCCCTGCATTAGTTACCTATGCGGTAATACCTTTCGGTGATATCTTGCGGGTAGGTGGGCGAGAGATCAACCTCCAGGTGGCGGACTTGAGTGTGGGGATCATATTTATCTTCTCTATCGCCTCTCTGGCTATTTATGGGGTGATGCTGGGGGGTTGGTCTTCCCATAATAACTACTCTCTCTTAGGGGGGTTACGCGCTGCTGCCCAGATGATCTCTTACGAGATTGCCATGGGACTATCTATTGTGGGTTTACTGATGATTTATGGGACCGTGGAGTTAGATGACCTGGTCCGACAACAGGGATATCTGATAGGCGGTTGGTTACCCCAATGGGGAATAGTAGTACAGCCCGCGGCCTTCTTTTTGTTTCTCTGTGCGGCTATTGCAGAGAATAAACGGACACCATTTGATCTGCCCGAAGGCGAGTCAGAGATTATTGGCTATTTTCTGGAATATAGTGGTATGAGGTTCGGGATGTTTTTCCTGGCCGAGTTTGCCGATATAGTGGTTGCCTCGGCCCTGCTTACCACGCTATTTTTTGGCGGCTGGCAGATACCTTTCCTTATGGCAGATGGGTTTCATTTACCTGGCGGTTTTTCTCTGGCTTTGCCCCACTTGTTAGTAGTAGTGTTGCAGGTAGCAGCTTTCGGGTTAAAAGTAGTCTTTTTCTGCTGGTTCCTTTTGCTGGTAAGGTGGACGCTGCCCCGGTTCCGCTACGATCAGCTCATGCGCCTGGGCTGGAAATATCTGTTTCCATTAACTTTAGCTAATATATTTATTACCGGGCTTATTGTTCTGGCCTTAGCATAGATGTAACCGGTCTAGGAGAAAATGGCATGGCTATGGTGGTGAAGGATAATAATGGACAGGGTTTCTTAGAAAAGATATATATCCCTGAGATAATCCGGGGTCTTCTGGTTACTTCCAGGCACTTCTTTAAGAACCTCTTCAATATAAAGCAAGTCCCTACTATCTATTACCCAGAAGAGCGTACGGAAGTAAAATGGGGCCTATCGCCCAGGTGGCGTGGCCGGCACCGCCTTACCCGTAAAGACGATGGTATGCCCCGCTGTACGGCATGTATGTTATGTGCCACGGCCTGCCCCTCCCACTGCATCTATATCGAGCCGACAGAGAGCGCAGACCCTGCCGTAGAGAAATATCCAGCCGTGTTTATGATTGATGAATTGCGCTGCGTATTTTGTGGTTTGTGTGTAGAGGCCTGTCCCTGTGATGCTATCCGGATGGATAGCGGCATATATTCCCTGACAGAATATAGCCGGGCAAATTTTCTCTATGAAAAAGATGTACTGATGGCTACCGAGAGGGGGTACAAGGATTAGATGGAGTTTTTGTTGTTCGTTATCTTTGCGCTAGGGGCAATAATTCCTGGCTTTCTGGTCATTACCCAGCGGAATCCTATCCATAGCGCTATTGCCCTGATCTTTTCCCTGCTGAGTGTAGCCGGGCTATTTGCCCTATTAACCGCCTCGTTCATTGCCATTATCCAGGTATTGATCTATGCCGGTGCTATTATGGTGCTTATGCTCTTTGTGATTATGATGCTCAATCTGAAGGAGGAAGATTTGTTCCAGGAGCGGAAAGACCTTATCTGGTTACTGGGTATATTGTTATCAGTACTGGTATTTTATGAACTGGTAAAGACCCTGCCAGAGGCATATCCTAACAGGCCCGGGCTGGTAATGACGGGTTTTGGCAGCCTTACTGAGATAGGTAAACTACTCTTTGCAGAATACCTTCTGCCGTTTGAATTGATCTCGATCTTATTGCTCATAGCTATTATTGGTACCGTGATATTGTCCAAAAGACACCTTAAGCCGTACGAATAGGAGGAGACAATAGACAATGGTTCCTCTGCACTATTATCTGCTGGTCAGTGCCATGCTCTTTATCCTGGGTACTCTGGGGGTCTTAACCCGGCGCAATGCCTTAGTAGTATTAATGTCTATTGAGTTGATGATGAATGGAGTGAATCTGAGTTTTATTGCCTATTCCCGTTATCTAGGTAATATGGAGGGGCATGTCTATACCCTGCTGAGTATCTCGGTCGCAGCGGCTGAAGTGGCCATTGGCCTGGCTATCCTTATTGCCCTCTATCGCAATAAACCTACTATTAATATAGATGACTTTAATATTATGAAATTTTAAACAGATGATAAATTTATCGCTTTTAACACCAGAGATCATTGTCTTAATAACCGCCCTAATAGTACTTATTTTAGACCTGTTACCCTGGCGTGGCCGTAAGGTATTATTAGCCACCGTAGGGGTCCTGGGCACGGTTGGGGCATTACTGATCACTATGGGGCAATGGGATCTCAGGGAAGAGGCCTTTTATGGCATGGTTGCAATAGACAATTTCTCGGTCTATTTTAAGGCCCTGTTTTTAATCATCTGTACCCTCACTATCTTACTATCCATAAACTATATCACCCGAGGAGGGATAGATTTAGGGGAGTATTATTCCCTGGTCTTGCTGGCTACCTTTGGCTATATGTTTATGGCTAGCGGGACAGACCTTATAACCATTTTTCTGGCCCTGGAAATCTTATCCCTGGCGGTTTATATCCTGGCGGGCTTTATGCGCCATAGCCCCAAATCCAATGAATCGGCCTTCAAATATTTTCTCCTGGGGGCTTTTTCTTCTGCCTTTCTACTCTATGGCATTGCCAATATTTATGGTGTAGTGGGTAATACCAACCTTAAAGATATTGCCCAGTACCTCTCTCAGGAAGCAGCCCTCAAGAACCCCCTATTTTTAGCCGGGATGGGGCTGTTGCTGGTAGGATTTGGCTTCAAGGTGGCAATAGTGCCTTTCCATATGTGGACACCGGATGTGTATGAAGGGTCTCCTACTACGGTAACGGCTTTTATGGCAGTGGGTACGAAGGCAGCTAGTTTTGCCGCATTTCTGCGGGTATTCTTTTATACCCTGGAGCCCTTGAAGGGCCAGTGGGTACCGGTTCTGTGGCTCCTGGCAGCCGTTACCATCATCTTTGGCAATACTGTCGCTATCTATCAGAAAAATATCAAGCGGATGCTGGCCTATTCTGCTATTGCCCATGCCGGTTATATACTGGTAGCTATGGTAGCCGGTAATGACCTGGGCTCTTCCAGTATTCTCTATTATCTCCTGGTATATAGCCTCATGAATCTGGGGGCCTTTGGGGTAGTGATAATAGTGGAAAAAAAGGAAGAAGAGAACCTAACGATTAGCGATTATCGCGGCCTGGCTTATAAACATCCGATGCTAAGTGCGGCTATGTCTCTGTTCCTACTCTCTCTGGCTGGTATACCGCCGACTGGCGGTTTCGTTGGAAAGTTCTATATCTTTAGCGCTGCGGTTAGTGGCGGCTATGTAGGTCTGGCTATTATTGGCGTATTAGGCAGTGCCATAGCCCTTTACTATTACCTGCGGATCATAGTCTATATGTATATGTATGACCCAGAGAAAGAGTTTTTGGATGGACCAGTACCTTTCTTTTCTGCGGCTGCCCTGGTTATTACTGCCATAGGTACTATCCTACTTGGCATAACCCCTGCCCGGATATTAGAGCTAGCCCATTATTCTATCTCCTATCTAGGGCATTAGGGCTTAGGAGGTGAGATCACAGAGCTTCACTCCTCTTGGAATTATAAAGAGAGAAAAAGCCTAATAATGAGTAAATTCGCCACGGCCATAAATTGTATGGATGGGCGGGTACAAATACCCGTGATTGAACACATCAAAAATAACTACGGCGTAGTCTATGTAGATATGATTACTGCGCCGGGAGTTAACAAGCTCTTAGCTGAATGTGAGCATATTGCAATAGAAGCGATAAAGAAGTGTGTTGAGATATCGGTCAATGTTCATGGATCAAAACTTATTGCCATAGTGGGACATTATGGTTGTGCAGGAAATCCTACGGACAAAGAAACTCAATTAAAACATATTCTTGCTGCAATTAAGGTGGTTGGCTCATGGGGCTTCAATGTGAAGATTATAGGATTGTGGGTTAATGAAAATTGGAGAGTTTGTGAGGAATTCCTTTTTATACACGGATGAATGCAGGAGTAAGAATCCAGGAGTCAGGAGGGAAGAAAAGATTTTATTCTGACTCCTGACTACTGGATCCTGAATTCTAATTTAAAGAAAGGAGGAGAGAATGTTAGTTATCGTAGCCAAATTACGGACCAAAGAGGGTAAAGAAGGTGAGATGGAGAAGGCGCTACTAAAGATGTTTCCTGAGGTAAGGGCCAAAGAAGAAGGTACGCTCAGCTATATTATGCACAGGTCGAAAAACGATCCCCGAGTGTTTCTATTTTATGAAAAATATAAAGACCAAGCAGCCTTTAACCTCCATAGCTCTACACCCTATTTTAAAGAACTCTTCGCTACTATCGGCCCATTGATGGACGGGAACCCAACAGTAGAGATGTATGAAGAGATTGAGAGAATAAATAGGTAGAATTTTTGTAATTGTTTAGCCATGATAAGGATTTTAACCCTTGTCCTGAACTTGTTTCAGGGACGGATGAACACGGATAGATAGATTCGTTTCAATGCAAAATGCAAAATTAGCAATTAGCATTTCAAAATCAAAGATCTGAGATTAAGAGATTTACTGAAACAAGTTCAGCACAAGCCTAGAGACTAGGAGACTAAATATTTAATCTCTTTTTAGTCTCGTAATCTCCTAGTTTCTCTAATTGTTAATTGCTAATTTTACATTGTTAATTTTGCAATGACGCCAATAATCCGTGTTCATCTGTGTCTATCCGTGGCAAATATTCATAAAGCCTTATTGGGGGGCTAAAATGTTACAATTTTTTGAATTTATGTTGCTGAAAAGAGGTTCTTTGAAGGTATTTATTTA
>MHDQ01000262.1 GCA_001803565.1 Nitrospinae bacterium RIFCSPLOWO2_12_FULL_45_22 | reverse complement strand
ATAAACTCTCTGAGATCCGTCATCCGCTCCTCCTAGAGTAATCCCTTCTGGCGAGCCCTCACTACCATCTCCGGCTCGCGCCACCACTTCTCTATGGCCAGATCTTCGCAGACAGCATCGGCCGCTAGATAGCCAGGTCCCAAGAGCACCGTTCCACCCGGATAAGTGCATGCCCCTCCCATATAAAGGCGCTTTATAGACGACCGATGCTCCGAACAGTATTCATTTGGACGCATAAATCCCATCTGCAACGGATGGTACTGCCCTTGCTTGATCGACCCTTGCACCATATTGCGGAACTTATTCTCAACATCCAGCGGCGTGGAGATGTAATAGTTCCTTACCTTGTCCTGCGTCATGTTGGGAGCATATCTCTGAAGGATTCTCAATGTTCTTTGGAACTGCTCCTGTTTGAATCTGAGGGAGTACCACTTTTCAGTTCCTTCTTTCAGGCTGTAAGGCGCCATTTGATGAATGACCGCAGTATACCTACTCGCTGGCGCTTGGCTCGGATCATGTAAACTGGGGACAGAAAAAGTGACGCATGCTTTCTCGTCCATCTCGCCCCTTTTTATAGCCCGGTAGTGATCTATAAACTCCTCCGAGGTCTCACATCCCAATATATAAATCAAAGCGCTGTTAATTACTGGATCAGCCTTAGCTGCGGTAAATCTTGGTGCTTCATCCAGCGCCAGATGGATACCTAGAAAGCTCCAATGTTCCCACTGCCACATCTTGATCGACTCAACAAAATCCTTCTCTAGGTTCTCTTCGCCGATAAGTTTCAGGAAGGTTTGATGAGTATCGATGGTGCTGATTATAGCCTTGGACGCTTCGTAGACTCTGCCGTCATCCATCTCTATGCCCGTCGCCGCTCCGTCCTTTACTCTGATGCGCTCGATCACTACTCCAGTCCTTAGTTCCCCTCCATTTGCCAGGATCACCTTGATAAGAGCTTGTGCGAGCATATGAGAGCCACCCACACAAATCCGATAGTTGGTGGCCCGGTTCACAAAAAGAGGAACAAGATAACCTAATCCTGCCTGCTCAGGATCTAACCCCCAGAAACAAGCAACATGTAGCATCATACTCCTGACATACTCGTTCTTGAAGAGACTGTGCACTATCTCCTGGGGTGTAAGCTCTGCCAGCTCGCTTATTTCTTTTCCAATTTCGCTCTCTTCCAATTTCGCCGCCTGCTCGATGACGGACAATGGCTGAACGTAAGTTGCTGGAGCTATAAACTCATCTACGTAGCGCTTATATTTATGATAAATATCCCTATACGTATTGGCATCCTCCTCGGAAAACCGAGCTATCGAATCACAACTTTTATCCAGGTTAGCATAGAGGCATAGACATCTTCCGTCTCGAAGTGGCATAGCGAACTGCAATGAAGGGTACAAATGCTTTAGACCGTAAGACTTCTCAAGCTCCAGGTCTTGGTAAGCCGGTGCGTAATCCGCCATCGTCATGTAAATGGCGTGGGTATTAGCGTAAAAGCGAGGTGTACCTATCACTTCCTCGGTAGCAAGCCCACCTCCCATCTCAAATCTCCGCTCCAGAACCAAAACCTTTTGCCCAGCCTTTGCAAGGTAAGCGCCTGCCACGAGCCCATTTGGCCCTCCGCCAATAATTATGATGTCATATTGTCTCATCATTAGCCCGTTAGTTCTCCAGCTCTGGGCCGTCGCTTAGTATGGTCGCCCCTTCTCCTCCCACGGCTTCTTGAGACCAAAGTCCTCCGCCATTACCTTGTAGACGTTGTAACCTTCCCGGCTCCAAGCATTCGATGCAGATGTCAGGAGGTCCCGGTGGCGTACGGGCTTTTCGTTGGAATCCTCTATCATCTCCCGGGTCGTTAATTAAGATATGCTACGTGGTATCTGGATTCATCTGCATCCTTAGCTACCCCGCTTCTCAGCGCTCTAAACACTATCTCAGGAGTAAATGGTATGGCATTAAATTCCACGCCAGTTGCATTGTAAATGGCCTGCGCCAGCGCAGCCGCACAGGGACAGACGGTTCCTTCACCAATCCCCTTCGCCCCAAACGTACCCACAGGGTCAATCTCTTCCACGAAGATAACTTCAGGGTCTGGCACGTCCAGCGCTTTAAGTATTTTGTAGTCAGTGAAGTTCGGGTTGAGGATCTGCCCCGTGTTCTCGTCGAAGACCAACCTTTCACCCAGTGCAAAGCCACAGCCCTGCAGCACTCCGGATACCACCTGATTTTCGCAGATGCTGGGATTTATTATCCTGCCGCTGTCGTGGACGGCCACGTATCTTAATATTTTCACCTTGCCGGTATCGGTATCCACTTCAACTTCGGCGAAGTGAGCCATATAAAACCTGGCAACCGGGCTGTGAGGGATGCTTTTCGAGGCACTGGCTATGATAGTAGGCCAAGTCCCAGTCTCAGGGTCTATCTTGGCAGTCAGATCAGCAAATGGGATAGATCTTTTGGGATGGCCTTTTACAAAGACCACACCTTTCTTGATGTCTATGTCCTCCGGCTTCGCGCCTAGCTCCTTACTAGCTAACTCACAGACCTGCCGCTTAGCCTCAGCGGCAGCTGCCTGGGTAGCCACACCGGTCTGGTGGGCATTGATGCTAGCCACGGTTGCCACACTCCAGGGACATACCTCAGTGTCCCCGTGAGTCCCCTTGATGCTTTCTACTGGTACTCCCAAAACTTCAGCTACAATTTGAGCCTGGGTAGTCTCCATTCCCTGCCCCATGCGACCCGCGCCGGTGAAGAGATTAACACTCCCATCCTGATTGACCTTGACAGTAACCGAGGAAGTGCCCAGATACCGTTGCCCGGAACAATGACTGGATACCGCCATACCAATGGCTCGTCTCTTCGAACCGTTAACCTCTGTGGGTTGACCCCACCCCTTCCACTTCTCCTGCCATCCTATCGCCTTAGCACCTTCCTTGATACATTTATCCATACCACTGCTGGACAAGGTCTTCTCTGGCCGAGCTAGTTTTGCCCACTGATAAAAGGGGACATCCGCACGCTGCGGGTCGCCGGCGCGGCTGTGATTCTTTAACCTTATCTCCAGTGGGCCCATTCCCAGCTTTTCTGCGGCCTTATCTATGGCTTGTTCCATACAAAAGTCCTGCACCAGATCTCCAACCCCCCTCATACAACCAGCAGTACAGAGATTAGTGGACACGCCGTGGAACTCAAACTTCCCATGTTTTAGGTTTCTCACCCACAGGTCACTCATAGTCTCGTATGGATTAGTCTTAAACCCATATGCCCCATTTTCCCAGTAGTGCTTCATATGTATCGCGGTGAAAGTGCCATCCCTCTTGACTCCCAGTTTAACCGAGGTCATACATATCTCCCGTCTTTTAACGGTAGAGAAAATCTCCTCCCGGGTGAGTTCCAGCTTAACTGGCTTCCCGGCTTTCCTGGCGAGAAACACCGGGATGAAATGGAAGTTATTGAGCCAGAACAGGCCGAAGGAGCCACCAGTAGGCAGACCAATAACCCTGACCTTACTCATGGGCATCTTCAGATAGCGCGCCATAACATCACGGATTTCAAAAACTGACTGAGCGGAGGTCCAGATAGTCAGCTTGTCCCCTTCCCAGGTAGCGATGCAGGCATTGAGACCGACCGGTGCATGCTGCTGAGAACCTGCCCTGGTCTTGTGTTCTACTATCAGGTCTGCGCCTTTGAAGCCCTGTTCTATATCACCCCACTCTACAATTGTGGGCTCTCTTACGTTCCCATAAGGCGACACCTGAGGTGCATCAGGCTTCATGGCCTCTTCTAAATCAAAGACATGAGGCAGCTCTTCATATTCAACCTCTATCAGGCTTAGCGCTTCTTCAGCCACATCTATGCTTGTAGCCGCTACTGCTGCCACCTCGTCGCCAACAAAACGCACTCTGTCATCTATTACCCGCCCGTAATAGTTAAGCCATAATTCCATCCACTCCTCTTTCGGGACATCTTTATGGGTAATTATTGCCCTCACGCCAGGCAGCGCTTCAGCCTTGCGGGTATCAATATTAACTATCTTGGCATGGGCATAAGGACTCCTCAGCACCTTGGCATGCAGCATCCCGGGCAAGCTGATATCCACGGCGAATTTGAGCTTCCCGGTAACCTTCTCATAAGCGTCCTCCAATGCCACCCGTTTTCCAATAGCCGATAGCTCCATTTCACTCACCTCTCATTATTTCTGCAGCTTCCAGTACTGACTTGACAATCTTAGGATACGCGCCGCAGCGGCACAGATGGTCAGATATGACATGCCGGACCTCGTCTTCAGTCGGGCTGGGATTTTCGTCCAGTAGCGCTTTAGCCGACATAATCACTCCCGGCGTGCAGTAGCCACAGGCAAGTCCATGATTTTTGACAAAGGATTCCTGGATTGGGTGTAACTTGTCCCCATTCGCCAGACCTTCAATTGTCAGGACACTCCTGCCATCTACCTGGAGCGCCAATATTGAGCACGATTTGACCGCCTTGCCATCAACAAGGACAGTGCAGGCCAAACAGGAGCCACTGTCGCAGGCCACCTTGGTGCCGGTTAGCTCTAAGTCGTTCCTTAACAGGTCTACAAGGAGTGTCCTGGCTCCAACCGATAACCGGTACTGCTTCCCGTTTATGGTTATGCTTAAGTCCTTTGTTATCATGGTTAAATTTTCTCCAGGCGAGGAAATTAAGCCATACCAGCCTTTTCCAGAGCCTCTTTGCCTACCCGCTTTACCAGGACTTTGACCAGCTCCCTTTTGTATTCGTCGGAGGCATGCATGTCAGATACCGGCTCCGCCTCCTCTGAAGCTATTTGGGCAGCCTCTTGCAGTAAACTATCTTTAATCTCCCTGCCCACCAGAACTTTTTCTGCCCGCTTAGCCCTCATGGGCGCCGGGGCTACCGCACCCAGCACTATGCGAGCATCCTTACACTTCTCATTGCTTGCATCGAGGGTGATTGATACCGTTGTCGACACAATGGCGTAGTCTCCTTCTATCATGGTAAATTTGTGATAGGCAGTGCCTGTCCTCGGTGCTGGATTCGGCACCTGAATTTCAGCCAGCAGCTCATCGGGGTTGAGGGCAGTTTCAAAATAACCGGTGGAAAAATCCTCAACTGCCATAGTCCGCTCTCCACGCAGGCTAATCATCTTCACCTTCGCACCCAGTGCAATTAACACGGGGCAAACATCTCCTTTGGGGTCAGCGTGACAGACGTTACCCCCCAGAGTACCCCAGTTCCGGGTTTCCAATGAGGCCAAGGCGCCTTCCATCTGGGCCAGTACGCAAAATCCGTTGCGTATTAATGGGGAGGTCTCTACACTCCGGTGCGTGGTCAGAGAACCAATCTCTAGCCCGCTCTGAGTCTTTTGAAGATAGTTTAAAGAGGAGATTCCTTTAATATCGATGAGATACTTTGGTGTGACCAGCCCGTGCCCCATCAGTAAAAGTAATGATTGTCCGCCAGCGATTACTTTGCTGTCGCCCTGGTCCCCAGCTAGCAAAGTGAGGGCATCCTTAACCGTTTTAGGGGCGAGATATTCAAAATTCTTCATCATCCTTCGGCTCCTGCCATATTCTCATATGGCATCCCAGTTTAGGTTCCGGTATCCTCTATCTGCCTGATCCAGGGTATTATCCATGGCAACGGCTTCCGCTGGGCCCCACCCCTGGCAAGCTTAGAGAAAAGTGTGAGACTGATATATACACAACTAATGAGAATCTTATCTCTCCCACTTGATAGTTTCACAACTGAGTCTTTCATCTTTTACGTCGTTCCTTCGGGACGCCCAATGAGGGTCTGTTTGCTTGCGCAAAGTTTCACTTGCTCTCTAATATCTTCGGTCTCCCTACGATATAGGTCCCAGGCCTCTCCTTTACCCTTCAATCCTTTTGCAATGGCTTTCCCGGCCCTATAACCCGAATCAATAGCAACGCTGATGCCTTCCCCGTTCAGGTACATGAAACCGGCCGCGTCGCCCACAAGAAACACTCTTCCCCCACCCAGACAGAAATCCCCTCTCAAATTCATATCGTTTATCAGGCAGCCTTCGCTCCTCTGCTTTTCAAGCAGCTTGACCTTAAATCGGCTTGAGAGGAAATCTTCAAAGCGCTTCATTAGCCCCTTGAGGCTCCCCTTCTTTTCAAAACTCCCCACACAAAGAGTCAGTACATCGTCTTTTTTATGAACGGTTGCCACTGGGCCGCCAATAAGTCCCAAAAAGACATACCAATGACTTTTCTCAAGGTTTCCCAGATCGGAAAACGTGTAGTATGCCTGATAAGTTGAGAGTTCGTTCAGTCTCTTTTTGTAAGAGGAGTCGAAAATATCCCTAACAGCTGAACTAGCTCCATCAGCCCCAACAAGGTAGGAACACAGGAGTTCGGTTCTCCTCACACCACTCTGCACCGCCACCCTAATCTTATCGCCACTGCTAGAAAAATCGCGGAAGATAAGGCCGTCTTTTATCTGTGCACCGGATTCTTTTAAAAGCCAGAAGTCAAACTTGTTTCTCCATACATTTAGATAGCTGGTAGTAAAGCTCCTGCCTGCCATCGGGAGCTCCCATTCGTATACAAAAGGTCCTTTTTCTTCGCTCCATGCCAAAATATTGGAGGCGTGAATAACTCTTGGGCTACAATATGCGCTTTCAGGAGGAAGTTTTCCGAAATACCTGCGAAGTAATTCCTGTGCCTGGCCAAAAAGAATGCCGGAACAACATTTGTGCCTCGGAAGTCTCATCTTTTCCAGCACCAAGACATCTACTCCAGCGTCGATTAAAGCTTTCGCGCAACTCGAACCTGCAGGTCCACCACCTACGATTATAACGGGATAAATTTTTCCCATCTCCCAGGCCTCTTACAGCAAAAGCGATAATTCCTCTTCACCCACTCCACATTTTTCCTACAATCAGGGGCCATCGCTTGATTTTGCATCATCCCTTTCGGCCCCCCGCCTATAATGATGCTGTACGGCCTGATCGTTTGCCTTTCCTCTTTTGAGTTGTTGGCTACCGTTTAGTAAGGCCGCCCCTTTTCCTCCCACGGCTTCCGGAGACCAAGGTCCTCTGCCATCACCTTGTACACGTTGTAACCTTGCCAACTCCAAGCATTAGCCGCAGGATGCCAGGCAGTCCCGGTAGCATACAGGTTCTTTATGGGCATCCTGTGTCCTGCCAGCTCCGGTATTGGTCTCCATCTACCAACCTGAGAAGGACTGTTGTCTATGCAAGCCCAATTGCCCGCAGGGCCCCAAGTCCTACTATGCCTGGATATAAAGAAAGGAGTAATCGGCACATAACCGATAACGTTATCCCAGGTCATATTGGGGGCAGACTTTTGCCACCGGTTGATAACCTCCTCAGCATGAAGTTTCTCTCTCTCCTTCCACCACTGTTCATCATGGAGATGAGCAGGAAGAACCCATTCCTCGGTCAGGCAAGCAGCCATACCCGATGGAGCGTAACCACAGGGAAGATATGAGTGGTCAATGACTAAGATGTTGATCTTGGCTGGATCAGGCCAGAGTCCCATCCTCCTCCTATGAACTTCGTCGAATATGTTATCCAGGGACTTATTCCCCAAATGCAAAGAAGGGTTCTGATATATCTCGGGAAGGAAGCTCTCGGCTTTATAGCGAGGCCTCTCACGAAGAGCCCATGTGTACCAGGTTATCGTAGTCCAGTCCCGTTCGAGCCTCTTGATCTTGCTGATGATTTCACCACTGAGATAGTTTTCCTCTATGAGTTCCAAGCAGAGCTGGTGCGGATCGACCCCGGAAAGCACAGCTAGCTTAGCTTCGATCTCGGTGCCATCTGCTAGACGTATCCCTTTAGCCTTGCCGTTTTCGATAATGATTTTGTCCACCTTGCTCTGGGTAAAGGATTTACCTCCATTTTCCCAGATAACTCTATGCGAGGCGTGAACCAAAGCGTGGACTCCGCCTACATATGTGCAGGCGGCGCTGGCTATGACTAGCGCCCCTATGAGATTAAAACCACCCCCGTAGGCATCAGGTGGAATGCCCATTGACTGAAAAATCCTGGCAAATGTCATTTGAATTTCAGGAGACTCGAATAGCTCGGCTAACACCGCAGGATAGGTCATGACCGTCCATTGAGGGTTTATCCCGCCTTCTCGGTTGAATATCAGCTTATCCATACCGTCCATCTCACCGAAAGGCTTAGCGGGGTTCCAGGCCCATTCCCTCAAAGCTGGACGCCAGTATTTTTCCACCTTATCCCAAAGTCGTAGCCACTTCTCGGCGTCTCTCTCTGAAAACCTAGCAAATAACTGAGCAGTTTTCTCTTGAGTAGGGTCTATGTTCGAGTTATATGTCGCGCAGCATGAATCATCTTCTTCAAAAATAACCCCAAAATTAAGTGTATGGTCAATTTGTTTAGCTCCGTACTCTTCCCACTCCGGGAAATCCTCATAAACGAGGGTATGATACTCACGGCTATGCCAGCTTGAGCAGTGATTGGCCAGAAAAGCAGGCGCCGGGCTTTCCTCGGTACACCAACCGCCTGAGCCCAACTGATGTTTTTCCTCAAAAATGCCCACACTCAATCCGCCATACTTGGTTAAATACATAGCGGCAATTAGCGCTTTGTTTCCTCCACCCACTATCACCACATCATAAGT
Source organism: Nitrospinae bacterium RIFCSPLOWO2_12_FULL_45_22 (assembly GCA_001803565.1). Classification (GTDB taxonomy): domain Bacteria; phylum 2-12-FULL-45-22; class 2-12-FULL-45-22; order 2-12-FULL-45-22; family 2-12-FULL-45-22; genus 2-12-FULL-45-22. The sequence continues at coordinate 100 of MHDQ01000262.1, read as the reverse complement.
CGCATCCGCCATCCGTGCTTCTCCTATCTCAGCCAAACACCACCATCTACAACCAGGACTTGACCCGTGATAAAATCCGAGTCTTTGGAAGCGAGGAATA
>MHDQ01000261.1 GCA_001803565.1 Nitrospinae bacterium RIFCSPLOWO2_12_FULL_45_22 | reverse complement strand
TTCATGGCGGTCTCCAATTAAAAGAATTTCGCTAACAAGGCACTCAAGCTGACTGGGCAAAGCCCGACAGCTTAGTTATATCGTTATGAGGTAACTCGATGACATTTATTACTCGTCAACAAATCGGGCTTATCGTCGTCCTCGTCGGAACAGCATCTTTGGCATTCTCTATCAGAACGCTGAGCCAGTATGACGAAAAGATATTGAAAGAAATCGATCCTGACAAGAAGCTATGGGCTCCCACTCAAACTGCCATTGTCAGGCCGTTGTTTTGGGGTGGATTGGTGTTGGTGAGCATCGGCACAGCCCTTCAGTGGTAGACACACCGGACTATCACGGCCTGGGCGCAATCATCAGCCACACCCAAATACCGTTTACGAGTAAGAAGTTGAATAAGGAGGAATAAATGCCTTTATTTGGTATTTCAGGCGGGTCGTTGAGTCCCATAAAACTCCTCTCTCTTAATAGAGAAAAAGATATCCAGACAATGACTGAAAAGAACCTTGACTTGATTTTCGGACTAAAGTTTGTGTGTTCGGAGTTTCAGGTCGGGAATTTTCGCCTAGATACAATTGGTTTCGACGAGGAGGCTAAATCATTTGTGATAATCGAATACAAAAAGGATCAAAATTTCAGCATAATCGACCAAGGATACGCTTACTTATCCCTAATGCTGAATAACAAGGCAGATTTCGTGCTTGCATATAACGAGAATGCAGGATCATCTTCCAAAAAAGCCGATTTTGACTGGTCCCAATCAAAGGTAATTTTTGTATCTCCCTCCTTTACACCTTACCAAATAGAAGCTGTAAACTTCAAGGATCTTCCTATTGAATTGTGGGAAGTACATTTGTATTCTAATGACACTATTGCTTACAACAAGATAAAATCTCAACGGACCACAGCAAGTTTAGGTTCAATCTCGAAGGCAAGTAAAGCTATTAAGAATGTCGGCACTGAAATCAAAGTATTCAGTGAGGACGACATACTTAACGGGGTTGAAGACCAGGTCAGGGAAGCTTACATGCTGATTAAGCAGATAGTATATCAAGTTAATCAGGATGTTGAGGAAAGAATAAAGAAATCCATGATGTGCTTTTACACCGGAGGAAAAGGCTTGATATGGGTGAAACCTACCAAGCGAAACATTACGGTTTGGTTGCGGAAAGGAAATTACAGAGATAGAGACGGAAAAATGATACCGGAAGGGTGGGGCAACTATCCTGAGCTTCACTTGGCAGCCAGTGAGATGGACGCTGTCTTCATTCGTAAACTAATTGAACAAGCAGATAATTTACAGAAATAAAGGAAACTCATAACAAATCACTCCAGCGGACGGCGAGGAGCCGCCGCCGCTGACTTCAGGCGTTGCAGGCGCGCTGCGCGCGCCTGCAATGCCGAGTTGAGTAAACTCCAACAATTTGTTTCCGGCGCGCCGCGATTCGCGCGCCTCCAACAAATCGTTGGAGCGGAAATGTCCTGCGCTTACAGACCTCCGGTCTGACGCTCCGGCCATTCCGCTCAACTCGGCATTAGACCTAAAGAGAAATAATGCATAACGAAGAATTACTAATCAGCAACCTAAATCATTATTATCAATTGTCCTTGGCCGTTCTTAAAGAATTTGGTGGACCGTCAATCTACTTCCATATTCAATCTATAAAAGAGCAACGAAATAATTTCTTATCTGATCGTCATATTGAAATGATTTATGCCACATTGGCATCGTGGGGTATGCATAGGATGGGAGATCCAGAGGATACCAAAGCCAAGATGGTTGAATTTGATGACTTTAAGAGAGCTATTATCAGCCATAAAGAATCTTGTGAAAGGTTTTTAGAGAAAAGATGGGATAATTTAAACCAAAACGAATATAAAGATATCTTATCAAAATTAATAGATGTTTATTTTGGTTTAAGGGTTTCTATTTCTGAGTCTACGATAGTTGCCCACTCGAAGACATTAGCGCATATAATACCTAATTTGATTCCCCCAATAGATAGGCAATACACAGTAAGATTTTTTACTCAAGAAAATCAAGATTTTTTTACTAATTCTGGCAATTACCGTTTAGTTAATTTACCGCCAGAAAAAGATAAGCAGTTTAACCTTTTTATGCAAATTTGCCTTAAAATGAAAAATATTTTTGATAAATGTGATAAAAATTTGTTTAAGATCGATGACAATTCATTTAATACCTCATATCCTAAAATCATAGATAATCTAATTATGGCTTTTGTAAAAGAATTCAAAAAACCTAAAAAGAGAAAACGATAGAGGTCGAACAAATCACTCCAGCGGATGGCTTACAGCCACCGCTGATTTCAGTCGTTAGACGCCACGGAGAGAAACTATGACCTCATCTGAAGAGACGCTGGAAAAATATCGCTGCAAGAGCTGCGGTGCTATCGCTTGGACCAGATTGTTGCGAGGCTGTCGCACATGCGCCTCGAAAGAGTTAGAACTTTTCCAAGAGCCCGGCCAGTACCGTGATTACCGGAACCTGTTGCATGACCTCTCCCGCGACCTTGCCAGCCTTAAATTGGAGCTACCGAGCCTCGACCACGCTACGATCTCGCGGAAGTATGCGGACCGTCTGGGCGGCCAGCTTTCCTATGTGTGTCCCGGCAACGTTGTCTACCATGAATTCATTGAGCGCCTCAGCGAGATCCTTCAACACTACTGCGCTGGATCAACTTCAGCTCAGGAAGCTCTTGATTCTTTCGCTGAACTCCTCAGCCGGATAGAGGAGTACTCGGCGTCCGCGTCTCGCTTGGTCTCTGAAGGGATTACCCAGTGGCTAGAATCGATGGGCGAACGTGCCTCAACTGAGAACTCGGCGCCCTATTCTCTGGTCTGCGCAGACACGGAGCTGGTTTCTTTGTTGCTGGACCGAGATTCTGCACAGCGGCGGGAGACGGACTTTGATGCCGCCGATATTGATCCTCTCGCCAAGGCGGTGCCAGGATTCGTCGCGAAAGCGGGTGGTAGCATGGAGCTAAAGTGCGCTGCCGAGCCCGACCTCTTGTACGCACGCTTACCCTTCAACTATCATGTGAATCTCACGGAAGCGGCCTTCCAACTGCTGAAAGACAGTGCAAAACTGGTGCCAATAGTAGTTGCCCTGTGCCGTATGGACCTGCCCGGCGAGATAGTGGCCGTAGCTGAGACCGTGAAAGAAGTGCTGTCTCACGTCACGCGGTTGAGGGAAGAGACCGGGGAGGTGTGCTTGTACGAGGCAATCGTGATGTTGAGGAAGCGAACGGGAAGGTATCCGACTGCGCCAGAGCTTTTAAAGGAGTTACAAGCGACGAGCGTGAGACGAGAAAAGTGTCGTTTCCTTGATCGCAATCGCGATACCTGTCTCATTAAGCGGGGAGACGTGGACCGAATACTCAGTTTTCTTCATGAAAAGAGGGTGATTAAGAGAGTATCGGCTGATGAGTGGTGGGTGCATCTGTAGAGCACCTTGCAAAGGAATAGCGTCTAACAACGCCTTCCAGCGGACGCGCCAAACAGCGGCGCGCCGCTGAAGGCGAGCGTTATGCGGCGGTGAGCACGGGGCTATCCCTGGCTCTTGCTCTTTAGGGTCTGCAGCGTATCCGGAGGAGGGTTTCTTTGTGGAAGCTCAAAAGGGTACACCTAATAGAGAGAGGTAGGAGAGGTAACCGCATGGGAGAAGTTAGCTTACGAGTATCGGCCACACAAGGCTCTCTCCTACGTTAATTTATGAAAAGCAGGGGAAGGCTCAATGTAATGCTAAGAACAGTCTCGACGTAGTTACTTATCGAATATCTGCGGTAATCGTGTTGACAAGAGAACACCTGTTGGTGAACAGGCAAAGGTCGATATCATTACCCACCTATTCTGTTTTTGGGGCAATCTAGCAGGGGCCGCCAGGTGACCGAAAGGGTCACGCTGGTAAATATGGGGAATTGACCCCATTGCGACAACGGGGAGGGGGTGGCTACGTCCCCCCTTACCCATTTCTAAGGTATAGATTTCGGGTAGTAACCGGCACCCCTGAAAGTCAATCATAAGGTCTAGCTTTCTACGAGGAAGCGGGATTTTAGGGAAGTGTTTTCACTGATCATGAGTCAGTGGTTACCGAGTTATCCCTCAGTTTGAGGTTGAAGGACTGTGGAGTACATTGGACAAGCTTGGGATCCATCCTACCAGTCAAGATATGAGATGGGGTTCGATGGATGGTGCTACCAGTTTTAGCTATTAATGATATTGACCGTCCAGTTATCTTCATGAACCATTGTGTAGGAATGATGATTAACGGAGTATAATCGAGAGGATATGATGAGGCTTTATTTGGATACTTCTGTAATTGGGGCATTATTTGATACTGAAATGCCTCGCAGGGTAGAAATAACCCGTATCCTTCTTAATTCAATTTTAGAAGGCAGACATATTGCCATTATTTCGAACGTCGTCATTGAGGAGATTGAACAATGTCCACTGGATAATTTGAGAGGCCAATTGCTGGAAGAAATCAGAAAGATTCCCCTTCAGATACTCTCAGAAGATGAGGAATGCGCAGACCTTCTGGATATATATGAGAGGGAAGGATTCATTCGCAAAGGGGCCAGATTAGATTTACGCCATCTTGCTATGGCAACGGTTAATGGAGTGGATGCAGTGGTATCTTGGAATTTCCGTGATATAGTAAATATTCGGACAAGGCGTGCAGTACATTCAGTTAATTTACGGCTAGGATTTCCTTTGGTAGAAATCGTTTCACCCGAGGAGGTAATAGAATATGAAACATAAAAAAGAATGGGAGACGAAATCCCTGGAATGGATTCATAAGTTGCGTGAGGAAATTGACAGAGAAATTATGGAAAAAGGTATAACTCCGGCACAGTGGATAAAAGCCAGAGATAAGCCAGATGTTGAACTACTATGTCAGAGACTGGGACTAAAGAATTTTACTCTTGTCAGAAGTAAGGCTAAGGCTAAGGTATAAGGATATGGATTATCTATGAGCCAAAAAATGAGGCTGCCTGGGTAGGTACCATTGGCTCGGGTATTACGGGTATGACTATTGGTGGTCCCCTCAAGTTACGTCAGATGCCCATCACCCGGATAGAGAATGCCTGTGCTACGGGTATGG
>MHDQ01000260.1 GCA_001803565.1 Nitrospinae bacterium RIFCSPLOWO2_12_FULL_45_22 | reverse complement strand
GTGATGCAATAACTCCGAAGCCTACCTGTGCGGATTCGTCTCTGTACAGAAGTCATTGCTCGAACTCTCGTCAGAGGGGTATGCAGCTAGGACATTGTTATCCCCTATAAAGGCTATCTCTCCTTTATCGTTAAGATCTGGGGCAGAGACGATGATATTTAAATCAGAGGTAATATTGTGGATGGTGGAGCCATCATAAAAATAGAGGTCTGAGGAATCATTAATCAGGTTGCTGCCAATAAACGCTATCTGTCCTGCATTATTAAAGGTAAGGTAATAATAGTTACCGGGATGGATAAAAATCTTTGCCGCATCGCTAATCTTGGTAAGGCTGGTACCATTATAGAAATAGATCTCGTACCGTCCTTCGCCGGCCAGGGTCCTGAAGGCGATCTGGCCTTTATTGTTAAGGATAGGGGAATAGGCCGATTGATCCAGCTTGGTAGTGATATTTGTGAGGGTAGTGCCATCATAAAAATATATATCCCCTCGATTGCTCATACTTTCTTTACTACCTACATAAGCTATCTGCCCTCTGTTATTAAGCGAGGGGGAGCTGACCAAGATACTGAGGTTATCGAATATAGGGCTAATAGTAAAACTACTAGCCCAGGCTAAACCAAACCAAGTTAGATGAATCAGGGTTGCAATTAAGCAGACGTAAATAAATTGGCTAGACTTCAGATTGCTCATTTCTTCTTTTAAGTTGCTAAGGGCTAATAATAAAAGAGGCGATACTGACCTGCCCGATGAGTTTGGGGGCACCTGTCTGGGCCGTGCCCGGCTCGGCTAGAGCCGCGAAGGCAAAATAGGAACCCAGGGGTAAATTAGGTGGCAGGGTTACCGAGAAGAGGCGAAAGGTATCCAACTTGCCGTTGCCATCGCTGTCGGCATTCATCTCGGCCGAGGTGGGAAATACGAAACCGGAGGTCAGGATAGCTCCCTGGGCAAAGGGTATGAAGCTCCCTGGATCAGTAGGGTTAGCTGGTTTCAGGTTCAAGGCCGGGTCAAAGAAATAGAGCCTGCCATTAGGGAAGCCGATTCCCATAAAGACATCGGCTTTAACTTCTGGCGTTATGGTGGCATTACCGGTCCAGATATATAGCTGGAGGGTATCACCCGGCATATATTGAGATTTATTGGAGGCTACTCTGATCTTTGCGCCTTTTCCCAGGGCAATGATGGTCACGGTATCAGGTTCACTTACTGATTGATCATTACTGACTATCAGCTGTACTTCATAGATACCATCTGCATCCGCTATAAGGGCCCATTTTTCACCATACGCATTCGCCAGAGGGGTCCTACTATCATCCGGTTTGGAGATAATGGACCAGTTGTAGACTAGATCATCGTCATTGGGGCTATAACTATTAGCCCCATTAAGAATAACGGTAGAGCCAGTAGATACCACCTGATCAGGGCCGCCATAAGCCACGGGGCCTTGTTTGGGACCAACCGCAGTAATAATTACTTTATCCGGAGCACTCTCATCTATACCGTCACCGACTACCAATTGTACTTCATAGATACCTGCCAGATCGGTTAATAAGCTAGGACTTGACTTATTCTGATCAGCTAGATAGGCATTACTACCCGCTGGCTTTGCCACCAAGAACCACGAGTAGGAGAGGGGATCGTCTTCCGGATCGCTACTGCCTGAGCCATCCAGCTTTACTGTAGAGCCAGGGACAACCTTCTGATTATTACTTGCCTCTGCTATAGGTGACTTATTAGGCTGAGCAAGATAGATATTATATTTATCACTAAAGGCTATCTGGCCTTGATTATTCAAAGAAAGGTCAAGATAGTCTACCTTTATCTGGTGGATGACCTCGATGATCTTGCTGCCATTATAAAAATAGACCTCTTCCGCCGGCAATACTATATATGCAGGGGACCCTACGGCAGTGGCTTCACGAATCCATTTTTTAAAGGCTATCTGACCATAATCATTCAGTACAGGCGATGAGGTAGAAAAAGCTAGCTTGGCAGTGATATTGGTGATCTGCTTTCCATCATAAAGATAGATGTCCCGGCGGCCAGTGGCGTCGTCAAAACCTTCAAAGGCTATCTGTCCATTATTATTAAGGCTTGGATTTGAGGAAGAAACGGTCAAATGGCTGGTAATATTGCTAAACTTCTCCCCATCATAAAGGTAGATATCTGAACGGGTGTAATCCTTTTTATATACTGTAAATCCTATCTGACCCCGATCATTGAGGCTGGGCGAAATAGCCCAGGTGGGTGGATTAGCCAAGATTCTTAAATCCGCGGTAAGATTCTTAAGGGTATTACCATCATAAAGGTAAATATTGGATATTTGCTTCCAATGTTCATCCCAGGTAGCGCCCGAGAAGGCTATCCAGCCATTATTATTCAAGCTGGGAGGAGATACTGATAGCCTCATATTGGCGGTAATATGCTTAAGGATGTTCCCATCGTAGAAATAAATATCATTAGGAGAAGGGCCATGCAAATAAAATTGTGGGGTGGAAAAGGCAACCTGACCTTTATTATTCAAACTGGGGTAAAGCTGAGTTGCAGAGTAATGGCTAATATTGCTATCAGAAATAATATTGGTAAAGTCTCTCCCATCATAGAAATAGAGGGCTATTCTGTCGGCAGAGTCTCTTCCTGAAAATACAGTTTGACCTTTATCATTAATGTCAAGGGAAGAGCAAGGGCAATATTTAGTTTCATTATGGGTAATATTGATAAACTTTTGCCCATCATAGAAGGCGATATCCTGTTGACTTTTATTATACCCATAAGGGTAAGGTGTATAACCAATAGCTACCTGACCCTTATTGTTTAAGCTCAAGCCACTTAGCCTAAAGGACTTAACCTCTAAGTTAGCAGTAATATCAATCAATATATCCCTATCATAGAGATAAACATGCGGATTCTGCTGATCCCAGCTAATGAAGGCAACTTGACCTTGGTTGTTGATATTTGGGCGGCCAATGGGAAGATCTGAAAGGGCAGGGGTATATTTAAATGCAATCCCATCATAAAAATAAACTCCATACCTCCCAGAAGCCGGTATATGAGCAGAAAAGGTCAATTGGCCATGATCATTTAGATCAACATCAGGCATGTAGCTGAATTCTACGTCATTTAGTCGGGAAGTGATATTGATGAGTTTGGTACCATCCATAATATAAATATCCTTACGGCCGGAAGAGCTATCCTGAGCCCAGAATGCAATCTGACCTTTATTATTAAGGCCAATGCTATAATTATATATCACTGAAATATTTAAATTGGCCGTCATATTGGTCACTTCGGACCCATCATAAAAATATATATGATGAATCTGTTTATAACCCTGATCAGGGCTGCCGTATGAGTAAGAGCCTAGAAAGGCTATTTGACCGAGATCATTGAGGCTGGGGCCGCTAACTGAGATATTTAGATCGGCTGTAATATTTTCAAGGTTTTGACCATTATAAAAATAAATATCAGGCTTCTGAGCGTTAAAATCACTAGCCAAAAAGGCTATCTGGCCGCTATTATTAATGGCCGGGGCCTGGGCATGAACCTTTAAATCCGCGGTAATATTGGTTATTTTATCTCCCTCATAGAGATAGACATCTTTATAATAGTCCCCACGATCCTGTCCCACAAAGGCTATCTGTCCCTGATCATTGAGGGCAGGGTCCTCGGCTGAGAAACTATTTTCATTGGCTACTACCTTGCTGATCCTGAGATTAGCTGATCTGGGCAATTCTACGATATTACTGCTATAAGTCCCATCAAAAAAATAGATCGATTGGCCAAAGGTACATGCCGGTGTCTCATAGACTATCTGGGCTTTGTTATTGAGGTGTATAATGCCTTCTGAACATCCTCCTGGACCTCTATAAACTATGCTCTTCCCATCATAAAAATAGACATTAGTGGGAAACGGTCCTTGCGACGAGAAAAAGGCTATTTGACCCCGGTCATTCAGGCTAAGCCGACTGGAGTAAGAGGAGATGTGTGTGAGGGCAGTTCCCTCGTAAAGATAGATCCCTGTTTTATCCGTGAGCCATTTGTCCGAGAACCTATCAGTACCGTTAAAGACCAATTGACCATTATTATTTAACCAAAGGGCATGGTAAAAATCGGCATCAAGATAAATACCTGCCTGGGCAGTGATATTAATAATGCCCGTGCTATCATAAAGGTAGATATCATGATGCCCTGACTCGCCGGTCTGGCCCCGGAAGGCTATTTGTCCTTTATTATTAATAATGGGTGAATAGGCAGAGATATCCAAACTGGCGGTAATATTGGTAAGGGTCACGCCATCATAATAATAGATATCCCAATGATTAGCCGCGGCACCATAGACATGGAAGGCAATCTGGCCATTATCATTGAGACTGGGGGCACCAGCATCCATATCCAAATCAGCCGTGATATTGATGATCGAGGTCCCATCATAAAAATAGACATCATACCCAGCGGAAGAAGTGGCTGGGAAAGCGATCTGACCTGAATCATTAAGCACATAGCTATAAAGATAAAGATCATAAGGTTCTATCTCGAGTTTGCCGGTAATATTCTTGATACTGATACCATCATAAAAATAGATATCGCCTCCCTTATGAAAGGCTATCTGGCCATAATTATTGAGGATAGGGTTGTTGGGCCAATTATTAGCCGCGTGCGGACTAATATCCATATCCGCGGTAATGTTAGTAAAGGTGTTACCATCATAGAATAAGACATCGGTTCTATCCGGAAAAGCATCCTGAAAGATACCAGCTATAAAGGCTATCTGCCCTTTATCATTTAGCGATGGCATTCTGGCCCAATCGCGATATTTCGTGGGATCTGGTATGACATTTATAGCTTTAATCCTTGCTGCCCAACCCGGACTGGTGGACAAGAAAATCAGCCCTACCATTAATAGTAGCAAAAAGAAAAGCTTAACATTTCTAGCCGGTACTCGTAGCATAGGAAAACCAATTATTAAACCCACAGTCAATCAATTAATCTGCTAACGGTTAATCGTAAAAGGAGCAATGCTGACCTGCCCGATTAGTTTGGCGTTACCGCTCCGAACTGTGCCGGGTTCAGCTAAGGCGGCAAAGGCATAATATACCCCTGCGGGTAAGTTCGGAGGCAGGGTTACGGAGAAAAGGCGGTAGCTGTCCAGCTTGCCATTACCATCGCTGTCAGCATTCATTTCACCGGGGCCGGGAAATACGAACCCGGGAAAAAGAGTAACTCCTTGGGCCAAAGGGATGAAACTCCGGGGATCTGCAGAATCGGCAGGATTGAGGTTTAATGCAGGGTCAAAGAAATAGAGACTATCATCAGGCAAACC
>MHDQ01000259.1 GCA_001803565.1 Nitrospinae bacterium RIFCSPLOWO2_12_FULL_45_22 | reverse complement strand
TCTTTAGCAACTCATGCAAAGCCAATAAAAATAAACTGTTAACACTTAACATGAGCGAAGCAGATAGGCAGTTTAAAGAGAATCAAATTCACATCGAAATTGTCAGGATAATACTCATCCTGAATATACTGGCATAGTTTTTTGGCTGCGCCTTGCGCCTTGTCATTTTCACTTTGATAGTTATTTGCTAATAATCCAGCCCATACCCTCAATGCTTCTACATCATTTTTATCTAACCTATCCTTTCCTATTTCTTCTGAGAGCAACATATCTAACCCTTCACCATTTATGTCAAATTTCAATTCATACATAGATGATAGTTTATTCCTTTCGATTATGGTTTTTATTTCGGGTAATACATCCTTTACGTTCTTTCCCGACAACTTTTTTGCCTCCTCATACAGCTCCTTTGCTTTTTTCCCGTGAGTTTGAACTTTTTTATGCGTTTCAGATAGTTTCAGCTCTAGCACTTTAACATCTTCAGATTGCTGGTCTTTCCCAACCCGGGTACTCACTGACATTTGCCCTTTAGCTCCACCTTGAGAAACTATGATTTTTTCTTCCTCCCTGCCCCTTGCTAAAAGCTTTTCCCTCTTTTCCAATTCGTCGCGAGCTTCGTTTTCCATATTAATTTGCTTGGTGGCTTCTTCCATCATCTTCCTGATCTCATCTTGACCCTGCCTTAATCGAGACTGAGCTAGAGCAATCACTGCAACCGGCCAGGTGGGACCAAGCCTCTCTGCCTTTTCCAGATATCCTATCCTCTCCTTCATATCCCCCTTTTTACCTCTCCACATGTAGGCATTCATGTAGGCATTATGGAGATTGTAATGAGCGACTCTATTCTGAGGATATTTCTCAATCGCTTCTTTATATACATTTATGGCGTTTTTTAACTGATACATATTCCCGAAGCGGTGAAAATAGTTTAGGCATGCGTTGCCATAATCATTCAGTACAAAGCTATAAACCGCATCGAGCGTCTTTTTGGACACTTTACCTTTTTCTTCCTCCTGCAGCAGCACTAATGGCAACGGGCAATAGATCGCATTTAGGGTCTTCTTAAGAACCTTACCTTCTCTGTCTTCAACCGACCTCTCCAAGCCTTTGATGTTTTTCTCGACTTTTTCTTTAAAGCGTTTATATCGTTTTAACATGGCGGAATCGATATAACCGTAATAGGCGGCTGTAGTAGCCCGCCTGCTGGCCGTGATTGAGTAAGCACCGACTCCTGGATCAGCCGAGAGGGCCTGAGTATACAGATCATAGCTTGTATTGAAGTCGTCTTCTTCCGCAGCGATCCGGGCCAGGCCATACTGAAGTTCGCCGATATAGATTTCGGAAGCAACTGCTTTAATTTCGCTCCCTTGGTCGAATTTTTTCCTGGCTTCCTCAGAATTTCCCAGCAGCCACCATAAATAACCTTGAGCGGATAAGGCAGCAATATTGCCGGGATTTAGTTCAAGAACCTTGTCGTATCCTTTCATCACGCTCTCCGTCCTCTGCTTTATAATCTCGTTCTGCGCCCTAAATTTCACTTCTATCCAGTAGGCCAGGAGGTATTGGGCAATTTGGAAGTCTGGTGCTATTTCTGTTGCTTGTCGTAATAGGGAAATGGCTTGGTCAGGATCGGGCTCGATCACTCCTGAGGCAAACAGGTAAAGGGCATTTCTCTCACTCATGGCGGGGGCAACATCCTTGGCATCGGCAAGATAGTCTTTGGCCTTTGCCGCAGCATCCAGGTAATAATGGGTCAGGGCAGAAACCAGATAAGCGTCAAAGAGCAAACACGTTTGCTTTTCAAAGAGATATTGTTTAGGACTAAGAGTGAAATATTTTCGCCAGGAGTCCTTTGGAAAAGTAAGAAGGGCCATAAGGGTATTTAAGCGATTTTTTTCCTTAATATCTTCTTCCTTATGGAAGCCGGTTTTATCCTTCTTGGAAAATTCTATGGGCCATTTTTTGTTCATCCTGTTATGTAGCAGAAACAATTTATTCCTTACTTCATGGAGTTCGTTCCGTATCTCGAACAAGGGATTCATATATCTTCCCGAAAGAGCAGAGAGTACCCTTTTGTAAATGAGGCACTTAGCATATCCGATCTGCACCATGGCCTTTATATGCTGAAATTTGACCTCTGTACGCCAAAGTAGGCGACATTTTAACAGGCATTTTGAAATCCATTTCATCTCCGCGATATTAAAATATCTCAGGGCCTCTTTGTATAAATCAATGGCAAGATCATACGCATCAATAGTATTGGATCTGGCAAAGTCCTCTGCTTCGTGAAAGAGGGCAACCGCCCGCAAATAAGGAGTTGGGAATAGAGCGATCTTTCCCTTCACATCGGACTCTATCTGCCTGTAAACCTGGGTGGCTATATTGAAGTAGACCCGCTCAACGATTTGATTATATTTATCAGCATTTAAGACATACTCTTTTTCCTTCTCATCGAGTCGATACTTGACAGGGGTAGCCAAGGTTGCGGCTCTGCCGGGGGGACCGATTCGGATGCGGGGCATCACATGGATGACCCATTCTTTATCTTTTTCCTCCCGTATGGCGTAATGCCCGTCAATATGAATGTGTGACGTCAGACCCCCTTGAGGAGTAGAGTCTTCTTTCGAGGCCTCCTCAAGTAAAGAAAGCCTTCGAATCCGCTCATTGAGTCTTTCCATGAGGTCATGATGGAGCAAATGGAACCGGTCGTCCTCTTTAATGGTGAACCGCGCACCAGGGGTTTCTTTCACTGCCTCGAAGGGTTCAATCCAGAAGGTATACCTAAAAGGCTCTTCGGATTCTTTGATGAGAAAACCTGTCCATTTCAATAATAAGTAGCTCCCGGCCCCAGCAAAAAGTAGCAACATCCCGCTAAACTCATAGCTAAATAATTCTCCCCATCGCAGAAAAATAAAGTCTCTAAAGAAATCTATAATACTTTCAATGGGGATCTGCTTATCCCATACAATGATCAGTAGTTGGAGTAAAGCACCGGCAAAAGCCGCAATACCGCCCAATTTTCCCAGGCGCTTACGCTTGAGCAGTTCACCTTCTACACCCTGGATAAGTTTTAATTGCTCAGAGGTAGGAAAAAAATGACTTAATTTCATAAAGCCTCGCCCGTATCAATTGCGATCAATGGATCATGTAAGGAGCGTTTCCCAAATGATTCTTATAAAACGGCATCCTCAAGCAATATGCCCTACAAAAACCAGTAATTATTCTCAGCTATTTTGCCCTATGGAACGATACCTAACAAAACCCTCTTATTAAATTAACATAAGCAACCCATCTATTATGAGATCGGTTATTCCATTTACCATACGCTGGGCACTTGCTTTGGCAGCGACGGACATCTGGAGGGCTTTCATTTCTGTTAGCTCCTTGATATCCAGGACATAGCCCTCAAATTGGTTCTTTGTTATTTGGCCTGAAGCAAGCTGGGTCAGATAGATCTCCAACTTCTGTCCCTGTTCTTTAATAAAGTCCTCTGAATCATCTTTGGCGGTCTTGATTAAATCTTTGAGTTCATCTTTTGCCAGCTTGCCCGCCTCATCCCTTAGATTATCAATGAAATCCTCCCATTTTGAACCCATAGTTTGCCTCCTATTCATTCTTGTTCTTTAATCTCTCGGTCTTTATAGCTATATCAAAGGCTTCCGCAATGTTTTGTTTTTGGTTGTTTAAGTGGGTCGTGGTCCATCTGCCAGTGGTCAACCTGTCACTAACATGCCTCTCAAACATCGCCTGAATTTTTTTAATCTGTTCGTAGGTTTCTCTATTTTTTTCTCCTTTTCCTTTTTCATATTCATATATCTGGGCAAGCTTCAGGCGAGTGGCTGCAATTTGACTAGCATCGACAGAATCCGTAGTAAAAGTCCCATATAAAGCCATTACCTCAGGTTTTAAATCCGTGAGGCTCTTATATGTAATAGGGTCATAATATGTTATAAAGCCCACATAAGCACATGCTGATATAAACCATAAGAGCAACAGGTGATTTAACAAGATAACTTTGGGGACATTATCTCTTATCAAATATTTTCTCATGCTCTTCCCTCCCATCACTATTTACCCTCCCCGGCCTATTTCATCCCATTGGAACCCTTTATCTGTCTGTTATTTCTACAATTCTCCCACCATTATAAATTCCTTAAAAAATAATTCATTACTCATAGCTATTTTACTGCCATAGCCTGAATATGACCTTATTTATGACCTCATGGAGCCATGAGGGTGGGTTGTGGGGGGTCTTGAAGAAGACCTCTCTGGCACTGGCGAACAAGGAACGGAGTTCATTCAATAGGTCTGACTCAGAAGGTTTCGGAGGAAAGGCTGGGTCCATCTCGCTCATTATATAATAGAGCGGGTATCCGAAGGTGTAGTGTCTGTCCAGCATATGTGAGCCATAACTGGCAACCCGCGGGATATTGGCCCAGAACCGGTAAAGCTGATCGTTCCCCTTTGTCTTTATCCTCGGCTTCCCGAAGGTCTTTACAGCCTCCTGCATGTATCTGGAGAGCATGGGGCTTAGACCCATCTTTGCCGCACCGACCCAGTCAAGAGCCACCAGGTCCCTACTTGCCATTATGGTCATGGTGAGCTGGGGATAGGGGTCCGCAAAGATGCCGAACGGGCCATCAGCACTTGCCACTGCATCTATGAATCCAAAATGTATGGGGAAGGCCTTTATAAAATCAATAGTAGGCTCGTAGATGTCTCCCATATCGCAGTGATAGGTCTTGAACTTGTACTCCATGGGGAGGGCCCCATAGATATTCTTTATGGACAGGGTGTAATAGGCATAGGAGTGGGTCTTATTCTTGGCAAAGGATATGCGGAAGTCGGCAGATTTCCATTCCTTGTTAACGTAATGCCTGCCCAGTTTACCACCGTAATCCCACTGCTCCAGATTATCTGAGAGGTCTACAATCCCATATCTTCCATCTTCTCTGTACCCGATATGGCGGGCAACTGATCTGACATCTCGATTACTGAAGAATACGCTCAGGGTGCTCCTGGCCTCTGCTATTTTAATGTTACGGAAGCCCTTTTCGTATATCCTTTCCACCAGGTATTCTACCAGGGCAGGGTCTGTATATGTGGACTTGTCCTTAAGCGAGTAAAAGAACATGAAGCTCGGCTTGATGAAGATACAGAAATCCTCCTTCTTTTTACCCGAATTGGCCAGGGCCTTTTCCAGAACAGGGAAGAATCCGGACTCTTCTATTACCCTGTCAAGCACTTCAAATTTCTCTCCACTGTTGTATATCTCCAGAACCTGCCCCTCGCTGGGCGCACTACCATCCCACCTGTCTGCGTCTTTATAGGTAAAAACGGCCACTGTGGCTTCCTTATCAGAGTTTATGGGTGCCTTATTTATTGCGTCTATATACTCCTCCAGACCATAGAAGGTCTGGCCGTTATTCTCCACCATAACGACCCTCCTGAGGAGCACCGCCGTAGGGTAATGGTCATTTACCAGGGTAAGGATATCATCCTTTACCACTGTGGGCTCTGCCGGGTTGTTTCTGATAGAATCCTTTAGCAAAAGGTTTTTCTTTATATCCCGTTTAATTGCCTTGCCCAGGGCCTTATCAACGATATCTTTAAAGTACTGTTCCCTTTCATTCCGCAGGGTGCCTGAGGTAATCTTCAGAAATAGGGCCTGGGCAAATGGGTGTATACCGCACATATAGTTGTAATACATGGTAGGTTCTCTGAAGTTATTTATCTCCCCCAGCTCCCCTTCCCCGAAGGTGTTGTTTGGGTCAATAGAATAGGTGGTCTCACCGCTGCTGTCTGTAATCTTGATAGTCCCCTCCTTCACCCTCACCCGGTGGGGTATTGTGAAATGGCCCAATAGCGGGAACATGGTCAGGTATTTACGGACCTCGGCTTCAAATCTATCAGGAATTATTCCGGCCAGTCTCCTTATAGGCTTGAAGCTCATGTCCACCTTCTTGTATTTCTGCACATCAAGGCTGAGCCTGATCTCAGCCTGTATATTTTCTATATTGCCACCCTCTCTATAATCCCTTATCTCAGAGAAGGAGACAGAATAACCATTATTGATCCTGAATAACTCACCGCTATAGACATACCTGTTGCCCTCCAGGTCCACATCCAGCCCCTTCAAAGAATGTCTGGTGATGCCGAAGCGGAGGTACCCTCCATTTGAATCAGATATTAGCAGGGCAGCATCGCTCATGGTCTCCTCATCACCCCAGGGGAAGCCTTTGTCATGCTCACCGGAGAAAAAGAAGAATCTTCGTGGTCTATCGTCCCCTTTCTCTCTAAGTTCCCCTGAAAGTAACAGGTTTTCATATCTCGTGGTGTACAAGAACCTTGGCCCAGGGGTATAGGTCTTAAGGGTTTCTGCGATAAAAAAGCTGACAAACTTGGCTACAGTAGCATATTTTTCCAGGAAATTACTTGCCTCTATTACCTCCCCGGACCTTATCATCTTTACCATAGAGGCCAGGTCTTTGATCCTGAAATACATAACCCCGCTGCCGTAAATATCGCTGGTTTCGTCCCTCCCCTTATATATCCTCACAAAGAGGGTGGTCATATCTTCGAGCATGTCCACCACCTTGTCATGGTAGATATCCTTGAATCCTGAAAAATAGTATTGAATTCCATCAGGGGCATTGAAGTTAAAGGAATAGAGCATTCTCCTGTGGCCTGTTTGCGGGTCTACATCAAAGAGGTTGAACCTTCCATTTTCGATAACCATACCTTTTTCCCCACCTATGGACTTGCAGTAAAACATCCCATTTACGGCGGCATGGTGGGAAGAGACCTGGATAAACTTATCCACTGAGTCAATCTCTATCTCGATATCAAACCTGATGGCATTATCGTGCCTTATGCCGTAGTCCTCCCCATCCCTGAAATGCATGATATTTTGCCCCAGATAGCCATCCATAGTCTCCTTAAAGCGTATGCCAGGCATCTTAAAATCCTCCATTTCTATAACTTTGACCTTAATTGGGTCTTAAGTTTTGCTACCACAAAAGAGACATTTAAATAGTCGCTCTTCCTATTTTTAGGAGAGGTTCAGGAATAGGTAAAGAGGCTATACAACGGTCACTCTAGAACGGTCCGACACCTCTCTTTGGTATCCTCTTTGGTATCCTCTTTGGGATCGGTGGTCTACACCTTTCCCTGACCTCTTTTTCATCATAGGAGAAAAAGTCTGTCCTTCGTGTACAATCTTCAGGATAGCTTTCAAAGACCTTTCCTCCACTACAACACCAGCCCATTCTCTCTTCTCTCGGTATACACCCCTCCCTGACCTCTTCTTCATCATAGGAGAAAAAGCCCTTCCTGCCTTTACAGTCTTCAGGATAGCTTTCAAAGACCTTTCCTCCACTACAACACCAGCCTGGTCTATCAATATACGGTTCTCGCCAACGAGTCACTGAACGAAGCTCCTGGGGAGAAAGTTCACGCACACCCTCCACCTTATTTTTAGAAACCACAACTTGATATGATTGTTCAACCGACATCCGTTCCGGCTGTGTCAATTCCATCCTTCCTTGTATAACTGTTAAAATTGACCGTTCTGGAGTGATCTCTATATTAAATTTTGTCTTTGGTACTCCTTCCAAGTGCCCGGTATCCAATAACCAATCGCATCCTATTTTTGTTTCTCCATATGCCTGGCCGAATTTGAAAAAAATTCTAATAATACACTTGCCACGCTCAAACCATTGGTAAAATTCTGGGTCGGTATTTTGGTCTATCTGAATAACGCCTCCGTCAGGAAATTGCACATAAACCATAGTATCACGACCGGTTGTCACTTTGTCCCCACTATAAATCTTCATCCCGCTATAGGCTTTGCTTTGGTTTACAAAGGCATTTACCCCATACACCACGCGAATATTACCAATAGAAACTCCTTTATCTGGTGCAGGAGAAAGGGGAGCACACCCCCACAGGAAGAGAGTGAAAACGAATAACGATAAAGGTTTGACATATGCTAATATTCCCTTAAGGAATATCATGGCTTCTCCGGCCCCTCCGCTTTTCGATGCTTTTTAAAAAGAGGTTCACTACGCCAAATTTCCGCTACGCTGACTTCTTTTTTTGGAATCCAGATCAATTTCTTATTCGCAGAATCCCATACGATAAATTCCTCTTCTTTCTTATTGAGAAGATAAAATGGTCCAGATTGGTTTGAAATCATCTCATTTTTAGAACTAACTGCGATGGGGGGAAATTCAGGGGTAAGTATCAATACGCCATAAACCATGGGCAAAAATAGAAGGTAGAGAATAAAAATAACGACAAATGGAGAAACTAATATAATTCGCAGCGGCCAGGTGAGGGTGACACGCCAGACCACGAATAATAGCAAACCTGCCATAACTACAGACATTAAAATTTCATAAAAACGAAATGCCAATTCCTTGGTTTCTCCACTTAGAATGGAGCGCTTTATTGAACTCTTTAGAGCGTTAGTATCTGTTTCATCAATATCATATAATAGATTAGATATCTTCAAAGGGGTAATAAATAACTCTAAGCGTGGACCTAGCTGGTAAATAAATAGGATAACCATAAATATAAAAATTAAAGCCCTAAAAACTGGTGAATATTCAGATTTAATATTCAAAATTCTGTTCCAAAATAATACAAAATGCTTATAAACAGAACTTTTTGTTATAACTACATAAAATAGAAGAAATATTACTGATACAATAAGCATTATGACTAATAGTGGTAGCAATATCTTTTCGCCCATTAGGCTTACCAGATAGAAAAAGAAATTCCCCCCTCTTCTCAAATAATATTCCGTATTATAATCCAATATTCGAATATCCAGGCCCAATAAATGTAAATTTGCAATAGTTATTAGGTAGCCGCAAACGGCGAAAATGGCACCAATTCCAGCTAAAGAACCAGACAACCAACCAATAAATTTCGCTATTGCCTTAAGAATGTTCATAGCCCGTCTCTATTCATAAAGTCTGACTCAACGCATATTTTATTAAATCTAAACGACTTCACTCAGAGGATGACAGACAACATTGAGAACTTTCACTTGGGCACAGCGGCCAGTGAAGCCCTGTCCCTCGGATCTACTGCAACCCCGGCACCAGGCTTGTCAAAGCGATAAGGTCACTATCAGCACCAGACCTAAGAGCAAAGACCCAATTTCAAACCGGAGAGATGTAATTAGTGTGTCCACCCCCAACCTCCATTTCCTATAGATCGTTCAACCCCAATGGCTGATAACGTCCAGGCTGGTAGCTTAAGTTGAATAACTTTATACTCAATACCCCACCATCCACTATAAAATGGTCCCTTCCGCTATTGTCCCTCAGCTTAACAGGCTCAAAAAATACCGGGATACTCATATTCATTCTTACAGCTCTTGAGATGCTGAACTGATCAGGATCATATCCAAAATTTCTTAGATCTCCTGGGAGAATAAGGAGTTTTCTATCGGTAATATCTGCTGCTACCACCTGCAGTTTATATCTATACTTCTCTTCTTTATATTCTGTCCTTATTTGCTCAAATGTGGTTTTTCCTTTGGCCTCCAATAGATTCTCGTCCAGGCTTCAAAATATTCTCCTTCGTAGATTCCATATTCAAAGCCAATACTCAACCCCTTACCGACAATGCCTAGTTTGTCAAGTAATCCCTCATCCTTGAAATTGTTGTAATTAAGCTTTTCAAGTTCTCTTTTAATCTCTCCGGCATTATAGTTTACTGCAAGGAGGGCAGTAACGATTGCCCCGGCTGAGGTACCAGCAAGATTTTCGAATTCATAGCCGGCCCTTTCAATTTCGGATACTGCACCTACTAATCCAATACCTTTAACCCCACCGCCTTCAAAAACAGCATCAGCCCTCAAAGCCATAATACCCTCCCATAATTTAGAACTTCCCCTTTTTCGGTGTTCTGTATATTTCTTTGCTTTAACCCAATTAAATTAACTCCAGACTACACCCCTCAATAACCCCTTGCCAGGCGAAACCAGGGTGGATATCAGATTTATCAGGTCGCAGATGATGATGGCCAAGAATACCAGCAAATTGTCGATAGCTATCATCGGCACCAAAATGGTTAGCAGGGGTGTGCCTGGGTATTTTAAACTGGTCGCAGATCTGATTGATAAGCTCAATCACCGCTGATATCTGAGCATCAGAGTATGCGTCGAAGAAGCGGTATCCCCTCCAGGGCATTCCATGGTCATAATACTCCTGAGTAAACAATGTCCGGTCAGAAACCTTGCCAAAACAATATAGTTTTCCATCCCTCTGGGTTAACCCCCCCTCACTGGCAATCTCGATACCAATACTCCTCTTATCCACAGCACCGCCAGTGCCTTTAAGCCCAAGGTGAAATGCCCAGTACTTAGGGTCAAAGACCTCATAGATTTCACCATTTCTTTCAATAACATATGCAGTGGCAATCCTGTTAGGGTCTGTCTTCCAGAAGTTGATTGTGCTTAGGGCAGTACCACCAACGGTATGATGTAAAACGAGCAAGTCTTTTGTGGTTTCGGAAGGTATATAATCTTTGCCTTCAAGCCGAACACTTCTGTTTATCTCCATATTTTAATCCTCCGTGTCGGACCATTAAACCCAAATCAATACAGCCAGATACGGCCGCCTCTTACGTGTTCAATGCTTACCAATATAAGACCAACCTTGCTCAACAGTTACAATCCATTATGATTTTTTGTGAGTTTCACTGAACTTTGTTTGCCACATCAATAATTAGACTTGCTATTAGGCGGGACCTGTCAACAACCCCAACAAACTTTCCCGCTTCATCTATAACAGGGAGGGTCTCGGTATTAAGGGCCTCCATTCTCTCCAGGGCTCTCTGTTTGTCCGAATCATTTTTGATGGCATCTTTAGCTGACAAAAATCCTGAAAGGTTTGTTAGAGAAGCCGTGTCAGACATGTTTATCCACCTTGCAAAGTCATCTGAATTAAATGGTGCCTCAGGAGACATAAAGATAGAATTGAGCTCGCGGGCATCCATCATTCCAATAAATTTTCCCTCGCTGTCGATTATAATGATATAATGCCTATTGACTTAGCTCCTAAATCCAACCGTAACTATACCATTTTATTGATGAATTAAATATTTGAATGATCTCCCATTTTTTTCGCATAAAGCCTTACCAGCGAACAGTTTGAGCTAGATTTATTAGGAGTTAAGTGGATAAGCATATGATATATTTAAAAAATGAATATTCAGATTGTAACTTATTCTGGGTTCCGCCACTAATGCCAGATTAACCCCTATTATTTTGCTCTTTTTCGTTAACTCAATTCTTTGGAAGTGGCAGTTTTTGCTTAATAAAATCGAAGATGCCCAGCGTCCTCCGTATATAGAGTCCAAGGACAAAAGATAAGCCAAGGGTAATATAAATAGAGCCCTTGACCTCCTCCTCTGTAATCCCAGTCAAGAGTGTCCCTATAAACTGTTTCAATAGAAAGAAGACCGCCACGATAACGATGGGTCCTATAACCACCTCTGTCAAATACCAATATTTCTCTTTATCATACACATCCTTCGTATATTTACCTGCCTCTAGCTGGGCACACACCCAGATAAGGATACCAACTATCACCCCAAATTCTCCCCAGAATACAATCTCTAGCCACCTCCAGTAGCTGGTGATCCAGAAAAATCCAGCATTCTGGGAAAGCCCCACTGCTTCCTTATCAATCCTCTCGATCTTATCTTTTATCTCAACCACCCGGGGGTCGGTTTGTGAGAGGGCAGAGGTTGACCAGGCCGCTATAAGGTCCTTGAGATATGAAACTCTAATGGGGTTCAAAAGCTCAACCTCTTTGCCATCCACCTTCGTTTTGAAATCGGGAATAGAGGTAATACGAGCAATCAGGGTAACAAGGTCGTTCAACTTTATCTTTTCTTTTTTTTGGTCGTCAAGGGTTTGCTTGATCTCATTTAACGCTACAATGATCTTTTCCTTGGTCTCCTTATCATTGGTATTGACTTTGACCCCTTTTATTTCTTCCTCTGTGCGGGGCAGCTTATCCCTTAAATCCATTATCTTTTTATCATTCATAGGGATCTCATTGAGTGTAAAGCTTGATACAAACCCCTTGAGGAAATTAATCCTCTCTAAAAACTCTAATGTCAATAAATCATTTCCGACCCCATTTTCATATAGCTCCTTCAATGCATCAGACACTTCCTCTGGCCTTACTTCTGGCCTTGCAGTAGATGCCTTGACCCTCCCAAGGGCCCTGAAAAATGCCTTGCCGCTATTCCTATCGTAGGAAGGGATCTTGTCAAAGTAATGGAGCCAGATATAAATTCCTACCATTATTATTAAAAGGATAATCCCTGGAATGACTACACGCTTTACCCCTTTCATACTAACAGCCGGTCCACCGGCTGCCTGGATTAGACTGTCCTTCAGCATCTTTATCCTACCTGGCAACACCTCGCTAATCTTCTTAATTATATCAGTCTGACTATCCTTAGCCCCATCCCACTTTTCAGGGGAGGAAAGAGTTTTGGCTAACAGGTCATCAACTTCATTCCTCATGGTCGATACCTCAGCCGATACCTCATTACTGCACTTACTTATAAGGGCTTTAACTTCATCTATATCCTTTCTCAACTTTTCAGCCTTACCCTTGATATCGGCGAAATCGTTTGACATTTAACACCTCCCCAATGAAACCTATAAACAAAGAATTGTGACATCTATCTCGATTACTTCTTTGAAGATCTTCCGTCCTTAATTCCAAAATATTGATAAAATCCCTTATCTTTCTCCTGGTCTCTTCCCCATGGTAAATCAATAAGGTTTCCTTTAAGTAAAAGAAAAGGGATGCCGAGGCCAAAAAGCGCTGCAATAATTACACACAATGTGCCGCTTACAGAAAGATAGAAACCGAGCCATCCCAGAAATATGCTAAAGACCCCGACATTGAGAAGCCGGGTGACGGCAAGTGTCCATAAAGCACCCTGAAATAATAGAAACCATATGACAAATGATAAAACAACATGCCCCACGAGGGCAATCTATAGCCACTCCTCTCATCCCCTGAAAGCACGCCGCCGGAAGCGACAGTCCGGGGACAAACCTTCATTCTTCATTTATTATCCTTTCCTTTTACCTTTATCAAATGATTTTTGAAGGTTTGCGACCCTCAATCTACTCTTAGTTTAAATATGGCAATCTCATGAGGGTCGAAAGGGGCATTAATTATGTGTCGTCCAATTGCCTTATTTACAATGACTTTCGATTCAGGTTTCAGAAGGTTCACCATCTCCTTACCAGCAGGTGTGAGGTTAGCGTCAGCTGTTATAAAATCATTTCTCGGATTAGTATCGAGGTTCATGGCAATGAGTATCTCTGTATCATCAAGAACCCTTGAGTATGCTAATGTACATCTGCCATCAAGGGGGAAGCCAAAATCAATGCCATTTCCGGATATCTCTCTGAAATACTGTCTCCCATAGCGGAGTGCAGGCTCCTCATGTCTTATTTTTGCTATCAGTGAAATCTCTTTATAGATGGGATTCTCGGCGTTGAAGAAGTGATGCCCTGTTGTATTAAATGCCCCCCATTTACCACCGAACATGCATTCCCTTATGTATTTATCATGGTCACCTCCACCATCGAATCCCTGTTCAGTGCCATAGTAGACACAGGGGATGCCTGAACTCGTGAGTAAATAGCCTATAGCAAGCACTGCCTGTTTATTGAAGGGATTATTATGGAGAAATCTTCCTCGTGGTGAACGCCCGATCTGGTCATGATTATCAACAAAGGTAACAAAATATTGACCTGCCTGGCCGTGGTCGCTATAGAGTTCTTTAAATCTTTCATATCTTGCTCTCAACTCAGCAGGGTTTATAAAACCTTTAATAATCCCTTCAAGAATTCCCCAGAGGGGAAAATCCAGGGCTGCATCGAGGGATGGAAATCTCTCATTGGTTTCCGGTATGCGGGCATTGCGTGCTATATACTGGTCTATAAATCTGTCATCTCCGATAATCTCTCCAAACAGGAAGAAGTTTTTCTTCCCTATCTTCTGGGCATATTCCCTTATTGCAGAGCAGAATATTGCTGTGCTTGAGTCCTCAAGATGCTTTACTGCATCAAGCCTGTATCCGTCAATGTCAGAAACAGCGATCCAGTATTTATAGACATCTATCAGGGCCTTTAATACTTCCCTGTTAGATGTATCAAGCTCCTTCAGGGAGCAAAAATCTCCGTCCCTTGCCTCAGGAAATGAATCCCAGTTTCTTATCTCTCCCTTTCTACGGTACCATTCAGGATTCTGAAATTCCATAGGCCA
>MHDQ01000258.1 GCA_001803565.1 Nitrospinae bacterium RIFCSPLOWO2_12_FULL_45_22 | reverse complement strand
ATACGCATCATAAGTTGTCGCAGGGCTACAAAAATGGAAAGGAAGGCATATGAAGAAGATAAGCTCTAAAAGAGAGAGTTCGGAGAAAGACGACATGCTCTCTGAATATGATTTTAGCGGCGGCGTGCGAGGCAAGTATTACAAAGCCTATCGTAAAGGTCACGAGGTTAAAATTCACAAAGCCGATGGTACGACCGCTGTCCAGTATTTTAAGCTTGAAGAGGGTGCGGTAATGCTGGAATCAGATGTGCGGAAGTATTTTCCTGACTCCGATGCTGTCAATAAGGCGTTACGCTCCTTGATCCAACTTATACCAGGAAAACTCAGGACAGTTGCTAAGGCAAAGTAATAACCCTGCCTAACAATCCGCTCCACATCAACGCTTTACTGTCATGCGCCTTGCAAAGTGCCGCAAGCCGCACGCCAGATGCGCAAGTGAGCTTGTCGTTGCCTTTAACTGCTGTTTCACCCGGGTCTCTTTTAAATGCTTGAATACCAAATCGAAGTAACGGAGGAGGCGAAAGCTGACTTATATTATTATACTGTCTTCGAGCGAAAACTCATCACTGAGAAAATCCGGGTTCAGCTTACGCACCAACCTTTGATTGAAACAAAGAACCGAAAAAAACTTCGAGACAGCCCGATTGCTTCTTGGGAACTACGCTCTGGCAAATATCGGATATTTTATGAAGTAGATGAGACTTCTCGATAATGAAGTGGTGTATAATTTGAAATTATATAACTATATTTTGTAATTGGGCTAATACTCTTTCCCTGATCTTCTGGGAGGGAGGTAAAGGGCTAACCAGTTGCCCTTCGTGAATCATAGGGATCAATAGGTCTTCTAAACGGCCCCCACAAGAGCAAGCATCAAGCATTTGGGTTTTAGGGACGATCTTATCCTGAAAGCATTGCTGGCAGCGCATGACCCGCTTGGCCCCAGACCATTTACCCCGCTTGGCCCTGGGCTTTCCTTCAATCTCTACAATATCCATAGCAAAGTCTATAACCGGTGCATTACTTATAGCTGTTCCTACACCATAGGCATCTACTAAAGGATTTAATTCCCGAATATCATCTTCGTCAATACCGCCACTGACATATAGTTTTACCTGGTTATAACCGCGGATATCTAGTTCCCAGCGCACCTCCTCCAGGATACGATAAAAATCTCCCCGACGAGACCAGGGTGTATCCAGTCTTATAGCATCCAGGTCTTTACCCAGGGCCTCGGCTACTCGTAGCGCCTCGATCTTCTCATCATTAAAAGTATCAATCAGGGCTACCCGGCTTATCCCGGGCGGCATTACCTCATGGAAGGCCCTTAGTGCTTCGACGGTATCTCCTAAGATTAAGATCAGGGCATGGGGCATAGTGCCGATAGGGTCCTGGGCAATAAGCTCCGCACTGGCTACCACTGCCACACCATCACAGCCACCGATGAAGGCATTTCGCTCGATCATAGGGGCCAGGGATGGATGCATACGCCGGGCACCAAAGCTTATCACCCGCCGCCCGTCCGCTAGTTTCTTACAGCGGGCCGCCTTAGTAGCAATACCAGATGCCTGGCATAAGAATCCCAGGAGAGCGGTCTCAAAGGTACAAAATTGGCTATATAACCCCTCAATCTCCAATACCGGCTCATATGGCCGGAATACAGTCCCTTCCTCCATAGCCCTCACATTTACCTTTAGATGCTGGAACAACTTGGCACATTCCTCTATCCCAGCTAAAACGGCCCATTCCCGGTCATGCGGAAAAGACTTGGCAATAAATTCCGCGGTTACCCGCTTATCTATCCCTTTAGCCTTAAGAACCTCCAGGGCCCTGAGAAAGTATACATCAGTAATCTTTCCCGCTACTATATCCTGCCAGGTAGCAGTATGAAACATTTTCTCCCCCAAGGTTCTCTATGTTGTTTATCTAAGAACTTTGAGCATTCATCGGCCACAAAACTTATCGTAAGGCGTAAGGCGTAAGGCGTGAGGAGTATCTCCTTACGCCTCACGCTCTCACGCTTTACCCCTTACCCTCTTATTCCTTACGCCTCACGATTGATTTAGTTGAAAGCTGACGGCTGAAAGCTGAACGCTTATATTTCTATTATGCTTCTCTTAAGGCAGCAGCGGCCCTCTCCGGTGCGACAAAATTTATAAAGAAGCCGGTTCCCCATTCAAACCCAGGCTGTCTTTCCAGCCTCGGCCTAAGTTCAATATGCCAATGATACTCTTCCCGGTAAGCCTCTTGCAATGGGGTAGTATGGAGGATAAAACTAACAACGGGGTCATCCAGGGCCTTTTGAAATTTGGTATAAATTGTCTTTAGATTATAAGCCAGGTCGCTAATCTGAGGGTCGGTAATCCGGGCAAAATCGGGCAGGTGACCCTTGGGCATTACCCAGGTCTCATAGCGATACCTGGAGGCATATGGTGCGAAGGTAAGGAAGCTCTCGGTATCAATAATCACGCGGGTCTGGTCCCTTTGTTCCTGGTATATTATATCGCAAAAAATACAGCGGTCTTTTCTCCGCAAATAATCCAGCGTCCCATTGATCTCCTCATCTATCCTTCGTGGTATTACAGCCATAGTTACAATGTGGGACAGAGAGTTATGGTAATCATGGGCGGACCTTCGGTTGTGGCGAGCAACAAAGATCTGTTTAAAACGGGGGTCCCCCCTAAGTTCCATATACCGTTGGCGATAGGCCTTTATGATATTCTCCAACTGCCTTAATTCCATCTGGGGCCAGGTTTCTTCGTGGTCAGGGGTCTCTATGACGATTTCATGAGCCCCTAGATTATTCATCAGATCATACATCCCTTCAGCCCTCTTAGCCATCCCACCCTCTAACCGGAAAAATGGGTATTTATTAGAGACAACCCTGACTTGCCAGCCGGTGCTATTAGGTGGCCCAGGTGGTTCTCTTAAGGCATAGGTCTCGGGTGGGGTCCTGGCCTCGTTCCCCGGACAAAAGGGGCAACCTTCTGCGGTCTCTATCGCCGGCGGGTCAGATATAGCTACCCATCGCCGCAATATCGCTTCTCTTCTCAACTCTGGCATGATTACCTCCCTACAGCCTAAGCTGCCTCAACCTTAAGGAATTGGTCACTACCGATACCGAGCTGAAGGCCATAGCCCCGGCTGCAATCATAGGATCCAACAATATCCCCCACCGGGGGTATAAGGCGCCAGCGGCAACCGGTATAGCCACTACATTATAGAAAAAGGCCCAGAAAAGATTTTGTTTTATGGTCCGCATGGTTCTATTGCTAAGGGCTATAGCCCTCACTATACCTAACAAATTATCTTGCATCAAGGTAATGTCTGCACTCTCCATCGCCACATCCGTCCCGGTACCGAGGGCTATACCTACATGGGCTTGGGCCAGTGCCGGTGCATCATTGATCCCGTCTCCTACCATAGCCACAGTCTTACCCTGGGCTTGCAGTTTTTTTATTTCTAGCGCCTTTTCTTGTGGTAATACGTCCGCCATAACCTGTTGGATACCTAGCATATGGGCAATAGCCCCGGCAGTTCGTTCATTATCCCCTGTTATCATAACCAGGTGTAAGCTACGGGCTTTTAGCTTCCCCAGGGCTTCTGCTGAGCTTTCTTTCAAGGTATCTGCTACTGCCAATAACCCTAAACTCTTTAGCCCCAGGGCGACAAAGATAGGAGTCTTACCCTGCGCAGAAAATATGCCGGCTTGCTTTTCCAGTCCATTTAATTCAACCCCTTGCTGCTCCATATATTTTTGATTACCCAGTAGGACCATCTTACCATTTATTTGGGCCTTAACACCATAACCGGGTATAGCCTCTAATCCTTCATGATCTTCTATTGCAATTCCCTTTTCTCTTGCTATTTCAACAACAGCCCTGGCTAAAGGGTGCTCAGAACCCTTTTCGGCTGAAGCGGCCCATCTTAGCACCTCATTAAGATCATAACCAGGCAAGGGATAGATATCCGTTACCCGCGGCTCCCCCTTAGTAAGGGTACCGGTCTTATCAAAAACAATAGTATCTATTTTGTGCAAGGTTTCCAGACTTTCACCGCCTTTGATCAGGACGCCATACTCAGCCCCTTTGCCGGTACCGACCATTATAGCCGTAGGGGTAGCCAGGCCCATCGCACAAGGGCAGGCAATAATAAGTACCGCAATAAAATTAAGCAAGGCAAAAGTAAAGGATGCTGATGGCCCCAGGAAATGCCAGATAAAGAAAGTAAGTACCGCTATCCCCAGTACAGAAGGGACAAAATAGGCCGCTACCAGATCCGCCATACGCTGAATAGGGGCTTTAGAGCCCTGTGCTTCCTGTACCAGCCGGATTATCTGGGCCAGGGCTGTATCCTTCCCTACCTTAGTAGCCAGGAATTTAAAACCCCCGTATTTATTCATGGTAGCACCTATTACTTCATCCCCTACTCTTTTTTCTACTGGTAGACTCTCTCCTGTTAACATAGACTCGTCTACCAGGGATTGCCCTTCGGTTACAATACCGTCTACCGGGATTTTTTCCCCGGGCTTTACCATGATCAGGTCCCCTACCCTGATCTCTTCTACTGGTATTTCTATCTCCTGTACTCCTCTCAATACCCATGCTGTCTTAGGTCTTAAGCCCATAAGCCTCACTATGGCCTGAGTAGTCCTGCCCTTAGCCCGCTCCTCCAGCATTCTACCCAGCAAAATAAGGACAATAATCATAGCGGTAGTATCAAAATAGACCAGGGGTTTTTGTCCCGTACTCGCAAATAATGATGGTGAGAAGGTGACCGCAGTACTGTATAGGTATGCGGCCGAGGTACCAATAACTATCAAGGTATTCATATCAGCCGTCTTTTGTCTCAGGGCCTTCCAGGCGCCCACAAAGAATTGCGCCCCACCCCAGACAAACACCGGTGTAGTTAATAAGAATAAGGTAAAAAATAATGCTGGTGAAGGAGAATGGATTGACATACTGATAAGCATAACAAGGCCACCCAGGATGGCGCTGATAACAAATTTCTTTCTAAGCCGATAATACCCCTTTTCCCGGAGCTCCTCGTTTGGCGCTTCTAGGCCTTTTTCGGTGCCCGTGCTCAGAACCTGATAGCCTAATGCCTCGATGACTTTTTTAAGCCCTTCAGGGTTAGTAAGGTCTGCCAGATACTCAACCACTGCCTCCTGGGAAGCCAGATTAACGGTGGCCCTGATTATTCCGGGGGTATGACTCAATGACTTCTCTACTCGATTAACACAAGAGGCGCATGACAAACCTGCTAGCCGCAGAATAGCCTTAGCTGTGGATCTAGACGAAGGACTCAAATCTTGAGCTTCTGTATACCCTGTCATCTTTCCTCAGTTGGGGTCAGACCCCGATAAAATCCCTTCTAATCTGCCGTAGGCACAGCACCCTATTGCGCCCCAATAGTGCCCATAGCTGCTTGTCCCTATTGCCGCCTTACTGCAAAAGTATAACCAATCTATAATTTAGCATAAAGAGCCTCACAGGTAAAGCCAAGGATATGGGATCAGTAGAGCCTTTCCCGAAAGATACCTAAGTAAAATAGCTACCAGCAAAAACACTTAACCTTATTAAGATGGTTTTTTTCCATAAAGCATATCATCGATGCGAAGGATCATGGTTCTGGCCATGGGCCAGCGTTCTACGAACCAGACAGCAGAATGATGATACCATACATTCGGACTTTCTGACCCTCAATCTTCTACTCATGCCCCTTAAGATATCTTGGCAAATTTGCTTGTTTCTGGTTTCAAAGACGAGTACCAAGTAATCTCGATCCAATTTAATTCCCATATACTCCCCATCCCGCACTGACCTTATAATTTCTTTCTCTTCGTTTGATCCGACATTGTTAAAATCTTTATCCTGAAGGTATAAGTTAAGGAACTTCTTGAAAGCGGCTAAGGAATCTTCCGTCCGAGGATATCTTATAAGAATTACCTTGGCGATTTTTCCTCCGGGTTTATACTCAAAAAATACCCCTTCAGTCTTTTCATTAAGATTCAGAACGTTTTTATCTGATAGGTAATAGAAATTATTGAGTGTAACTCTCTGATGAAAATAATGGATACTTTCAGGGGTTATATTCTCCCTGGGGACATAAGTTAGTATGTGCGGTCTAGCCCCTTCAGTTAGGATTCTTGCCGCTATTTTTTCTCCTATTGCAAAGATAATGCTTTTCAAATTTTCCCCTTGGTCGAGAGAAAGGATACGGCAGAAGAAACGGTCTTTCCAAAATTTGAGTAATCCTGAACTATAAGTCGCCCCCTGCCCGATAACAGGGTGTTCCCCGCGGGTATCAAACGAATAAATCCCATAAGCATTGTTCGGACTGTCCATCTGGTAAACTTCTATCATGAAAGAGGAACCCTGTTTATTGGTATACTCCTGAATAGCAACCCGCTTGAAATTAAATTCCAGGTATAATTCGGCGCCTCCATCCATGTAGTCAAAAAGCCCTTCTTTTAGGTATACCTCGGGAGGGCTTACAGAACTCCATTCCATCAGCTCTTTTTTACCTGGCAATAAGTCAGTCGGGTTTAGAGACGCCGCATTATATCCTTCACCTCTGGATAATCCATTAGTCAGGCACCAGAGTATGATGGAAAAAATCCACATTCGTCTTGCTTTACTAATGCCATGAGGGCAGCGCCATTGATTTTTTTGCCCAATCATTAACTTACCTCCGTGAGGTCGATCTTGAGATGGTCGATCTTGCCTGGGTCATTCGTGCCTAACCCCTTTCTAGCCGCTGTGTTGATATGTCTTGGGTCTTTTCCTGCTTTCGCCAATTCAGGCATTCCTTCTTTCTTCCGCTTTTCGTTGATAATCTGGGCTCCCAAATAGTCTAAAGCTACCGGATCAGTGCTGAAGAGAATACTGTTGTAATTCCATACCCATTGGGGATTGCCCTGAGGGCCCCCATTATATTGTGCATGAACGGCATCGAGGATATGTAGTACAGCTTTATCTCGCAGAACAGGATTGGCGCAAATCTCAGGGATAGCCGGATCACAAAGTATATCAGGCGGATGAAACCTGGGGGTATTGTCTACTGTTCCGAAGGATAGATTCTTTAATGTTATAGCAATGCCCGCTTGACTGGCGTCTTTGATCACAGGAACCGTGATCAGCTTGGTTATTTGCTGGGTTACTATCTTACTGAAGTATGATCTGGTGCTTATCTCCTTTTTTCCATACTCAAGATCAGACTCGCGCAGCTCACCCGGTATGTTGGTATCATAGTAGACCTCCGGATCGTAGCCTACCCCATCTCCGGTAGCATAAATCCTCACTCCCTGCGAACTTTTGTTAAGCTTAAAACCGACCGTTTCCAATCGGCCGGAATGCCTTTCCCAGACAATGATGTTGTTCTCTTTAATCCCGGCGCTCTTCAGCCCATCTATGATAGAATTTATCACAGCATAGTTAGACATGACCACTTTACCCCCGGTAACGTTCACCTTAATACCTACCACATCCTCGGGGGAGACAAAACTTCGCCAGGCCTCCACTAATGAGCTTTTTCCTGTGAGTTCTCTCATACCTCTATCCATCATTTTCTGCACGATAGAGGCATCCGGGTCATAGGATTTGGCTGCCACCAGTTCATCCTGTACCTCCACTACCCTTCCCACCGCAGAAAAGAGATGGGCGGACTTTTTAACTGCAGTGGAGTATTGACTGGCCTCTACCATAGAAACAAAAGATGCGTCAAGACTCTTACCGGTTGTTATAACCGCAGCGCCGGTAGCAACCGTTTTAATAAAATCCCTTCTGGATACATGCTTGGTCTCTTCATGATGAATATTCTCTTTGTTTGATAACCCCCGAAGCTTTTTCATTTTCTTTATCTCCTTTCCTTTGATTATATCTCTCACCCACTCACTTAACTAAGATACATTAACCCGAAAAATGCAATTCTTTTTTTCGAACTCATGTAGGGCAAGCCTTTAAGCTTGCTTCGGCAAATATTTCATGCAAGGGGGAGGATTAGGGTGGGGGGTATCTTCTAGACAAACATTACTTATCCGTCATGAATGGATAGCGATAGTCGGTCGGTGGCAAAAAGGTTTCTTTTATGGCACGCGGCGAAACCCAGCGTTCCAAATTCAGCCAACTGCCAGCTTTGTCGTTGGTGCCTGAGGCACGCGATCCACCGAAAGGTTGCTGGCCCACCACAGCTCCTGTTGGCTTATCATTAATATAAAAGTTGCCCGCCGCATTGCGCAAGGCCTTGACTGCTGTTACGATGGCAAACCGGTCCTGCGCAAAAATGCCACCGGTCAGCGCATAGGCGCTGGTATTATTGCACAACCGCAGCGTTTCTCCGTATTCCTTCTCCGGATATACATAAACAGTTACGACCGGCCCGAAAATCTCCTCGCACATCAGCTTGGACTGCGGATCTTTGGTTTCGACGACGGTCGGTTGGATAAAGTAACCCTCAGAGTTATTGTACGTTCCACCACAAAGTATTTCCAGATTGGGATCTTCTTTTGCAAATTTTATATACTTGATGATCGTTTCAAAGGCGTTCTTGTCGATTACAGCATTCATAAAGTTGCTGAAATCACAGACATCTCCAACCTTAATTGTTGCGACCTCATCGCACATTTGCTCTTTGACCCGGGGCCAGATGTTGTCGGGAACGTAGATGCGGCTTGCTGCGGAGCATTTCTGGCCCTGATATTCAAAGGCCCCACGCACGATGGCCGTGACAAATGCCTCCACGTCAGCAGAGCTGTGTGCGAAAATAAAGTCCTTACCCCCTGTCTCGCCGACTATTCGGGGGTATGAGTAGTATTTACGTATATCAGATCCAATGGTCAACCATATGGTGGAGAATACGTAGGTTGACCCCGTGAAATGCACACCACCAAGGTCCAGGTGGTTCAGCACCGGGGGACCAATTACGGGTCCCGGTCCAGGGATCATATTGATTACACCCTCAGGCATCCCCGCCTCTTTTAATACTTGCATGATATAGTGCGCTGGTAGGACCGACGCCGAGGCTGGTTTCCAAACAACGGCATTGCCCATTAGTGCCGGGGCAGTAGGCAAGTTCCCTGCAATCGAGGTAAAATTAAAGGGAGATACTGCGAACACAAAACCCTCCAGAGGGCGATGTTCCATGTAATTAAGGACGGTTTTTGTAGAAATCGGCTGGTCGTCGTATACCTCTGTCATAAAATATGGATTAAAACGCCAAAAATCAATCAATTCGCAGGCTGAGTCGATTTCTGCTTGATGACATGTTTTGCTCATGCACACCATGGTTGCGGCGTTAAGTGTCTGGCGGTACTTGCCGGCCAACAGTTCTGCCGCTTTGAGCAATACTGTCGCCCTGGAGGACCATTGCATCTCGCTCCATGAGACCTTCGCCCGGTTAGCAGCGGCAATTGCCTTCTCGGCCTCCCTGGGACCAGCACGATGATAGTGCCCAAGAATTTTCTTGGTGTCATGAGGTGCCCTCATTTCAACAAGGTCACCCGTAGTAACTTCCCGGCCACCGATGATGCAGGGAACTTCAACAGGATTTTCAAGCATCTCTTTCAATTTAGCTTTTAGTTCATGACGTTCCTTGCTGCCTGGCATATAGTCGAGTCCAGGTTCGTTATCCGGCTTCCGAATATGAAAGATCCCATTGAACATGCAACTACCCCCTTCTATCACCAGTTCAGACTTCGCTCAATAACTTTTGTGCAAAAATGTCTCCCTGGAGCTGTCAGCTCTAACGTCATCCTAGATGTATTAAAACGTAGCCGCAGGGCCTTCCCCTGCCAACAGGGAGTAAATTATCTCTCGGATAGTCAATATTTGAATCCTAAGGGGAAAATAGGGAGGAGACAAAAACCGTAAAGCCTTGATAGTATTGGCGGGGTCGACGAGGCTCGAACTCGCGACCTCCGGCGTGACAGGCCGGCGTTCTAACCAACTGAACTACGACCCCACCATATATACCAAGAATAGGCGGAACAGGGCTTGAACCTGTGACCCCCGGCTTGTAAGTCTGTTCCCGAAAGCTGGTATATCAGTATTTTCAAGGGTTAACAAATACTAAATCTTATCAATTACCAACAAAATAATAGCAAAAATGCAACCTATGTGCAACCACTTTCTGACCATAAAAATACTTTATTAAGTCACTCTATTTCAAATTCTTCTATAAAATCACATTAGGGGTAGCTCCTAGTCCGATCTAAGGATTGCAGATATTTATATAAAGTATGGGCAGAGCCGTATTCACGTCAGGAAGGGTAAATGTGGTAAGCCTAGGGATGCTTACATTTTTGATAAGCTTCTGGCTGACCACTTGCCATATAGCCCGAAACCACAATCGCAGAGGGATTCGACTATCTTGAAATATCGTGCCAGCGGTAACAGAAAGATGATACTTAGATCGGCTGCATCGGTAGAGTCCACTGCGCATATTCCAGCATTTTTGATGACCACAGCGTGGACAGGTAATCCTTAAAATAGAGCCGCCAAATCCGCTGCGATGTTCCTGCTGCCCCCAAAACATCCCCGGACCCCAGGATACAGGTGTGGCTGGTAAAAGATGGACAGGCAAATCAGATTACCGCCAATAGAGAGAACCTGCAACCGGAGATGGATAGTAATTTTGGTATCTCTACAAAGGCTGGTATTTATCAAAAGGGAAGGTAAGGAAGGTCAATTACAAAATGGTGTGCTCATCAGGACTGTGATACAGGGAGTTATAGATTTTCGGGAAAAGAAAGGGGATAGTTTGAAGAAAGCTCTAACGGTATTAACTATGTCCCATTGAAGCAGGGACCCTGGAGCGTTCTGATCCAGGGGCATATTAAGGATACAGGCCTCTGATATTAATATGGTTTAGAGACAAGCCAGATTAATAAGGGATTCCGCGGATGGAATTTTAAGGAAGGACAAGTCTCTTACCGGTTTTTTTTGCCTCATCCAGCATCTGCCCGGCCTTTCCCATTATATCTGAGAAACTGGTCACATGGGTAGGGTAGCAGCAGCCTCCTAAATAAAAGGCCTTCTCACTTGTCTGCCCGGGCGGAAGGAAAAGGGCTTGCAACTGACCCCTTATCCTCTCCCCCACGAGAAAGGTACTTCTCTCATCTGTGTATGAAATAAGTAGGGAGAATCTGGATACATCCTGCCTCCCGATGATATCAAATTCCCTTATCTCACTTCTAACCAGATCCAGGGCAGCTATTATATCACTCAAATCTTTCCCTTCCGAGTTCCCGTTGATTTCCAGCATAAGCAAGCTAACACAGTACTGATACCTTTTGGCCCTCTTCATCTCTATATTCAGCCAGTAGTTAAAATATTCCTTCTCTAGCGTATTAGTCTCTCTATCAAGCATTTTGCACAACCCCTTCTATTCTCCGCGGTTAATGTTTATGGTTTATGCCGGGAACTTGCCCCACTATCCAACCCATACTGCTTAACCTTATAAAGTAATGCCCTATAGGATATCCGGAGGAGTTTTGCGGCTGATTTTTTATGCCAACAGGTATGCTGGAGAGCCTTCAATATCAGGGCCTTTTCAGTCTCTTGGCGGCCTTTCTGGGTGGCCTCCGCCAGGGAGGGCCACTCCATACCATTATTGTGTGACTCTAATGGCCCATCCCTGGACAGGGAATCCATCAGTTGTAACCTATGAATATGCCTTTTGTCAAAAGATTTATTGATATTTGCCAGGGGTATTTCCACACCCTGCATGACCACTATCTGTCGGATTATATTCCCTAACTCTCTCACATTTCCCGGCCAGGTGTAATTCATAAAAACCTCCAGCGTTTCATCCGGGATGTCCACCTTGGTCTGCTTGTATCTTTTACTATAGAGATCCATAAAATAATTGAGGAGTAAGGGTATATCTTCTATCCTCTCCCTTAAAGGGGGCAGGATAAAGGTTACCGTATTCAGCCTGTAAAATAGATCCTTTCGGAACCTATTCTCCTCAATAGCAACCTTTAGGTCTGTATTGGTTGCTGCCATAATCCTTACATCAGTCTTTGCGGGCTTATTAGACCCGAGCCTCTCAAAAGTCCCGTCTTGAAGTACGTGCAATAGCTTGGCCTGAAGGCTAAAGGGTATCTCTCCTACTTCGTCCAGGAGCATGGTCCCACCATTAGCAAACTCGAATTTACCCGGTTTGAAGGAGTGAGCCCCTGTATAGGCACCTTTTTCATGACCGAAGAGCTCACTCTCCAGTAGGTCTTGGGGGATAGCCGCACAGTTCACCCGTAAAAATCCCCTCCCTTTTCTCCCGGAATGCTCATGGGTATATCTGGCCAACAATTCCTTACCGGTACCGCTCTCTCCGCATATGAGAATCGGGAGATCAGAGTTGCTTACCCTCCTGGCCACCTCTTTTATCTCTAAAAAACTGGGGGCTTTCCCAATGAGGACTGGTCCTGAATCCCATCGGCCCTCCGGCTCATCTTCGTAAAACCCCCTCTTCAATCTGAATATCTCCCTTCCCCAGGTGTTATTCAATACCCTTACTAACTCTTCTGGGTTTATCGGCTTAATGATGATACCAGATATCCCTGCCTTTATTATCTCCGTGATCAGACCCGATTCATGACTCTCGGCCATAAGGATACTTACAGGAGCCTTTTGAGATTCTCCAGAAGCCTTGCATAAGTTCAGCAAACTATATCGATTTTTAATACAATTGCTATCGAATAATACCAGATCAAACCCCGTGTTCTTGATTCTTTCTGTACCCTCTTTAGAAGGGGATATGAGTTTGACTGTAAAACCCATATTCTCCATCAAATCTATGACAAATTCAGCCAGGGGAGGATTATCTATTACTAACAGTGACGTAAAAGCTCCGTTTACCCCATTTTTTATCACCTCCTTGCGAATCACCGATTCATCGGCGAGTAGCTTATCGGCTTTGCCGATGAGGCCAAATTTCATAAAAAGATCATCTGATTATAACATGGGCCATCTCATGAACCGAAATGATTCCTCCCCCGGATACCAGGATAATTATCATCGAAAGTCACCTTCTGTGATGGCCGGGTGAATATTATTTAGCTAAATTAATCTTTACCAAAGGCCACGTCAAAGTCATCTTAGAAAGCGATTGAGTAACTCAAGGCTTTAGCCTTGACAGATCAACCCTGAAGGGTTGAGTTACAGGGGCTGCTCAGGATCACTTTGACGTTACCGTGAATCTTTACCAAAGACCTCAGCCCTGAGGTGGGCAATCTGACAGAGGTACTCCACTGGTGTTTCTGGGTCATGGTTCTCCAGTTGGGCCCAGGCAGGACATTGATGACAGAGGGAGCTTCTCTCACAACCAGGGCATTTATAGTCACCTTTGGGCCTTTGTGCCCGGAGCCTGGGTAAGAATTTATGCCAACCCTCTTTAAAAGAACCCTGGCGAAGACTGTAAACAGGCCTCTGGACCATTATGCATAACTGCATATCCCCATAGGGGTTTATATGAAAAGAATCTAATCCCGCTACGCAGGTGTAAAGATGATTATCTTTAGGACTATCCCTATACTTCTCCATTACCTCTTTCCAGTTTTGGAGACGTTTTTCATCAGCCAGATCCAGGTTCACTACTTCTTCCGGTGTTAGCCTATAATTTTTGGGTCTACTGGATCCATCCAGGCCTGGGTTAATCATTGGGTCGTACCGGAACCCTACTCCCAAACTTTCCACATATCTTTTGATATCATAGAGCTGGTGTTGGTTCAAGGTCAGCACCACAGTCTTCAATCTCAGGCGGATATTCCGTGCCAGCAGACGCTCGATCCCTTCCATGCACTGCGTAAAAGATCCCGGGATACCAGTAATAGACTCATAGACCTCTTTTGTTATCCCATATAGGGTAATCTCCACCAGAAATGGGGGCCACTCATCCAGAAAATCGGCCACCTGGGTAGTAATCAAGGTCCCATTGGTAAACAGTGTTATTAATAAGCCCTTCTTCTTGGCATAAATATAAATGTCCTGGAAATCTTCGCGGATCAGGGGCTCTCCACCAGAGATTGTCCACCAGAGACAACCCTCGGCCAGCATATCATCTATGATCCGACAAATCTCTTGATAATTGAGCTCTCTCTCTATATCTTGTGGCCCAAGTGTGGGACAATAACAGTGCACACAATTTAGATTGCAGCGAAAGGTCAGCTCTATCGTCCCATGAAGGGGTATCCGTTCCGCTATGGACTTTTTATGCAGGTGCCTGCTAAACTCAGCATATTTTATTTCGGGAAGATGAGAACACCCCATATGACAAATTTTCCTGTGAATACCCTTTACTTAAGCTCCTCAAGCACCCCTGCCGCTTCCAATTGCACCAGAAACTCTATTAGGTCAAACTCAGCTGTTTCCGGGTCCACTTCAAATTCCGCTATGATCAATTCCTTTATCTGTGCGACAGTCCTTTGACTTTCGATGATTTCCCAGATAAAAGAGCCTACTTCATTCAAGGTATAGATAGATTCCATGTCGGCCACATCCTGCCGGATGGGTACCAGTATAACCTCATCCGCTATCCTACGAAAGACAATATTTGGATCCTTCTGGTAACATTTTTCCAAATAGCACATATATTCCCTCTATAATACCAGATTGTTAAACCACATGCCTAATCCCTTATAATATAGATATTTTGCCCTGCAGATAAGGAGATAAGCAATGATATATCCCTTTATCCGGTAGATCGGCTTTTCCATCTGGATTACCCTTCCAGCACGTTCAATCTTTATTATCTTACCCAGGAGGGCTTCCGGAGATATAGGCGGATCATAAAAGGGGCTTATATTAGCATCACCTTTGGTGATGAGATAGGAATTTTTCCTGAGTAGACGGTGTGCCGTGAGAATACCCGGATCTCGCTCATAAGCCAGGATATCCCCTATCCTGGCTTCTTCATACCTTACAGGTTTGACAGTAACATAATCCCCTTCCCGTATGCAGGGATACATACTTTTCCCTTCGGTGCGGGCACGGATCATTTTTCCATTTAATAGAAGCTCTTTCACCAACTCCATAATAGCCCCATCCTGACCAGGTCTAACTAATTCATTCATTTTTTAAATGATCCTTAATTGATGCTAGAACACTATCATCCGGGACAAATCTTAATTCAAAAACGGCTACATGTTTGACCAGGCGCTCCAAAAGGTCTAAGGTATCTTCCATGCCCCTCTTTTCATAAAATGGAGGGAAAGAACATACAAGTAACCTGGATGCTGCATCCATTATCGGCAAAGGGACTATCTGGTTCTCATAGTCATGCCTTAGCAAATATATCTTCTCCAGGGGTACCCTCTCGGGTGAACAAGCCCTGGCATCTCCGTGCCAGGGAGTGCCATACATCCAGAAACGATCCCCAATCGAGCGCACGATGATCCGGTCATCACTGAGTAATGACATATCTTTTCCCCCACAGATATTAGCCAGAGTACTCTTTCCTGCCCCGGAGGTACCGGCAAACAGTATTCCCCGGCCATTATAGTTAATTCCGCAGGCATGGATGATTAATCCTGATCGCCTAGAGAGGAGCATAACCATCAGTAGCTCTTCCAGGGGATAGGTAAAAGGGTTAATCAATATGGGAGTTGTCGTAAGTGTTGGGGGTGGTAAATCGAAGACAGAATAATTATTTGTTGGTTGGATGTATAATTCACCGTCTTTAAGGCCTTCATCGAATATAACGGCCTGGTAAGGAAAAGAACCCGGCGCTGGAGAGCAAAGGATAATTAAGAATTTCCCTTCAATACGATAGAGGCTCCACAGTCCTTTAGAAAGATAGATTACTTCTTTTGATTGCCAATTAGGGGCAGGGGGGGAATTTACCTGCAAGATAAAATCGCATTGAGTATCTTGAACAAGGAAAAGCTCATGGGCCGGGTCAACCTTTAAATACAGATTCTTAGCCGAGGCAACCCGGATGGTAATACCACCGATTTCTAGCTTTAATTCCTTCAATATTAGCTAAGACCCAGGATTACGCGTTATTGGTCCGTGACTTACACAATCAGGAGCAGGTTTACAGGTTTCCCATCTTGCCTCCTCGATAACCAATCTAATCCTGGTTAGCTGAGGCTTATGATAGTGCTTCCTATCTTTTTTGCTATTATCTGATTTTTTATTCATTATCCCCTCCTTTTTTCATTTATCCCTGGTATTTAAGGTCATTCCTTTCCCCCCTTTACCCATTTTTCTTAATTTTTACCACGGAAGGTACTGAACAACATGGCCAAACCTCAATGAAATCAATAGGGTGTGGCTATTCTTTGTCATAAGTAGGTGTAACTCAGGGCTTTAGCCCTAATTGGTCAACCAGGGTTGAGTTACGGGTTTTTGTGACAGAAAATAGCCACACCCAAATTAATAATGCGTAAGGGTGCCCTGGAGCTTGGCTTTCCTTACCGCCCACTGGAAGGACATGATACTTAAGGGTAGCAGCACCAATGTGAATATAGATAGAGCAAGCAGATTCGGCAATAAAGCATTTAGGGAATGACCCTTAAGTAGCGCTAACCTCATACCCTCTAAAGAATAGGTTATAGGCAAG
>MHDQ01000257.1 GCA_001803565.1 Nitrospinae bacterium RIFCSPLOWO2_12_FULL_45_22 | reverse complement strand
AGATAAGAGAATAAAGGAGATGTTGGAGATAAAAAGAATTATATATAAATCTCCCTATCCCCACCATCCCCATATCTCCTCTTCTTACACTAAAAAAGGAAACTCCTATACAATACAATTGATCAAGTTATTTTGTGACAGATTCTTAGTAATAAAATTTTGGGGAAACCCCAGATTATTTCTTATTGACAGTAAGATTAGGAAAAGCTATTTTAAGGGGAAAAAGATATTAAAATATTGTCATTAACAGAGATTTTTAGGATCAAGCTTTGGGAGGATGGGCGATGATGGAGAGATTTAGGGAAGCTTATGTAAATAGATACCGGAATTTAAAGGGGAGGCAGGGGCAGGGGCAGAAAATTATAGGCTGGATGTGTCTCTATGTACCGGAAGAGATACTGGCTTCTGCCGGTATCCTGCCGGTGCGGGTTATGGGTGGGGCCGAGCGGACGCCGTTGGCTGATGCTCATCTATATACCAATGCCTGTTCATTTGTCCGGAGCTGTCTGGAAGAGGCCCTAACTAACAATTATGCGTTTCTTGATGGTTTTGTAGTGGCCAATACCTGCGACCATATCCGGAGGCTATTCGATGTCTGGCGCCAGTATATAAAACCTCCTTTTACCCATATAATCAGTCTACCCCATAAAGTGGACGATCCTACCTTAGATTTCTATACCCAGCAATTAAAGAGCTTCAAAGAAAAAGTAGAGGGCTTTACTGGACAAACCATCACTGATGAGGCCCTAAATAAATCAATAGAAGTGCATAACCAGACCCGAAAGCTCTTACGCCAGCTCTATGAACTGCGGACAGCCGATACTCCCCCCATCACTGGTGCCGAGACTTTAGAAATAGTAAAAGCGGCAATGATTATGCCTAAAGAAGAGTTTAATGCCTTGCTGGAAGGATTTTTAAAAGAAATTTCTCCCCCAAAAGCAGATACAGACCATCGGATAAGGCTAATGGTACTGGGTAGTGAGCTGGATAATCCTGATTATCTGAAGCTAGTAGAAGAGTCAGGGGCCTTGATTGTAGCCGATGATCTTTGTGTAGGCTCCCGGTATTTCTGGAACCCGGTAGTACCGGAGCAAGACCCTATCCGGGCATTAGCCAGACGTTACCTGACCAATGCCCCATGTCC
The DNA here is from genome assembly GCA_001803565.1 of Nitrospinae bacterium RIFCSPLOWO2_12_FULL_45_22. Lineage (GTDB taxonomy): Bacteria > 2-12-FULL-45-22 > 2-12-FULL-45-22 > 2-12-FULL-45-22 > 2-12-FULL-45-22 > 2-12-FULL-45-22. The sequence goes on along the minus strand of MHDQ01000257.1, from coordinate 8,083 downwards.
CCGGATCAGGCCTGATACTAACAGGAAAAGGCATTTGAAAGAGATGGTAGAGCGCTTCCGGGTAGCCGGGGCTATCTATGAAACCATAAAATTCTGTGATATTTATGGGGTCTATTACCCCATGGCTAAGGCCTATCTAGCCGAGTTAGGGTTGCCTATTTTAGGGCTAGACCGGGAATATTCTATGGCTGGTATGGGGCAGATGAAGACGCGGGTACAGGCATTCCTGGAAAGCCTTGAGGGCTAAAGGCTAAGTAAGCGTTCAGCTATCAGCCTTCAGTTAAAACAAAAGAATACAAGAAATAACCCGCTCTTCCCAAGACAGGTGTTTATACATAAGTTGTTGTTTTTCCTTGTCTTGCTGACCGCTGATAGCTGACGACTGAACGCTTACAAGGCTAATAAGGGAGGTAATGGTCGGTTTCTATGAAGCGGATGGTGCGGTATTGGGAGGACATAACCAGGGAATAAGTGTGGGCACCCCCACTAAAAAACCTCACCCCTTTAAGCATGTCGCCGTCAGTAATACCAGTAGCAGCAAAACTTATATTTTCTCCTTTTACCAGATCATCTATAGTCAGCACTTTATCCAGGTAAGGGCCAGGAATATCGCTCCCTGGCTGGGGGCAGAGCCTTCCCTGAATGTCCCCTTTCAGGCATTTTAGGGCAGCAGCAGCTAATACCCCTTGTTTAGCCCCACCAATACCCATCAGGATATCCACCCCGGAACCTTTCAAGGCAGTAGCTATTGCGGCCGATACATCACCATCACCAATCAGCTTTATCCGGGCGCCGGCTCCCCGTACTTGTTGAATGAGCTCCTGGTGTCGGGGGCGGTTCAAGATCACTACAGTCAAATCCTCAATATAACAACCCAGGGCATCAGCAATGTTTTTGAGATTTTCGGCTGGGGAGAGGTTCAAATCTATAACACCCCGGGCTTTAGGCCCTACTGCTATCTTCTCCATATAGACATCTGGGCAGGGGAAGAAGGAGCCTTTCTTACCTATGGCTACCACGGAGATAGAATTAGGCCCCCCAGTAGCACAGATAGTAGTCCCTTCCAGGGGATTTAATGCGATCTCTACCTCGGGAAAGTCACCGCTACCAATCTGTTCGCCCCCATATAACTGTGGGCTATCCTCTGGTTCACCGGCACCGATAGCAATAGTTCCTTTTATAGGCAAATTTTTCAAGGCTTTGCTCATGGCCTCTACCGCGCTATAATACGCTAAGTGCTCATCACCCTGTCCCATTAATCGCGCACAGGCCAATGCCGCTGCCTCGGTCACCCGTACACTCTCTAATGCCAGGTCTTGTTCCATTAATGGCCCCTTTATAATCTTATTTAATTAGGACGCAGATTAACGCAGATAACTAGAATACAGGAGTCAGGAGTCAGAATCCAGAAGAGGAGTAGATTGTTCCGTTCCTACTGACTTCTGCCTGCCTGTGCCGAAGGCAGACAGGAATTCTGACTCCTGTATTCCCTAAGGCATTGCTACGCAATAACTTGATCAAGTTAAAGGAGACTCCTATACAATACAATTGATCAAGTTATTTTGTGACAGATTCTAAGCAGTATAAGCTGCGTCCGAAAAGATAATTCCTAATGTGCTCAAGTTAATTATAGCCCTAAGCTGGTTAAATAATCTATACCCGTTAGCAGTTCTTCCCGGGATACTTTGGGATGTGCCTCCACTATTTTAATGATGGGTCCGGGTACCCGCTGGGCGCCATCTTTTATAAAGGGCAGGAGGGAGGAAAAGTTTATCGTTCCTCTGCCCGGTGCCAGGTGGTCCTCATAGTCCCTGGTATCGTGCAAATGAACCCCTAATAGAGAAGACGAATAAGCCTCCAGTAATGCCTTTTGCTCAACGATGGTTAAGTTCTCTTGAACTGCGGCATGCCCGGTATCATGCCAATAATAGAGGGGGCTACCGGAAAATTTTTTTAGCAACAGCCCTATCTCATCAAAATTCGGTATCTCATTAAGATGGAGCCGGTTCTCTATCCCAATAGGAATCCGGAGTTTCTCGGCCTCTTTAAGGACCTTTTCCAGGCTATCAAATAATTCATCTAAATGTCTCGGTTTATATATTTCCCGGACTTTTTTCTGGTCTTTCAGGAATAATTGGCCTTTCTCTCCCCTGAGTTTATCGCTATCATAGAGTTGGTGATAGTATTTTTTCTGGAAGCCCATATCTACTCTGCCTAGATGGACTACTACCGCCCTGGCCCCTATTTCATGGGCTACCTGAACTGTCTTCATAGTATAATGGATCCCTTGCCGTCGTTCAGCTTCATCCAGAGAGGAAAGAGGGAAGGTGTCGGCATTAGCCTTGTCCAAAGGGATAATATCCGGTAAAGGAAAATAATTATGGACACTAAGGACTTTGAGCCGGCCTTGTTTTATAGAGGGCAGGAGCTGCTGGAAGATGGGAGATGTTATTCGGAAATCTAGTTCGGTCTGGTTTATCCCTATCTCATCCAGGGCCTTCAGCAATTCATCTCCTGTCGCAACTTCTTTAGACTTCCAGGCCGTTGATATGCCTAACATCTCTAACCCTTTAACTCTTTAGCCACAGAGGCACAGAGCCACAGAGACTAAATGTAAAGCTTAAAGCAAAAAGTGCAAAACTAAGGAAATATTCCTTAGCTTTACACTTTTAGCTTCCCTTTGTGTGTCATTTCGTTTATCTCAGTGCCTCTGTGTCTCTGTGGCAAATATTTCTCCTACTGAATGTTAACTGCAATCTTAATTTGGCTAAACTGTTACGTTTCTAGTATAATAAAAGCCCGTGATAGAAGCAAGCAGCAAAAGGGTAAATGGTAAATGTATAAAATGTTGAAGAGAAAGCAACGGTGGCCCTGGGAATGGTGTTTAAGAGAACAGGGAGAGCATTTTGGCCAGGATAAAGTTACTGAACGCTTCTTACGCTGCCTATGGCAGGACCAATACCTGGAAAATATCCCCCTGGAGACCGTGGATGGTCATAGGATAAAGGTGATCACACCGGGCTGGTGGAATCTTGAAAAGGGGCCGGATTTTTCTAAGGCCGTGATATGTCTGGATGATAATATCATCCTTAAAGGAGATATAGAGATAGACCTCCATTCTAACGATTGGAAAGGACACGGACATCACCAGGACCCAGCTTTTAATGGGGTTGTCTTGCATGTCGTCTGGCAAAAGGGCCTTAAGGGCCGAAAAATTTTTAATTCTGTCGGGCAGGAGATAGTAGAGTTGGAATTGAACCGGGTTTTAGGCAGCAATATTTCTCAGCTCTTAGAAAGCATAGAGCCGGAGCTTTATCCCTATTATTGCCGTGGTGGGCAGGGCCATTGTAGTTCCATGATCCAGCAAGAGGACCCGCAAAAGATCAGCCAGGTACTGGATTTAGTAGGGGATGAGAGGATAGTCTTAAAGGCCCTCAGGTACGAAAAAGAATTGATAAAAGAGGGTTTTGATCAACTGGCTTATCAAGGAATCATGATGGCCCTGGGCTATAAAGCTAACCAGAAACCCTTCTTGAAACTGGCTAAAGATTTACGGTTAGATATATTGAAGAAGGTGCTTAAAGGCTCTTCTGTAGCTGAAGATGCCTTGAGACTCCAGGGCATCTTTTTGATTGCTGGCGGTTGGATTATACTGGCGGGCAACCGGGTAGTCATGAGGTCGCCGGAGCCAGCTACCTCAAAATATCTTCATAAAATAGAGCGGGTATGGCAAGAGGTAAATGGTTTTGTCCCTCAGGTAAAGCCAGAAGATGTGAGTTGGAGGCTAGTAGGAACCAGGCCAGCTAATTATCCCCCCAGAAGATTAGCTGGCCTGGCTTATTTCCTGACAGAAAATCTTCCGAAAGGTATATTTGCCCAACTCCTTTACCCTATAGAAACCTTGCGTAAAACTCCTCTTACTCCCGGGGCCAGTCATTATTCGGCCATTTTCCCGGCCTATCAACAACTATGGGGCGCCAATTATGCTGATTATTGGCTCTATCGCTTTACCCTGGGCGGGAGGCCCTTAGCTAAGCCCATAAAACTTATTGGCCCAGAAAAGATCCACCAAATTATAATCAATGTGATTATCCCTTTAGCCCTCATTCATGCCCGGCGTAACCGGGAAGTAGAATTAGAAAAGGTTCTTCACAATATATATGAAACCGCCCCTAAAGCGCCTGATAACTCTATCCTTCGGTTTATGACTAACAGGATATTTGGTGGGAATAAAGAGAGACGGGCTTTGATCCATTCTGCCCGGCGACAGCAAGCCCTACTCCATCTCTTCTATGACTATTGTACAGAACGGGGTGGGAGCTGTGAGGGCTGTGAATTCCTATCCTTCATAACAACTACAACACCTCAGGCTTATGTCTAGAAAATATCCACAACTACCTATTATCGGTGTAGGGGCAGTAATAATAGAAGGAGGGGAAATCCTTCTGATAAAGCGGGGGAATGAACCCGGGGCAGGACAGTGGACCCTGCCTGGTGGTATAGTAGAGTTAGGAGAGTCCTTAGAGGATGCGGTTCGTAGGGAGGTCTTTGAAGAATGTGGGATCAAAGTAGAAATCCAATACCTGGCTGGCATAGTAGAGCGGGTAATAAGAGATGATGAGGGAAAGATAAAATATCATTACATAATTATTGATTATACTGCCCGTTACCTGAAGGGTGCATTAAGGGCAGGGTCTGATGTAACCGAGGCAGGTTGGTTCCCTCTAGATAAGTTAGATAAGTGTAATTTAACTGAAGGGCTGAAAGAATTTCTAAAAAAACTAGACCTCTAAACTTAAATAATATAAAATATACTGCTTAGGCATTGCTACGCAATAACTTGATCAAGTTAAATGTGTAAGACAAGGAGATAAGAGGATAAAGGAGATGTTGGAGATAAAAAGAATTATATATAAATCTCCCTATCCCTACCATCCCCATATCTCCTCTTCTTACACTAAAAAAGGAAACTCCTATACAATACAATTGATCAAGTTATTTTGTGACAGATTCTTAGGGAATACAGGAGTCAGTAGTCAGAATTCCTGTCTGCCTTCGGCACAGGCAGGCAGAAGTCAGAATGAGCGGAACAATCTACTCCTCTTCTGGATTCTAACTCCTGACTCCTGTATTCTAATTATCTGCGTGAATCTGCGGAAATCTGCGTCCTAAATATACAAATGATGAAACGTATTGATCCTGGATATCGGATTAAGGGGGTATTCACTTGACTCAAGTTGCTACAAAATATGGCATGCTATCTCTCTTTGTTACACAAGATGTTGTATGATAAACCTTCTTACTGGAGTCAAGTGAATACCCCCTTTCGGATTATTTATTGGGTCTTGTTCCTGGCGCTACTAAGCGCCATAGAGGCCATGAACCTTTATGCCCAGGGCAGCTTTCTCGAGCCAAAGAAGTTAGCGGTTCTAGCCGAACAAGGGGGACATATCACCAGCGCCGCACTGCCCTACTATAGTATCTATGGCTCCAAGGGAGATAGCGAAATCCTGGGAGAAGGGGATATAGTGTTTTTGGATAGCGGGAGCGGACAGGGAATTAAGCCTGGCGATCAATTACGGGTATTTCGGGTAGTAAAATTAATTATCCACCCGGTAACTAAAGAAAAACTGGGCAATTTAATAAAAGTAATAGGGAAGCTCCGCATTACTGAAGCCAGCGATAAAACTTCTACTGCCATTATAACAGATATGTATGACAACGCCATCTTTAAAGGCGACCGGGTTATACCCCTTACCCAGGGAGGCGCTGGACAGGAAGAAACTACTTCAGGAAGAAAAGAGGGAGAAGGAGTGACCGGCTATATTGTGGCTATAAAGGATGAAAAGCGGTTTGCCACTCAGGGAGATATTGTCTATATAGACCAGGGTAAAGCGAACGCGATAGCAGTAGGTGATACTTTTAATATCCAGCATCCTGACCGGTTAAATTCTGCGACAGAAAGCCAGATCGGTATGTTAAGGATAATAGCCGTGCAAGAAAAGACCTCTACGGCTGTTATTAGCCATTCCAGCACTGAGATAGCCGTCGGGGATATAATTGTTGAATAGCCTTTAGGTAGAGATTACGTAATTGCGACCTTGGGTCATTAGGTAATTACGTAGTAACCTAATGACAAAATAACCCAATAACATATTAACGTAGCGTGGTATCGTGGCTATTATAAGACCTTTCCGTGGAATCCAGTATAATCAGGAGAAAGTCCCAGCCCCCAACCCGGTGGTGACTCCCCCTTATGACGTAATCACCCCTGAAGAACAAGAGGGTTATTATCAAAAAGACGAATATAATATAATACGTTTAATCTTAGGAAAGATTTATCCTACTGACACTGCCAGTGATAACCGCTATACGAGGGCTGCCAGGGACTTTGAGGATTGGCTCCAGAAAGTGATATTGGCACCCGACCTTCTGCCCTCCTTCTATGCCTATAAACAGACTTATCCCTGGAAAGGAAAACGGGAAACCCGGTGGGGGTTTATTGGGTTAACCAGGTTAGAAGACTTTGGTAAAGGGATCATCCTCCCCCACGAGAATACCCTTGCTTCCCCAAAGCTAGACCGACTGAATCTGCTAAGGGCTTGTAAGGCTAATCTCTGTCCGATATTTGGTTTATATTCCGATCCAGGCAAAAAAATCAATGCCTTACTGGAAGAGTATGGAGCAAGAGAGAATCCCGTAATTCAATTAATTAACCATAACGAGATAGGGCATTCGTTATGGGCTATCTCTGAACCAGAGCTAATTAATATCATTTCTAACGAAATGGCAGAAAAACAACTGATCATTGCCGATGGACACCATCGCTATGAATCTGCCTTAGAATACCACCGGGAGACCCAATTGATCAGGACATCCCCGGGCAAGGATGATCCTTCTGGCTATATCATGATGTACTTCTCTAATTTAGATGATCAAGGGCTCGCTGTTTTACCTATCCACCGGGCGCTAAGGAGCCCAAATGGGTGGTTTGATTGGGCAGGCTTTGAAGAACGGGCCCGGCAATACTTCTCCATCCAGCCCATCGAGCTTAACGAAAAAAATCCTGATGAGATACTATCTTTGCTGGAGGGTCTGGATAAGGGACGGGCAGGCTTTGGTATGTACATCGGCAAAGGGAAGTATTACCTACTGCAGCTAAAAGATACCATTGATCCTGAAAAGGTAATAAAAGAACCTTTACCTGCGGTCTGGAAGACCCTTGATGTAACCATATTCCAAACCATATTACTGGAAATGACCCTGCAGATGTCCATAAAAACCCTTAAAGAGCAGGAATATATTGGCTTTACCCATAACATGCAGGAAGCCATCGCATTAGTTGACCAGGGAGTATATCACTGGGCCTTCTTTTTGAATCCCACCAGGCTCCAGGATATAAAAAATGTCTGCCTCGCTGGACATAAGATGCCTCAAAAATCTACCTTCTTCTACCCCAAACTCCTCACCGGCTTGGTCCTCTATCGCTTCTCGCAAGGATAAAAATATTAATTAGTTGCCACTGAAAAAACCTTGCAGAGCAAGCTCTGCCACTACATCTTACAGAAGATTCGTTATTAGGTCATTAGGTTATTAATTACGGAATGACCTAATAACCTAATATGCATATGCACTTGACTCCGGTTGGATTTGTATCTTATTGATATAATTGATAATTTTCCATACATGGTTATTTGCAGTTTACCTCTCGTAAATGCAGTATTTTTACTAAGTTACGTTGTTTTTGTAAGATATTTGCCGGAGACAAGTGCATATGCAAATAACCTAATAACGAAATGGTGTAGTGGTCGAGCTTGCTCGACATCCCATTTTTCAGTGGGAACTGTTACCAAATTATGGGGCATAGAGCTTCAAGGCCCGGGGTAAAACAGAGACAGAGAGGATACTTGTGTCAGAAAAACTTTCGCCATCGAGCTGGTAGGGGGTGTTTGGTGGCAGGGAGATTTCCAGGGTAGGGGTACGGCAGGTCTCTAGAAGGGCGACCTTATCTATCGTGCCAGTAAAGAGCTTCGGCCAGTGATATAAGAATTGCCAGAATTTTACCTGCCTGATCAGGCATATA
>MHDQ01000256.1 GCA_001803565.1 Nitrospinae bacterium RIFCSPLOWO2_12_FULL_45_22 | reverse complement strand
GCCCCGTCAGGTGGTTATTGAGGCCCTAATAGCCGAAGTGTCGCTGGATAGGTCTACCCAGTTTGGTATAGAAGCCCTCTTTACCACGAAGAGTACCACGGTAGGAACCGAATTTGGAGGAATAGCGGCAGATATTGCGAAAAGGGCTATCCCAGCCGGAGGGCTTACCTATAATGTTGTTCGAGGAGATGTGATAGCTACCTTAAATGCCCTGGCCAGCGAGAATAAAGTACATATCCTTTCCACCCCCAAGATCATTGCCTCAGACAATAAAGAAGCTTCGATTGATATTGGTGCCGAGGTACCCCTGGTAACGACTGAGTTCCGGGATGTTACCGTGGCTGGGGCGGTCCAGACTACTATCGAACGCCGTAATACTGGGGTGATCCTCAAAGTTACCCCCCATATTAACTCTACCGGCTTGGTCACCTTAGAGTTAAACATAGAAGTGAGTGAGGCCCAGCCACGAACAGTAGAGGGTCAGAGCGATATAAGCATCTTTCAGCGGAAAGCCCTTACCTCGTTGGTGGTACAGGATGGTCAGACACTTCTTATTGGTGGCTTAATGGAAGATACCAGGCGCCGGAGCCGGGAAGAAGTACCTTTCTTCGGCCGGTTGCCACTGCTGGGGAACCTTTTCAGTAGTACCAACCGCTCCATGAAGCAAACCGAACTTATTGCCCTCATCACACCCCATGTGGTGCGAACCCTGGAAGAGGCAGAAAAAGTTACTAAGGATTATAAAGACAAGGTAGATATCCTGCGGAGAAAGCTGCAGGAGATGAGGGAGCATGAGCTCCTGTAAAAGACCGGTAATCGTTCAGCATGTATTTGCAAGATAATCTTGGCAATTAATGGACAGGATCACTAGAGGGGGAAGAAAACCATGGCTAAAGACTTAAGGAGTTTTTTGGGTCAACTAAAGGCGGCCGGGGAACTGTTAGAGATCGAGGAAGAACTAGGGATTACTTTTGAAATTCCCGCTGCGATTAGAGAAATAGATAAGAGAGTGGGAAAGGCGGCTTATTTTTCTCGGCCTAAAGGCCATACGATACCCATAGTAGCTAATCTCTTGGGCCAGAAAAAGCGCTTAGCCTTAGCCCTGGGGGTTGAGGAAGAAGGATTGATAGAGGAGTATTTCCGGCGGAGACAAAATCTTACTAAACCCACGCTTGTAGCTGATGCTCCGGTAAAGGAGGTGATTATAAATAAGGATATAAGCATATCAAAGACTATCCCGGTATTAACCCATCACCAAAGAGACGCCGGGCCTTACTTTACCTCGGCCGTCACTATGGCTAAAGACCCTGAGACCGGGATACGGGGTATGGGGTTACACCGTATACAAGTTAAGGATGATGATACTATAGGGATATTTTTGGCCACACCTCCTTTATCCCATTTTCTTAAAAGGGCAGAGGAGCAAGGCCGGCCGTTAGAGATAGCTGTTGCAGTAGGTATGGACCCTATAACTTTCTTCGCCTCGGTTATATGGGCGCCACAAGGGATTGATAAGTTTGATATTGCCGGGGGATTAAAAGGGAGTCCCATTGAATTGGTAAAGGCAGAATCTGTGGACCTGGAAGTACCCGCCAGGGCTGAGTTTGTTTTAGAAGGATATATAATTCCCCACAAACGGGATAAGGAAGGTCCTTTTGGAGAGTCTACCGGTTATTACTTCAGTTTTGATAACCCAGTAGGCAAGATAAAGCTTATAAGCCACCGAAAAGATCCTATCTACCATGCCCTTATGCCTTTCTCCAGCGAAGAAACGGTATTACTCGACCTTTCCTGGGAGTTGGACAATTTAAAAGTTATCCAAACGGCTTTTCCCAATGTTATGCGGATGCATTTGCAGGCATTGGGAGAGATCATGCTTATTCAAATAGCTAAGGACTCAGAAGAGGATGCCAGGAAAATATTCCACTATCTCTTTCCGGTCAATCCTTTTGTCAAGCTGGCCATAGTGGTTGATGCCGATGTAGATATATATGACCCTCGGGAGATAGCCTGGGCTGTAGCTACCCGCTGCCGACCTAATTGCGACATTACCATTATGGAAGATATGCCCGGGGTAATGATTGATCCTTCTACTAGTGGGGGAGAGCGGACGGATGATTTAGCGCTACTAATAACCCATACTGCTAAAATGGGCATTGATGCCACTAAACCACTGAATGAATTAGATCGGTATGAGAAGATTGCTGTCCCTGAGCATATAAAAGAAAAAGTCCAGACCCTAATAAAAAAGTATGTTTAGCCGTGATGGGGATTTAGCCACGGGTGAACACGGATAAACACTGATTCTTGCCTTCATTGCAAAATTAACAAGGTAAAATTAGCAATTAACAAGGAGGAATTAATTTTGAAATGCTAATTGCTAATTTTGCAGTGTCTATCCGTGGCTAAAAACCTAATTTTGACTAACCAGTTATAAAATTAGAGGAGGTGGAGCGATGAGGAGTAGGATTGTATCTTTAGTATTGGTCATAATTTTATTATTGGTTCATTCTGGAATTGCTTTTGCTGCGCCAGCCAGAGACCGAGGAGTAGCTACTGAGGTGGGGTTAGGAATAGGCAGCTTTGCCCTCTCTATATTTTACTCTCCGGCAAAGATTGTATACTCCGCTTTTGGCGCTACTATCGGGGGTCTAGCTTATGCTGTTACCATGGGGAATAGTGAGATAGCCCTGGGTATAATAGAGCCCGCCTGCCGTGGTACTTATATTATTACCCCCGCTATCTTAACCGGGCAAGAGAAGTTAGAGTTTGTGGGGCCAACTTCCCGTCGCCAGTCCACCACTCAAACCGGGCAATAGGAAGATTGAACAAATACTAAGCACTAAATCCTAAACAATATCCAAATCCTAAAACCTATATTCCGCACCTTTGACGTAGAGAGAAAATTAATTTCCTCCCTGCCTGTAGCAGACAGGTCAAACCTTCCAAGTTGTGGTAAGCAAAATCTAAAACGGAGCATAAGATTAAAGACTTAAACACAAATGGCACGAATGGACGAATTGCACAAATACTTTTTAGGATTTATCCAATTTGACAATGGCAAATTAACTGATACTGGTTATTCCTCGATCCTTAGTAAAACTGCGTCACCCTGGGATTGACCGCTACAAATTCCAGCTAATCCCAATTCTTTCTTTCGCCTCCTTAGCTCATATATCAGGGTCATTAGGATGCGGGCGCCCGTTGCCGCCACGGGGTGACCCAGGGCAATAGCCCCACCATTCACATTTACCCGGTCAGCCTCTAGCCCTATTCTCTTGATAACAGCCAACGCCACTGCCGCAAAGGCTTCATTGATCTCATATAAAGCGATATCATTAGGAGAGAGTCTGTTTTTTTCTAAGAGCTTTTTTATCGCAATAGAAACACCACTATCTAATTCGGGTGTAGGGGCTGCGGCCCATGCATGGGAGACTATGGTAGCTAATGGTTTAAGGCCCAATTCTTTGGCCTTGTTTCTGGCCATTATAAGCAATGCCCCAGCCCCATCATTTACGCCGGGGGCATTACCGGCAGTCACACTGCCATCCTTGGAAAAGGCGGGTGGTAATTGGGCCAGCTTTTCTAAAGTAGTATCGGACCTCGGGAATTCATCTACCTCAAATAGCTTGGGTTCACCTTTCTTTTGGGGTATTGGCACGGGTGTGATCTCTTCTTTAAACTTACCCTCCTTAATGGCCTGGCTGGTGTGCTGCTGACTCCTCAAGGCCCAGCGGTCTTGATCTTCCCGACTAATACCATTTCGCTGGGCGAGCCTTGATCCCAGGATGATCATATGGACATTCTCATGGGGGCACAAGAGCCCATCTGCCAGCATGGAATCTTCTATCTGGCCATGGCCCATGCGCAAGCCCCATTTGGCCCCCCGAACCAGATAAGGTGTCTGACTCATGTTTTCCATACCCCCGGCAATAACGGTATCTACATCACCACAGCGGATCATCTGCTCCGCCAGGGTTACTGCCCTCAGGCCAGAGGCACAGGCCTTATTCAGAGTATCAGAACCAACCGATACCGGTAAACCGGCTTTGATAGTTGCAGTCCGGGCCGCTACTTGGCCCCCTCCGGCCTGAACCACTATACCCATAATGGCGTAATCAACCAAGTCTCCAGAAATGCCTGCTCGTCTTACTGTCTCTTTAATAACTATACTTCCTAAATCAGTGACATGGATATCTTTTAGGCTACCACCATAAGAGCCAAATGGGGTCCGTGCTGCACTGATAATAACTGCTTCCTTTCTTTCCATACCTTTCCTCCTCAAAGTTTATCAACGGGACTACGCAGGGCTAAACCCACGCTTACCGCAGCCAATGGTGACATATCCCTGATATATTCCGGATCAAATTCTCGTTCATCCACTTTAATATTTTTAAACGGATTACTGATCTCTAGCGGACAATGTAAAATCTCTGCTAATAACTGCTCAATACCATCAATCCTGGTACACCCCCCACTTAAGGCCAGTTTGCTTATATCCTTTTCTGGGCCAGAGGAATGGAAAAAATCCAGCGATTCATTGATCATAAGGGCTAAATCCTGAGTTACCGAGACCATAATAGGGACAACCTCGCTGCTAGAAATACCCTTTACCATTATCCCCAGTTTTAGCCGTTCTGCATCCTCATCTGAAACCTTTAATTGATCCGCTATAGCGTGATTATACCGATTACCACCAAAGGGGATATCTCTGGTAAAGGAAGTAATACCATCTTCTAAGATGTTAATGTTGGTAATATTGGCTCCAATATCAATTAATCCTATTACTCCTGGGTAGGTACCATAGTTGTGTTCGTAGGAATTTTCTATGGCAAATACGTCTACATCTATAATGGCCGGATTAAGACCTGCTCTCTGGATAATATCAGAATATTCCTGGATCTTTTCACTCTTAACAGCCACAAATATCACCGGCATCTGGTTGGTTTCTTGGTCTTCCTGGGGCAAGATATAAAAATCTAGATTTACATCCGCTATATCATAAGGGATATATTGTTCTGCTTCGGCCTGGATAGCTTCTGCTAGTTCCGCTTCAGACATGACAGGCACCGATATCTTCTTTATTACTACTGATGATCCAGAGACTGCCAGGGCTACATGCTTAGTCTTTATCTTCTCACTAGCAGCCAGATTCTTAATCGCCTCAACTACCGTATCGGGTTCATTAATTTTTTCCTCAGTGATAACCCCCGGGGGTAATGGGATCATGCCAAAATTCAATAGCTTATACTCCCGCTTTAGCCGCTGGAGTTGGACCAACTTGATCGAGTAAGTACCAATATCCAGGGCTATAATAGGTCTATCCTTAAATAATTTTAACAAATAGCTCATCTTCTTCATAGCTCCAAAGCAGGTTTTTCATGGGTTATGTCAGCAATCTTATCCTGCAGCTCATCAAGGCGTACCAGGAGAGAATTAATAATCTTGGCTGCAATCTCTGGATAGTCTGTAATAGTATTCCTAAGCTGGTCACCAGGGAAAGCCTTTACGATGCTCTTTCCTCGGGAAAAGACACTGAAAGTCCTGGGCTTATTTTGTAGGGCACTCATCTCACCAAAATACTCATCCGGTTGAGTAATTTCCCCTATCTGCCGATCATTCTTGGTAATTATAAGCCTGCCCTGGATCAACCTATAAAAGTTGGTATCGGTGTTGCCCTCCTTGATAATTAAGTCCCCATCTTCAAATATCTTCTCATCTGGGTTGATCAGATAACCGGGCAATATCTCCTTTTCCTTAACGGTCTTCTTCAAGATCTCATCCAGGGTCGTTAGCCCCTCCCGGGTCTTTTGTAATGCCTCTTGCCGTAAGGTCTTCATACCCTCCTTTATAGCAATCTTGCGCAATTGTGATTCTGAGACATTGGCCAGGATAGCTTGATTAAGCTCCTCAGTCATCTCCATCATCTCATAAACTGCTACCCTTCCTTTATAACCAGTGCCAGCGCAAGCCGGACAACCTTTACCATAAAAGAGCTTCAGGGTCAAATATTCTGATCGGTCAAAACCTGCTTCTTCCAATAATCGCGAGCTGACTTTCTCCAGGGGTGTTTTGCATTTTTCGCAGATTCTCCTGAGGAGCCTCTGGGCCAGTATCAAAGAGACCGCAGAGGCAATCATGTAGTTAGGGATGCCAATATCTATTAGCCGACTGATAGTGGAAGGGCAGTCATTGGTGTGGAGGGTGCTGAAGACTAAGTGACCCGTCAAGGCGGCCTTGATAGCTATTTCTGCCGTCTCTAAATCGCGGATCTCGCCCACCATGATGACGTCTGGGTCTTGCCGTAAAAAGGACCGGAGGGCATTAGCAAAGGTCATCCCGATCTCTTCCCTAATATGCACCTGGCAGATACCAGGGAAATTATATTCCACGGGGTCTTCGGCGGTAAGGATCTTTCGGTCAACCGTATTGATCACGTTGAGGGCAGAATAGAGGGTAGTAGTCTTGCCACTGCCAGTAGGGCCAGTTACCAGGATCATACCATAGGGTCGCTTTATGGCCCGATAGAGCTTATCCAGCCCCTCTTTAGTAAACCCCAGCCTGGTCAGGTCTACGTTAAGGGAAGACTTATCCAGGAGTCGTAAGACGATAGACTCTCCAAACAGGGTAGGGAGCACGGAGACGCGAAAATCTACCGCTTTAGTCTTACCCAGTTTTAGCTTTATGCGGCCATCCTGTGGTATCCTTCGTTCTGAGATATTGAGTTTGGCCATAATTTTTAGGCGGGAGACAATGGCACTCTTGATCTGAATAGGGAGGTTTAAGGATTTATAGAGCGAACCATCCAGCCGGTAACGGACATATAGGGACTTCTCAAAGGGCTCCAGATGAATATCGCTCACTCCCTCTTTTATGCCCTTAATCAAGATCCCATTAACCAGTTTTATGATGGGGGCGTCGCTGGCCGAATATTGATCGGTAGTCTCCTGGACAACTTCCTCACCTTCCAGGGTAAAGGTTTCGGTGGCTTCGGCTATTATAGAGCCAAAATCCTCTACCTCGGCCAGGGTTACCTTCTCTTCCTCCTCTTCCCGGGCTATCAGCCCTCGGTATTCTTCTTCGCTTATCTGGTAGTATTTCCTATAAGCATCTACAATCTCCGATTCTAGAGACACTCCGGTCTTAATAGATAGCTTGGTAAAATGCTGGAGGGCTTCAATTGCCTTGGGGTTAGTGGGGTCTACCATAGTAACTAGGAGGACATTGTTATTAAGATTGATGGGGAAGGCCAGATATTCTTTGACTACTTTATAGGGTAAAAGTTTAGGGAGGGCTTCATCAATATGGCGTCCAGAAAGGGTTATGGCAGGAAAATTGTATTTTCTACTCAGGAGATTAACTATTGTTCCAGCGTCTATGTAACCAAGTTTTACCAGGATGCTGCCGATCCTACCGCCGTTCCTCTTCTGGTACTGTAAGGCTTGATCCAACTGGCCCTTGGTAATCTGGCCCTCTCTGCACAGTATCTCGCCTAGCTTTTCTTGGTACCTATACTGGGTGTCATCCCGGACGGTTTTAGTAAAACTGCTTATGCGCTCTTTGGTCTGTGCCATTAATGCCGCCACAAGCTCCAGCCCTTCTCTTTAGAAGAGTGCTCTTCTTCCTGGGCAAATTCACGGAGTAATTCCTCTTGCCTTTTAGTCATTTTAGTAGGGGTCTTCACCATGACCTGGATGATTTGATCTCCTCGACCACCACCCCTTAAATAAGGTATCCCTTCGCCTTTTAAATATACAACCTCACCAGACTGGATGCCTTTGGGTATGGTCACTTTTTTGTTTCCATTCAAGGTTGGAACCTCTATCTCGGCTCCCAGTGCAGCTTGAGGGAAAGATATAGGGATCTGGCATATAATATCATTCCCCTGCCTCTGGAAAAATTCGTGCGGTTCAACGTAGATAAAGATATAAAGATCCCCGCGTGGGCCCCCGTTTACTCCCTCTTCGCCTTCAGCCCGCAGGCGCAGGCGAGAGCCACTTTCTACCCCGGGTGGGATTTTTACTGAGAGCCGTTTTTTTCTTCTGACTCGACCCTTCCCCCGGCAATCAGGGCAAGGATCATTAATTATCTGGCCTTCACCCCTACAATATGAGCAGGTACTACTCATGGTGAAGAAGCCTTGCGACCGCGTACTTTCTCCCCTTCCCTGGCAATAGGGGCAAATAGCCGGGCTGGTACCGGGCTTAAGGCCAGTAGCACGGCAGGTAGTGCACCTCTCTAATTTATTTATCTCAATTTCAGTATCTTTACCAAAGGCTGCATCCAGAAACGATATAGACAGGTCATACCGCAAATCCGCTCCGGCCTGGGCGCTGGTTCTACTCCTGCTCCTGGTGCTGGTGCCAAAACCAAAAAAATCGCTGAATATATCACTGAAGCTAGAAAAGATATCATCAAAGCCAGTAAAACCACTAAAGCCAGTCCCTCTTAAGCCTTCATGACCAAACCGGTCATATAATGACCTTTTTTCCGGGTCCCTAAGCACTTCATAAGCCTCGGCTGCCTCCTTAAACTTCTCTTCGGCCTCTTTGTTGCCCGGGTTTCGGTCAGGATGATATTTGAGGGCCAATTTCCGATATGACTTTTTTATCTCTTCTTCAGAGGCATTGCGTGAAACACCTAGAATCTCATAATAATCCCTCTTTACCATGACTACCTAAGAAATCTTTCCCCTTCCTGTAATTTAATGGGAATTTTCGGCTATATATTTCCCCACCCTGACCTTTGCGGGACGAATAAGGTAATCGTCCCGAACATACCCTGGTTCTATCTCTTCCAGAATCATGTTATCTTCTTCTTTCTTAGTAGCCGCTACTACTTCAACGGCTTCGTCTGTCTCTGGGTTAAATACTTCTCCCCTTCTATTCAATCTTTGCACCCCATTGATACTCAGTTGGTTCATGAATTGGTCCCGGATCATCTGGACCCCTACCCTAAAGGCCTCCGGGTTTTGAAGTCTTCTGCCGGAATCCAGGGCCCTATCCAGATTATCCAGTATTGCAAGGAATCCCTTAATAAGATTAAGTTTCTCCGTCTCCACTCTCCTCTCCATATCCCGGGTAAGGCGGCTACGAAATTCTTCATTCTCTTTCTTTATTTCAGCTATGTATTCTCTTAGTTTATTATCTTTCTCTTCCAATTTTTGCTGCAATTCTTCCAGATAAGTAGGTAGCCTCCTACTCTCTTGGGGCCCTGGCCCTCCTTCTACTTGCAACTCATCCCTTCCTCTCCAGAACCGCCTATCGCTAACAGTAAACCGAGGAGATTTTTCTCCCTCACCATGGTTTTCTCCGTTCCGATATCTATCGTTGCCTGCCATAGGTTCTTTCTCTCTCCTTCCTTTCTTAAGAGGCTTGGTTTACTTCCCGAATATACCTCATCCGTAAGTCGTACAATATATTATCTATTAGATTTTCCTCTTCCGGGGTTAAGTTTCCCTTAGTCTTTTCCTTCAACATATCTATTATATCAATAGTCTGCCTAACCATAGGGAGATTTTTTTCCTTCTTGTTGGTTATTGGATCAGGGATATCACCAAAATGTAATAGGGCGGTACTGCTAATAGAGAAGAGAAAGGTAGGAAAATCCATCGCTGGTAAAGGAGTAGATGGTTTTTTGTCTTCCAGGGTTCTTTTCTGCCCTTCCTCTTTCTCTCCTTCTTCCTTTGGGCGAACAGAGTATCTTTTATCAGTAACCGTAAACCCTTTTTCCTGATCTTCCTTGCCCATATTTCTCTTCTCCTGAAAAGCCTCTTTAGCGGGATTTATAAAATCCTGCTTATTGCTATGGCGCCATAAGTCCTGAAGACAAGACTCCTGGGTCAACTAGATGAAGTTTGAGCTGATCTTCTTTTTATTTATTATAACCTTTAATCCTGACTGATTCTAGAAAATAATGAATCTTTTATTTACCAACCTCAATCTTAACGATCTTATTAGGGGGTGCTTTCATTAAGCTATAATTATGGGTTTGGAAACGCTGTTCAAAATGATTCCTTACTTCCTGGTCAATATATTCTAACATCTCCCAGACAAATTTGCGCATCTCGTCCATTTTTTGCTGAATACTAAAGATAACCTCAATACCAGCCAGGTTTACTCCCAAGTCTCTGGTGAGATTCAGTATCTTGGATATCCTATCTACGTCCTCGCGAGAATAAAGTCTGGTATTACCCTGGGAACGACGGGGCCTAATCAGCCCTTCTCTTTCATATAACCTGAGGGTTTGGGGATGAATACCAAACATCCTGGAAACCACGCTGATGGTAAATAGTTCGTCCTTAACTGATGCCATAGTTAGTACCTTAAGTCTATCCGGGGATTATAGGGATTCCGGTCGCCAAACCGCTTCAGCAACTCTTTAGAAGCCTGGTCTATTTCTCTGGGGATCACTATCTTAATGGTAACATAGTGATCACCCCGGCCACTACCCTTAAGGTGGGGGACACCTTTGCCCTTCAGGCGAAACTTCTGGCCACTTTGGGTACCCTCAGGGATAGTCATGGTAGCCTTACCATCTATGGTTGGCACCTCTATTTTCTCGCCTAAAACCGCCTCGGTAACAGTAATGGGAACCTCGCAATAAATATCATCTCCTTTCCGCTCAAAAAGCGGATGAGGCTGTATTTTGGTAATGATATATAGATCGCCCGGTGGTCCCCCATTTGTCCCGGGCTCTCCTTTGCCGGCTACCCTTATCTTTGAACCCGTATTTACCCCTGGTGGTATCTTGATCGTTATATTTTCTACCTTTGGGATCATGCCCGTACCAGCACATGTCTGACAGGCAATCATGGGTATCTCTCCCGTTCCCCTGCAACGGGGGCATGGCTCCTCCATCAGAAAAAGGCCCTTCCCTGTTCCTTGCTGGCCTGAACCCTTACAATTCGGGCAAGTGCGTCCCTGGCTCCCTCGCTGCATACCATTGCCGGTACAGCCATAACAGTGATCATTTCTACTGAAACTTATCCTGGTTGAAATTCCTTTGAAAGCGTCTTCTAAGCTTAGCTCTAAAGAATAGGTAATATCTTTACCTTTTGCTGTTTTATGGTAATAGGGACTTTTACGCCGGTTTCCGAAAAACTGTTCGAAGATATTACTGAAAGGGGCGCCTTTTTCACCAAAGACCGAATTTAAATCGAAGTCAAAGTCTCTAGTGGTATAAGTATATGCCTGGGAAGGATCAAAACCGCTTTGAAAGGCTGCATGGCCAAATTGATCATATTTTTTCCGCTTCTCTTTGTCGCTTAATACCTCATAGGCTTCAGAAATCTCTTTAAACTTGGCCTCCGCAGCCTTATCACCAGGATTAAGGTCTGGATGGTATTTTCGTGCTAATTTTCTATAAGCCTTTTTGATTTCGGTGGCACTTGCCCCCCTCTTTACCCCTAAGGCTTCATAATAGTCTTTTTTGGTCATGTTATCACCTCGCGGGAGGCATTTATACCCAGGAAGAATATCCCCTTAGCTCTCCTCGAATTCGGCATCCACTACCTCTCCATCACCTTTAGGAGGCCGCTGGGATCCCCTTTCTTTTTCGCCATCCTCACCGGCCCCGGAGGAGCTGCCAGTACCGGCATAGGCATGCTGCTGATACATTGCCTCAGCCAATTTATGAGAAGTCTTAGTCAAACGGTCCATACTACTCTTTATCCGCTCACTGTCTCCACTTTCCAAAGCCTTCTTGGTATCCTCTATTGCCTCTTCAATCGGCTTTATATCGCCGGTTGACAATTTATCCCGATGTTCATTAAGGGTCTTTTCCGTGGTATAGACCAAAGAATCGGCCTGATTTCTTATCTCTACCTCTTGCCGTCTATTTTTGTCTTCCTCGACATGGAGTTCTGCTTCTTTCACCATCTTCTTGATTTCTTCCTCTGTAATACCACTGGAAGAGGTAATAGTAATAGCCTGCTGCTTACCAGTACCTTTATCTATCGCCGAGACATTAAGGATGCCATTGGCGTCTATATCAAAAGTTACTTCTATCTGCGGCATGCCGCGGGGTGCTGCTGGAATGCCTACCAGATGGAAGCGGCCTAGGGTCCTATTGTCCCGGGCCATATCCCGCTCACCCTGTAATACATGGATCTCTACACTGGTCTGGTTATCTGCAGCGGTAGAGAAGGTCTCACTTTTACGGCAAGGGATAGTAGTATTCCGCTCGATTAAACGGGTCATTACCCCCCCCAGGGTCTCGATACCCAAAGACAGAGGGGTAACATCTAATAGCAACACATCTTTTACCTCACCAGCCAGGACTGCCCCTTGTACAGCCGCTCCTATCGCTACTACCTCATCAGGGTTTACCCCCTTATGGGGGTCTTTCTCAAAGAATTTCTTCACCAGTTCCTGTACCTTGGGTATTCTAGTCGAACCACCCACCAGGACTACCTCGTCAATATCCTTAAGGCTTAATCCTGCATCTCTCAGTGCTGCTTCACAAGGACCCAGGGTCTTTTCTAGGAGATCGTCCACTAACTGCTCAAACTTGGCCCGGCTCAACTTCATATTTAGGTGTTTAGGGCCAGAGGCATCGGCTGTTATAAATGGCAGGTTAATATCGGTCTCCATAGTAGTAGAGAGCTCCATCTTGGCCTTCTCGGCTGCTTCTTTCAGCCGCTGCGTAGCCATGGGGTCCCGGCTCAGGTCAATCCCCTGATCCTTTTTGAATTCAGCAACCAACCAATCAATAATCCTCTGGTCCAGGTTGTCACCTCCCAGATGGGTATCACCATTAGTAGCCTTTACCTCGACTATATTATCCCCTACTTCCAGTACCGATATGTCAAAAGTACCTCCACCAAAATCGAATACTGCAATAGTCTCGTCCTTCTTCTTATCCAAACCATAAGCCAAGGCCGCGGCAGTAGGTTCGTTAATTATCCGCAGCACATTCAAACCAGCAATCTTACTAGCATCCTTAGTGGCTTGCCTCTGGCTATCATTGAAATATGCTGGTGTAGTGACGACCGCATCAGTAACCTTTTGCCCTAAATAGTCTTCGGCGGCTTGTTTCAGCTTTTGTAGGACCATAGCAGAGATCTCTGGGGGGGGATATTCTTTGTTCCTTATTGATACCCGGGCATCACCATTGCCGGCCCGGATTACTTTATAAGGAACCATCTTCATCTCTTCATTAACTTCTTCATAGCGCCTGCCCATAAACCGTTTAATTGAGTAGACAGTATTTTCCGGGTTGGTAATAGCCTGCCTTTTAGCTACCTGGCCCACTAACCGGTCACCATCCTTGGCAAAGGCTACTACCGACGGGGTAAGCCTGCTACCTTCTGGATTTGTGATAACCGTTACGTCACCACCCTCCATCACTGCTACCACAGAATTGGTGGTTCCTAGATCAATACCAATAACCTTGCCCATATATTTGACCTCCTTGCTGAAAGCTATGAGATAGCGCTTACTCTACCATTTAAAGGGATAAAAAGGGCTATAAAAAGCCTTTTCTAGCCAGACTTAAATCGGTGTAAATATAATATTTTAGTCTGTTATTGTCAAGTTAAGGGGCTTGATCCGTAAAGGATATGCCTAAATGTAATCGTTAAGCTATCAGCCATCAGCACTTCAACAACCAAAGCAAATTGCTTTATTCCAGCCAACAAATTTAAAAGCCGTGATGAGCTATTAGTAGATAAAGGGATCAGTCCATGCAAGCTATGTAATCCTTGAATAGGAAAGGGATGGGATGGGGTCATTATATGTCCCCGTAATTATCAAAATTCATTTGACACTATAGAGAGCTTTTGTTAATCTTTAACATAACCTAAAGAGAAATATTTATACCTTTGTACGGCACAACGGGAAATAAGCTAAACATCTCAAAACAACTCTTGGGGAGGGAGGGATTTAATGCAGCGGGTCTTAATTACCGGAATAACGGGTTTTGCTGGGAGTCATTTGGCGGAATATTTATTGACTATGCCGGATATAGAGTTATATGGCATTAGGCGCTGGCGTAGCCGGACGGAATTTATTGATCATATATCGAACAATATCAAGACCCTGGAATGTGATTTGCGGGATCAGACCTCTGTAACCAATATAATAAGAGAGATTAAACCCGATAAGATATTCCATTTGGCAGCTCAAAGCTTTGTCCCTACCTCCTGGCATGCCCCGGGTGAGTCTTTAACTACTAACATCATTGGTAATCTTAATATCTTCGAAGCAGTGAGGCATCTGAATATCAATCCCTGGACCCAGGTGGCCTGTTCCAGTGAAGAATACGGCATGGTTTACCCTGACGAACTACCTATCAAAGAGACCAATCCCTTACGGCCTTTAAGCCCTTATGCAGTGAGCAAAGTAGGGCAGGACTTCCTAAGTTACCAATACTACATGAGTTATAAATTGAATGTTGTACGAACCAGGGGTTTTAACCATACTGGTCCACGGCGGGGAGAGGTATTTGTATCATCTGATTTTGCCAAGCAGATTGTTGAGATCGAAATGGGAAAAAGAGAACCTGTCATTTATGTAGGGAATTTAGAGGCCATAAGGGACTTTACCGATGTACGGGACATGGTTAGAGGATATTGGTTGGCATTGGAGAAAGGTATGCCTGGAGAAGTATATAACATATGTTCTGGCAAAGGTTACAAAATCCGCGAGATTTTAGAGATACTCTTATCTATGAGCGATAAAAAGGTGGAAGTAAGAGTAGATGAAACCCGGTTACGGCCCTCTGATGTACCAGTATTAATCGGTGATTATACCAAATTCCGGCAACAGACCGGGTGGGAACCCACCATCCCCTTCAAAAAGACCATGGAAGATCTCTTGAACTATTGGCGGGAAAAACTGGCGGGCCGCTAATACATGGTTTCTATGTATTCTTTCTTTTCTGTAAACTGGCTATGACCGGTTAGCTTATCCACGGGCTTAAGGTGTAAGAACCAGTGCAGGGGCCGGGCAACAAGATAGTCCAGGGTTACACCTAACGGATTAAGGGCATTGGCTATGATTCTCCAGGGTTGTCCGGCTTGTCGGAGGTCATACTCATCTGCCCAACTAGCAGAAGCTATTAGAAAAATAATGACAACCACCAGGGTTAAGCTTCTTATATACTGAATATACCGACCCATCCTCCCCGCCTCCTTTTTGTCTTAAAAGGGTCACATTTATTAACCCCTAATTTACCCGAATGA
>MHDQ01000255.1 GCA_001803565.1 Nitrospinae bacterium RIFCSPLOWO2_12_FULL_45_22 | reverse complement strand
TCCTTCTTGTTAATTGCTAATTTTGCAGTGCTAATTTTGTAATGAATTTGTAGTGGTGTCTTAGTGGCAGATAAAGGTTACCGGGGTGAACGGTTACCATTTTCCTTAGTGCTCTGATTGAGAGGGTGTCCAGGGTTTATTTATTAAACCGGCCAGATAGGGTCACACTAAACATAGGCTTCTCGCGGGCGGCCACGATATTCTTAAACTGTTCCTTAGAGAAGCCATAGTGGTCACCTTCTTTGAGCCGGTAGTGAAGCTCCATATCTTTATTTTGCAGCTTCCCTTTGACTACCAGCTTATCTTCCTCAACTTTGAGTAACAAGCCATTATAAATAACAGAATTGCCTTTAGCCAACTGCCGAAACAGATTATCTGTCAGAGCGTTATATTGTTTTATCTTCATAAGCACCTAGCCTACCATTAAAAGGATTCAAGCCGCATACCGTTTTGCAGGTAGGCAGAGCAAGCTCTGCCACTACATCCATTATTTACCCTGCCTTTAAAAAGGTATTATCCTATGTATCAGGAGATAGAGGGAATAAAGGGCCAGTTTCTGATACTCGAAGAATAATTCCTTAGCTTGCCTCCTTTCTGTCCACCATATGGCGGGGCTATCCGGATCGTACCGGGAAGGGCGGCAAATGACCTTTATTTCTCCATTACTGACAGCCCTTAAAGTTCCACAGGCCCTGCGGGAATGGAACTTAGAAGTAACCACGATAACTGATTGCCAATGATGGGTCTTTATATATTCATTTATATAAGCGGCCTCCTGGAAGCTGCTATTGACTTCTATGTTAGAAATGGCTATAGCCTTTTCTGTCACCCCTCCTCTTATCAGCACCTGTTTATTGAGCAGGTACTGCTCAGGATATACAATCCCCATTTTGGCTAATTCTTCGGCACCTTTGGGCTTCAAATCCTTCATCAATAGGACCCTCTGGGCAAGCCCTTTCTTATACAATTCTGCACCTTCGCGGGCCCTTGACCATAGCTCGCCTGATAATACCACTATCAGATCGGCCTTCCCTAAAGGGTCTTCTTTGATTAAAAAATTCCCTAACCCTTTCAGGGGATTGGTCCGGGCAGCAATAAGACCCAGGCCCAGAAAGGCCATAAGGCAGAGCAATAATAACTTTATCAGACCCGTTGAGTGGTTTCCGGGGTTAGTTCTCATTAAGCTCCTTCCTCCACTCTTATTAAACTACATGGGCATACGGTCTCGCATAGCTTGCAAGCCATACAATCGTCCAATTTAACCACTACCGCCTTACCATTGTTTAGAGCTAATACCTCCATAGGACATTGCTCAACACACGTCCCACACCCATCACAACCTGCCTCTATCTTGATCGTCGGCATATTTTGTTCTCCTTCATCTCCCTAAAAAAAGCAAAATTTTTCCCCTACCTCCTCCGAAACTCTTACAAAATATTGTCCTTAAGGGGTTTTGGCTTCAAGGACCTTGATCCTCTTCGAGGCCACGGTAAGCAGATCCTTATCCTGTGATACCTGGAGCACTTTCTGGTAAGCTGTCCGGGCCTTTTCTTTATCCCCTAGCTTCTCATAAATAGCCCCGGCTTTGGAATAGGCCATCCCTAACCAGGGATTAGAGATGCCTTCAATTTTGGTCTTAAACATCTGCTCCACCTCTTGCAATCCTCTGGTATAATCTTCTGCCTGGAAATATAGCTCTGCTAACCAATAGCGGGCCTCACAGGCTAATAGTGGTTCAGGCCCCTGGGCTGCCCTGGTTAAAGCCGCAATAGCCTTTTCTTTGCCAGGATCCTGATAATAGATAAAGCCTAATTGGAGGCTGGCCCAATAGGTTTGGGCGCTATCTTTCTCTTGGGCAACGACCTTTTCCCATGCCTCTCTTGCCCCTACTATATCACCTTGCCTTTTTCTGGCCAACCCCAAATTAAACAAGACTCCTGATATGCGTTGGTCCTGGGGTCGTATGGTCAGGAATTGTTGGTAATTCTCAATGGCCTCGGTATACTTCCCCATCTGAAAAAGGGATTGGCCTTTGAGGTACAAAGATTCTGTCTTGATATCATCACCAGGGTTTAGTTTGGCCAGGGCCTCCAGCTCCGCCAGGCTCCCGGTATAGTTACCCATCAGGTAATAACAGAGGGCCTGCTTGAAATAAGCCGGGAGCAGGTATTTTTTGTTGTCTTTAGCTGCTATTACTTGAGAATAATATTTTATGGCCGAGGCATAGTCATTTTTTGCCCAATAATTCTCCCCCACCATATAAACTGCCAGAATTGGCCAGGGTGGTTTTTGGGCCTCCTGGGCCAGCCGGGTATAATCCTGGATCGAGGCTGAATAATCCCCTTTATTAAACTGGAACCAGCCCCGTTTTGCTAAGGCCGTATAGTACCACCGACTCTGTGGGAACCGATCAATGATCCGGGAATAAGCCAGTATAGCCCCAGTATAATCCTTTAATTTTTCCTGGGCCTCAGCCAGCAGAAATAAGGCATCAGTCAATGCTTTATGATGGGGATATTGCTCGATAAATGACTTTAGCACACCAGCGCCTTCAGTATAGCTGCCAGACAGGAAGAGGGCCTGACCCAATTTATAAGCGACATCTCCTTTAAGCTTCGCTGGATCAGTAGCCGGAAAAGTATCTAGTGAGACCCTTAATTCCCTGGCTGCCCCGGCATAATCCTTTAATAAAAATAAGACCTCGCCATATCGGAGGTGATATTCATAAGACTTAGGGCTCTGCGGGGCTATCTTCAGGAGTTGTTGAAATCTTTCGGCCGCCGGCTGGTAATTACCGGCTTGTTGATAAGCCCGGGCCAGGAGAAACAGGGTCGGCTCTCTCCAGGAAGGTTCTCCCTTTTGCCATAGTATCTCAAATTCCTGGATAGCTGCGGGATATTGCCGAAGCTCAAAATATATCTGCCCTAAACGATAAAGGGCGGCAGGATAGATAGGACTTTTAGGATAATCTTTCTTTAGTTGCTGCATGGGCAAGAGGGCATCAGATAATTTCCCCTGGTGGTAAAAAGCCAGACCGACAAGGTATAAAACCCGATCTTTTAACCGGCCCTGAGGAAACTTCGCAATATAATCCTGGCCCTCACGGATGGTGATATCATATAGCTTGTCCTCGAAGGCCTTTCGCGCAAAGGTATAGCTCTGGAACTCCTGGTGCGTGGTAGCCTGAGCCCAGACAAAGGAAGGGATGAGCAAAAGAAAAATTATAAGGGTAAAGCCTTTACGGATCATATAACTGTTCACCGTGATCTAAGAAATGGGGAGTTGTTTTCTTGTATTTACCTGTTTTTGCTGAAAGCTGATGGCTGATAGCTGAACGCTTCTAATGAAAATTCCTATACGATTAAATTAATAATCCCTTGGGATTTCGAGCATTCTGTCCAGGGCCTTTCTTGCCTTGAGCCGAATATCCTCTGGTACAGTAATGATATGCACCATACTCTCTAAGGCATATACCACATCCTCCAAAGTCGTCAGTTTCATATTAGGACAGATCATATCTTCCCAGGGTTCATAGAACTGTTTGTCCGGGTTCTCTTTCCTTAGCCGATAAAGGATGCCTAATTCTGTCCCCACAATAATCTCCCTGGCTTCACTCGCACGGGCATATTTATACATGCCAGAAGTGCTACAGATATAGTCTGCTAGCTTTAAGACCTCTGGGGTACATTCCGGGTGAGCAACAAACTCGGCCTGGGGATGCTCAGCCTTTGCCCTTTGCACCATCTCTACTTTCAGGCGGTGATGGGTGGGACAGAATCCTGGCCACAAGATGATCTCTTTCCTGGTCTGGCTGGCTACATACCGCCCCAGGTTCGTATCTGGTATTAAGAGGATCGGGCGACCATTAGGAATAGAATTGACTACTTTTACCGAATTAGCCGAGGTACAGCATATATCACTATGGGCTTTTATCGCCGCAGAGCTATTAACATAACATACCACTACAGCATCCGGATGTTCCTCCTTTTTCTTTTCCAATGCCTTTACCGTAACCATATCCGCCATGGGGCACCCGGCCTCTATCCTGGGCAGCAAGACGGTCTTATCGGGCGATAGGATAGTGGCGCTCTCGGCCATAAAATGTACCCCACAGAAGACAATGACTTCGGCATCGGTCTGGGCAGCCGCCTGACTCAGCCCCAAGGAGTCACCGGTGATATCGGCAATCTCCTGAATCTCGTCCCTCTGATAATTATGGGCCAGGAGGATGGCCTTCCGCTTTTTAAGGAGCTCCCGGATACTCTGCTTTAATCTCTCCTCGTCATAATGATTATTCATAGACTTCTCTCTTCCTTTTTCTTCGGCTCCATACCGGGCACCGGCTCCAGACCCCATATTTCCCTAAGCAATTGTTTAGCCAGGAATTCTCTCGAATAAATAAAAGAAACTTTGTTTCGTACTCATTCGTGTAAATTCGTGGCTAAAACCTGAAATAACAATTTAAATTTAGCTTTGAGGGAAAGATATGTCAACCAACGAAGGGGGTCTTTAAGACTGAGGGCTTGCCTACAAACTCACAATAGCTCCAGGATGCTCTGGGCAGCACGCCGGGCAGCACCGGGTATACCTAACTGGGGCCGTAAAGCCTTGAGGGTTTCCACCTTAGCAGAATAAATCCCCGGATTTTGTAAGGTCTCTATCGCTACCCGGGCCATCTTCTGGGGTGAGATCCGGTATTGTTGGAACTCAGCCGCAATCTCCTGGCCAGCAATATCATTCACCAAGCCCAGGTAAGGGGCTTTCAGGAATATTTTACTTAAGAGCCAGCTAAAAAAATGTAACTTATAAAGGATAATCATAGGCTTTTCCATAAGGGCCGCTTCCAGGGTAGCAGTACCAGAAGAGAGCAAGAGGAAATCCGAGACCTGCATGACATCATAAGGTCGGCCTTCAATGATCTTTATGGGTAGGTTGGCTGAAGACAGGGGGCCTTCTACCTGATCGCTGGTCAAGGTATCTGCCAGTGCCAGGACAAATTGGGTCTCCGGTAAGGTATTAAGGATGATCTGGCAAGTCTGCAGGATAGGTGGCAGCAATAGCTCGATCTCGCTGGGACGGCTGCCCGGGAAGAGGCCAATAGTATAATTTTGGGGATCCAGGCCAAAGACCTCCCTGGCCTCTTCTTTAGACATGGAGGGTCTTACCACATCCAGTAATGGATGGCCGATAAATTCTACCTGACCATTCTTTTTCTGGTAATATGGTACTTCAAAAGGGAATATTACTAAGATGCGGGCAAAACTCCTGGCTATCTTTCTTACCCGCCAAGGGGTCCTGCCAGCCCATACCTGCGGCCCGATATAATAGACCGGCGGGATTCCCATATCTTTTGTCTTCCTGCCCAGCCGGATATTGAGCCCGGGAAAATCAATAAAGATAGCCAGAGAGACCCCCCCTTCCCGTAATCTCTTTAAGATATGGCGATAGATACGGTAGAGAGATAGGGCCTTACCAAAAACCTCGACCAAACCAACCGTATTAAGCTCTTTTATATCATAAAAGGTCTTTACCCCGGCTCCTCGCATCTTGGGGCCGCCAACACCATAGAACTCCAGATCGGGCGATAGCTCTAATAGGCTCTTTACTAGATTAGCACCGTGGAGGTCAGCCGAGGCTTCACCCGCCATAATAAAAATCTTCTTTGAGCCCATGGCTTATCTTTTTGCACTCCTTAACCATTCTTTATGTAGGGCTATTACCTTAGAGGCCACATCCCTGGCATCTTTACCAATAACCCTGATCATAGCCTCTTTACCCCACCCACCAGTATCATAGATCAAGTCTGGCACCATACCTAATTCCTCAATAGCTCTACTTACGCCCCATTCTAATGACTTCCCTTCCTGATCCTTTATCTCTCCTGGCTCCTGGTCTCGGCTGAAACTACCTATCCGCAGCCTAAGCTGCTCCCCAGCCCGAATAATCTCTGGAGAATAACGGATATTCATCACTGCCCTCTTCTGGGGATCGTATCTGAGAACAGTAAGGATAATCCTGGCAATGTGCTGTGAGGTACCGAAGGCGGGGGGCTTAATCCAGGTTATACTTTTACCTAAGCGTATTATACGGCCCGGGATAGCCAGGACATCTTCTACCCCACAAGCATCGGGTAGGGCGAGTCCCAGGTTAGATTGAACCTCCGGTATTAAATCGCCTATCTCTTCTTCTTTGAGGAGTTCCAGGACTGCGAGTATTTCCTGAACCAGGGTATATCTTTGGGCTTCCCTAAGGAGAAGGAAAGAATGAAACATTAGATATTTGTCTCCTCTCCAGGCAAAGCCGTGGTGCAGCAAAGAGCTTATATATTCTTTAGCTATTGACACCGCCTCTATCAAGCCCTTACCTTTAGCTAGTTCTGCCGCTATAGCAGCGGTAAAAGTACAGCCCGTA
>MHDQ01000254.1:939-5939 GCA_001803565.1 Nitrospinae bacterium RIFCSPLOWO2_12_FULL_45_22 | reverse complement strand
CTCCTGATTACTTCAACCCATATTAACTTCCTCTTATTAATGACCTCCGCGCTATGCCTAACGTCACGCATGAGACGCAAGGAATGGCGCGCTTCGGCTCGCTATTCCTCGTCGCTCTCTATGCGATTGTTCGGCCATCTCTTTCATTTTCCTTTCCAGAACGTCAATACCTGCGTTACTGTCATCGTCATTAGATCGCCGACGACTTGGTGCACAAAAAATCTCAGGGCTGATGTCCCCGGAAGGCACAGAGCTTTTGCGCGAGGCCCAAGGCATCGAACTAACATCATTCCTGATGTCTCTCCAAAGGGGTTGTTTTTGCCTGCCATCGACTTCTCAAATGCGGCCTGATACTCGTCGAGTGTGTCATTTAACTTGTCAGCGGAGTCGGAAGGCAGGTCATAGTCCCTTTGGATTGAATGTTTGCAGAATGTCTCAATGTGAGTTCCCCGGTCTGCGGTCATGACTTGAGAATGCCCCTTCAGGACGGCAAGCGATGTGCCGAGTATCGCCAGCGAGATATCAAGACTCGCAGCATCGTTGACGGGAAAGGAAACATCGCCTTGCGTAAACATCTGGACGGCCTCAACGATCGATGGGCATGTCTCACGTCCAACCGCGAAGACGTGACGTACACACTCTCGCGAGAGTTCTTCGTCGCCGTGCTTGCTCTTCAGAAATCCAAACATGAAGTGGTATCCTTTGTTGACTTAACGTTGGAGGTGAGCGTTTCTGAACCCGCAACGGGTTCAGAATAAGCTCAACCTCTTTGTTGGCCAAATCTTACTCGATGATTACGAGTGTATCTAGACGATGACGAATACTATCGGTGAGATCCTTGTGAACTTGGGTCAACTCCTTCTTCATTTTGTCGATTTCATTGAAGGTGAGGATGCCAAGGCCGTCTGCTACGCTCAAACTGCCGAGTTCCGTCACGGCCATTTCTATAAGACGGTCACATTGTGCGAACACCTCTTCTGCATAGAAAGGTCTGTTCTCCTCTACCGTGTCTCTGGCGACTTCGAAGGCGGCGGCAAAATCCTTTCTCAGAGGCTTAAAGTGTGTATCAGCCTCTTTCTTGTTATCGAAAATGGGTTGAAGGTTGCGGTGAAGAGTGAAGAAGGCTCGACGCAGACGATTCGCTTGCTTCATCAGGTCTTGATATACAAGGAACTCCTTTTCGAACTGCACTTTGTGCACATGTACGGATTTCTGCACTTCGCCGGACAGTATCTTTTGCGCACGCCCAAGATCATCCTTGAGCTTCGTGATTTGTTCTTGAAGTTTCGAGTTTTCAGAGCGACCAATGCGCGCCGCCCAAACCTTGCCAAGCCATGCCGAAAGGGCACAGACTATGGCGTACGCAATGCCGCTATGATTTAGATTCTCTAGTAGTTCAGTTATCATCATTTATCTCTGGCCAACGTTGCGTTTAGCTGCCTGGCGCGCTTGCCGCCCGTCTTCTCCTTCGCCTTGGCCTACGCTCGGTCACGCTAGGGCGAAATGCAAACGTGACAGGTCAGCTACAACGCCTGGTTAGGTGAGCAATCTTCATCTTCGCGGTTTTATTGTTGCTGCTCCCCATACTGAGGTGCACAGTTCATACAGACTTACGTCATTGATTGTAGTCTTGACTGGCGAAGCTCTCAAATACCAACTCATCCCTTTACCTACTGTCTTCTTAGTATAGAAGTGAAGGGAACATGAAATGAGCCCACCAACACCATTTTCCGGATGGCCGATTGAAAAATGCGAAATAAACCTATCCCCCCATTGAATTTCAGCATGAGTCATCTTCAGGTGCTTTTCAATGAAGTGTGTTTTCGATGTATCAATAGAGGGAAGGATCCACCAGCCAGGGTTGTACCTCTGAAGAATGTCACCACCAGTATGTAACCAGCTAAATGGATTTTACTATCTTGGTTGTGGTTTGGTTTATGGGCAACTTCTTGATGTTGATCGCATCTCTGCCACTATAGGGATCTTTCCCAATGTAGTTTTGCAGCAAGCCCTGACGATGTTTAGCTTCTGTTGGATTTTGGAAGTGACCCTGTGCCTGGTCATACAATGCAAGCAAATCAGGGTCAGTAGGCTTTTGATTATTCAAAATGGATATTTGATTGAGACCAAATGACAATAAGACACTAAACAAGAAGTCCTCGTCTGATGAACCTCGGTTGCAGTTCGAGCAAACTGGAAAAGTGAAGAATTCTGTTATGTCACTCCTTAAGCTTCTGGGGAACAGAACCTTCGGCGGTAAATGGTCTTTTTCGTTTCCCTCTCCTTCACCACAGATAATGCAGGGACCATTCTTTCGTTTCCAGTCACCATACAATTGTTGATGCTTTTTTTTCAGAATACGATTTCTTTCTTCGTTTGACAGGTTCATATATGTTGCAGTGTAATGTGATGTTAAACACCTAACGCCGGGCGTAACCCGCCGGCGCCGAGAGGACGCCGACGAGAGGGAAACGGTTGAATCTGGGAACCAGACCTTGTAAAACCAATGTGGCATCGGTCGGTGTTGACGCCCTTGTTATGCCCATCGTGAACTTCAATATGCTTGACGAGCAAGTACAGCCAGAACATAGCGGGCGGCTTCTTCAGGTCCGTAGGTGTTTTCAATGATATTTCCGATTACGAGTTGAGGGCAGAAGTCCATCGCCTCGGCTGTAGATGATATGTCTGACAGTGTTCGTGCCGACAAGTTCGGCCGCAGAGCAGGGCCATGGGAGCGCAAAAGATCCCGAAAATACGCGCCTTTCTCGGTCAATAGCTCGGACATCATAGCATCGACGAAAATGCCCTTATGGGACCCGCACATGAGCATCGCCATTTCTTTGCAGGCGTTCGGTACACTAAAGGGCCTTTTCTGGTCTTGAGCTGCCTGCGTTTCTTTCCCAGCAGACACTGAATAGAGAAGCATCGCCCTGAAATGGACCTTTCGCCAAGGTAACCCATTCCACGTGTGAAATCGATACGCGAGCCAAGTTCCGAAAAGAGCCACCAAGACTGCGAACGCTCCACGAACAAAGCCCTGAAGCAGGATGGCGCCAGCCAAGGAGGCTAGGAAAAGCAGTAGAGATGACCATCCAAATCCAGTGCGCCATTTCAAGTCTGAAACCATGCGTGGCTCCAATAGATTGTCTTAGTGGCCTAACATGAATTAGGCGTAATAAAAGCCGTCTTGCTTTACGGCTATTAGTACATATAATACTCTTACAGTGGAATATTATATGTCCATCTGGGCATATAATAAACTTTGTATACAACTTGCCGGTATATTAAGTAGTTGGCAAAACAATGTCAATATAATTTTAATGAGCGAAAATTCATCTGACGTTGTTAAAAATATTTTTGCTAAAAAGGCAAGAACATTTTTTGTAAAATAACTACAAAAGCGCCTTCCCTTCCATATCTTCTGGTACTTTAACACCCATATAGTTCAGTATCGTCGGTGCAATATCGTATAGAGTCACACCTTCACGTCTTACTCCATATTGACTCCTGCCATTTCGCATAATAAAGATACCGTACTGGGAATGGTTTGCATCATCAGTACCGGTGTCGTTCTCACTTGCCCATATAGTCCTGTTCCCCACACTGCCAATAGACCGCCAAGAGAGATCGCCGTAGTACACAATCAAATCAGGAGGTATGCCATTGCATTCCGTGTAAATATCTTCGGGTTTGAAGACTTTTGTATTAATATTCCTGCCATGCTCATCCCGTAAATCTTCCAACTTCCTTATCAATTCATTCCGAAAATGCCCATAGTGCTGCGGTGCAATGACTCCACTGGGTTCACGGCCTTTCACATTCATAAAAATTCGGCCGTAATATCCGCCCTCACCCCAGACCATCGTATTTTCCCAGTCGACAATGAGTTTATTGAATTGCGTTGTCTCTGACGGATATTGTACCAGCTTCAGGTAGCCATTCTGGATTAGCCATTCATTGATGCAGATACCGCCTACCATCTTTTTAGCGCCATGATCGGATACAATAAAAATCAAGGTGTCAT
Source organism: Nitrospinae bacterium RIFCSPLOWO2_12_FULL_45_22 (assembly GCA_001803565.1). Taxonomy (GTDB): domain Bacteria; phylum 2-12-FULL-45-22; class 2-12-FULL-45-22; order 2-12-FULL-45-22; family 2-12-FULL-45-22; genus 2-12-FULL-45-22. The sequence goes on along the minus strand of MHDQ01000254.1, from coordinate 1,915 downwards.
CAGATAATAGTTTCAATGTCTCACCAATTTCATCATCAAGGTATTTGTAATAATTCAGAATGGCATCCCGATATTGAGAACCCGAGATATACTTAGGATGTTCCTCGTCAAAATATTTCCAGAATGCGTGATGAATCCTGTCGGTACCCATTTCTACAACCATAAAGAAATCCCAGTCTTTGGAACGAATAAAATGTCTGGTTAGCCGGAATCGTTTCTCCGTCATATCATAGATGGTTTTTAAAATAGGCTCTTTATTATCACTCCGGAACTCCCCGACATCGAGGATATAGCCATTTGAAACGGCTTCTACCTCAGTTTTCAACTCGTGTGGATACGTATAATCACAACTCGTATCGGGCGTCATAAAGCATGTTACCATGCACCCATTGACAGGTTTTGGCGGGTACGTCATGGGTACGCCAATAACCACAACCTTCTTCCCTATTTTTGATAAAATATCCCAAACGGTATCCTGATGAATGGTGTTTGAATTTGCAAATGATAATCCCTCATAATCATAGTCCGATCGATTTCTAAACCCGTACAATCCCAACCTGCCTGGATTGGCGCTAGTCATCATAGACACCCATGCCGGACAGGTGATAGCCGGGATGGTACTCTTCATTTCACCATAGATACTATTGGAAATAAGGCGTTTTATATTGGGTAGCTGGTCTAACCATCTATCAAATAGGAGTTCTGGTGGTATCGAGTCCAGTCCCAATACGAATACCTTTTTTTTGTTAATGACCATAATTATTTTACAAATGAGGGCTACAAATCCGAATTGAAGAGAATAATTTTCCTGAAAATATATGCTGTTTTGATATGTTCTAAAGAATCAGGAGGGGTCTACCTTTGACTATGCCTTACTAGTAAAAGCCCGCGATCGGAGTCGAACCGACAACCTCATCATTACGAATGACGTGCTCCGCCAATTGAGCTACGCGGGCATTTATTACACATTCCAGTA
>MHDQ01000254.1:0-907 GCA_001803565.1 Nitrospinae bacterium RIFCSPLOWO2_12_FULL_45_22 | reverse complement strand
TAGTAAAAGCCCGCGATCGGAGTCGAACCGACAACCTCATCATTACGAATGACGTGCTCCGCCAATTGAGCTACGCGGGCATTTATTCAATATTCCTTTAAAACGGTAAAATTATACTAAAATTTTATGTATTTACAATAATTAATTTACACAAAAATACCCCTCACCCAGACCCTCTCCCACAAGGGGCGAGGGAACTTTCCCTCCCTTGACTGGAGGGATTGTGGGAGGGTGATATATTTTTAAGTATCTGTTGTAACCACTCTGTGTATCTCCAATACCTGGTCTATCAAGTTCGGCAGGGCTTCTATTGAAAGCATTGTTGCGGCATCAGAAAGCGCTTTTCCGGGGTTTTCGTGCACTTCCAGGAACAAACCATCGCATCCTGTTGCAACTGCAGCTCTGGCGAGCGGTATAACCATGTTTCTTTCACCTCCAGAGGCGTTTCCCTGACCACCTGGTAACTGAACACTATGTGTAGCATCATAAATTACAGGATAGCCTAATTCACGCATTATGACTAACGACCGCATATCGCTGACCAGATTATTATAACCAAAGCATGTACCTCGTTCGGTTAATAGAATCTGTTCATTCCCCGTACTTCGCATTTTTCCGACAACTGCCTTCATATCCCAGGGCGCCAAAAATTGCCCTTTTTTGATATTAATTGGTTTGCCCGTCTTTGCAGCAGCCAGAATTAAATCAGTTTGACGACAGAGAAAAGCGGGTATCTGGATAATATCGAGTGTTTCCAATACGATCGGTATATCCTCTTCTCGATGGACATCGGAAAGCATCAGTAAGCCCAACCGTTTTTTTATATCAGCTAAAATCTTTATACCTTCCTTAACGCCGGGTCCCCGATACGAATTGACAGATGTCCGATTTGCTTTATCGTATGATG
>MHDQ01000253.1 GCA_001803565.1 Nitrospinae bacterium RIFCSPLOWO2_12_FULL_45_22 | reverse complement strand
GAAGTCCTCCAGAAGGAGCTAAAGGATTTAAAGAGCCGCGTCAGACCTCAGGTGATAGAGGCTATTAGAATAGCCAGGGAGCATGGGGACTTGAGCGAGAATGCTGAGTATCATGCTGCTAAGGAGCAGCAGGCATTGGTTGAGGCTAAGATAAGGCAACTGGAGGATAGGCTGGCCCGGTCTCAAGTTATTGATACCAAGACTCTTTCCAGCGACCGGATAGTCTTTGGCGCTACCGTAGTATTAGAAGATTTACAAGCTGGTGAAGAGAAGACCTTCCGGTTAGTGGGTGAGGATGAAACGGATCATCAGAAAGGAAAGATATCCATAAGGTCACCAGTAGCCAGGGCATTGCTGGGGCGTAAAGTAGGTGAGATGATTAAAGTTGAAGTGCCAAAAGGGACGGTTGAGTATGAAATAAAAAATCTCTATTTTGAATAGAGAAGAGTTAGCAGGGCAGGGGCCTGCGGCTGCTTGGTGTCTGGTTTGTGTCAAGGTAGATAAGCAGGGGTAAAAGGCGGAGGCTTATTATGAAGATTAAAAAGCAGGTAAAACTTTCTGAGGCTTTAGAAGAAATCAAAAAAATAGTTGCTTCCCTGGAGGTTCAAAGAGAGGTCTCCGTAGGTGATACGTTAGCTTCTTTACCTGATGAAGTGACATTAGAGCTAGAGCTGGAGACGGAGGAGGATGGTGGAGAACTAGAACTGGAGCTCAAATGGAAAGGGGGCGAGAGAAGGGAAATGCCTCTGATAGGAATTCTCATGGGGAGCAAAAATGACCGAACTGTTATGGAAGAAGCGGCTGGGATTTTAAGGGAGATTGGGGTTCCTTTTGATATGCAGGTGCTATCCGCTCATAGGCTACCGGATAGGGTTATGGAATATGCCAGAAGTGCCGCAGAAAGGGGTATAGAAGTGATCATTGCCGGGGCCGGGATGGCAGCCCATCTGGCGGGTATGGTAACTGCTAATACCCAACTACCGGTCATAGGTGTTCCATTAAACTCGGGTGTCCTGGGAGGGATAGATGCCCTCCTTTCGACAGTGCAAATGCCTGATGGCGTACCAGTTGCCACTGTGGCTATTAATGGGGCAAAAAATGCCGCCTACCTGGCCCTTGAGATACTGGCCCTAAAATACCATGAGATTGATGAGAAGTTTAAAAAGATGAGGGAAGAGGCAAAGAGAGAATTCGAAGAAGGGGGAAAAGATGCCTGATGATTTAGTAATTAATACTGATATTAAAGGTATTACGTTGTTTAAACGGGGTAAAGTAAGGGATATTTATTCCCTCGGTGATAACCTGCTATTTATAGCTACTGATAGGATCTCGGCCTTTGATGTAGTCCTTCCCAATGGCATACCTAACAAAGGCAGGGTCTTGACCCAGATATCTAGTTATTGGTTTAAACAGATGGAAGACATTATCCCCAACCACCTTATCTCTATGCGGGTAGAAGATTATCCCGAGATATGTCTGCCGTATAAAAGGCTTTTAGAGGGTAGGAGCATGTTGGTGAAGAATGCAGAACCGTTGCCAGTTGAGTGCGTGGTACGGGGTTATCTAGCAGGCTCGGGATACAGGGAGTACCAGGAAACGGGTTCTATCTGTGGGATAAAATTATCCCCCGGCCTGTTAGAGGGGGCTGAGTTAGAAGAACCTATCTTTACTCCGGCCACTAAGGCCGAGGAAGGGCATGATATTAATATTACGGTGGAAAAGATGAAAGAGATCATTGGAGCCGATTTGGCAGAGAGGTTGACAACCATTAGCCTCGATATATACAAAAAGGCCCAGGATATAGCTGAGCAGAAGGGGATTATTATTGCTGATACCAAGTTTGAATTTGGCCTTCAGGAAGGGGAACTACTATTGATAGATGAACTTCTTACTCCGGACTCCTCCCGTTTCTGGCCTAAAGAGGACTATAAACCCGGCCGCTCCCAAAAGAGCTTCGACAAACAGTTTGTCCGGGATTATCTCCTGAGTCTTGATTGGGACAAGACTCCCCCTGCTCCGATACTCCCGGAGGAAGTGGTAAGAAAGACCAGCGAGAAGTACCTGGAGGCTTTAAAGAGATTAACGGGCTAGCTGTGTCTGGCGGGGTTAGAAAACCCTGCTTATCGGTATATAGGGTAATTTCCTACGCCATAGGGGGGCATTCTTATCCCGCTTTTCAACCGAGATATGCTGGATGACTGCTCGCAGAAAGGAGGTCTGGATGGGAGAACAAGCCTTTATCAGTGGAAATGAAGCTATCGGATATGGAGCTTTATATGCGGGCTGCAAACATTTTTTTGCCTATCCCATAACCCCACAAAATGAAATTATGGAATTTTTTGCTTCAGAGCTGCCGAAGAGGGGAGGGGTCTTTGTTCAGACAGAAAGTGAAACTGCTAGTGCCAATATGGTTTATGGGGCGGCTTCTACTGGAGTAAGGGCTATGACTTCTTCTTCTAGTACTGGATTTAGCCTAATGCAGGAGGCAATATCAGCTATGGCTGCAGCACAAGTGCCATGTGTCATAGTCAATGTCCAGAGAGGTGGGCCAGGGGGTGGGACCACTCAGACTTCCCAGATGGACTATTTACAGGTTACCAAAGGTGGTGGACATGGGGATTATCACACGATTGTTCTATCCCCTTCCTTTGTTCAGGAGGCCTTTGACTTTGTTCAGCTTGCTTTCTACCTAGCAGACAAGTATCGCCACCCCACCATTATATTGAGCGATGCCCTTTTGGGGCAGATGATGGAGTCCATTGAGATGCGGAAATTAGAGTTTACTCCTGTGCCAGAAAAGGATTGGGCCGTTGGCTTAGGGAGGAAAGATGGACAGAGGCGTATGATATTCCCTGGGTTTGTCGTCGGCTCTATGCTTAGAGAATATCTGGTAGCCGTTTCAAAAAAGTATGAGCAAATGAAAGAAAAGGAAACTAGATACGATACCCGAGGATTAGAAGATGCAGAGCTCGTTTTGGTTTCTTTTGGCTCTACCGCCAGGGCTGCCTTAGAAGCGTTCCTGATGGCCAGAGAAGAAGGGATGAGGGTCGGTATGATCAGGCCCATTACTCTCTGGCCTTTCCCATACCAGATAATTAAGGAAACATCTCACAAGGTTAAGAAGTTCTTGGTGGTCGAGGATAATCTGGGTCAAATGGTAGAAGATGTGACGGCTGCTGTCACAGAACAAGCTCAAGTTTACCATCTGGGTATTCTGGCAAGACATCTTCCTGGTCCCAGTGGGCTCATCCTTCCCCAAACCATTTATGAGGAGGTGAAGAAGATTTATGGAAAATAGAGAACTCTTAGCAGGACGCCCAAAAACTGTTTTACCAATACCTCACCTCTACTGTCCTGGATGCCATCATGGCTCCGTCTTTAGACTTATTGCTGAGACCATGGATGAATTGGGTATCCAGGATAAGACTATTGGGTGTGTGGGTGTGGGATGCCATGCCTTTGGTTTTATGTTTTTAGATATTGATCTGGTTTCCTGTTTACATGGGCGGGCACCGGCTGTTGCGACCGGAATCAAGCGCTCTCTTTATGGCAAGCCTATAGTCTTTACTGTCCAGGGTGATGGTGATCTAGCAGCTATAGGGATGGGGACAATTATGAATGCTGTGATAAGGGGAGAAAAACTTACCACGATATTCTGTAATAATGCCGGTTATGGGACTACAGGGGGCCAACTGGCACCAACAACCCTTTTGGACCAAAAGACTACTACTACACCTTATGGGAGAAATGCTGAATTAGAAGGTTATCCGGTCCATGTAGCCGAACTCATAGCCACATTTAAGGGGGTAGCCTATTCAGCTCGCTGCTCCCTAACGAGTCGTGCTGAATATAATAGGGCGGCCAAGGCCATGAAGAAAGCTTTCCAGAAACAGATAGAGGGAATAGGATATGGCTTTGTGGAAATTCTTGAGGCCTGTCCATCCACCCTTAAGCTGAGTCCCAAAGATGCCTTAAGATGGGTCGAAAGCCATATGATGGAAGAGTATCCTTTAGGGGAATTTAAAGACATAGATTCAATACCATAGGAGGCCATATGCCAAAGGATAGGTACGAATTTGTTGCAGCGGGATTGGGGGGTCAAGGAGTCTTAACCATGGGACTTACGTTGGCTAAGGCCGGATTGAAGAGATATAAATATGTTACCTGGTTGCCCAACTATGATACCTTTATGAGGGGTGGAGAGGTTATCTGTTATGTAATCCTTTCCCAGAATGAGATTGCTTCTCCCATAATTTCACGGCCTAAGAATATGATATTCCTGGGGCGTCTGGCCTTGGATACGTATGAAGATTGGCTCACCGAAGGAGGTATCGCTATCCTGGATAGCTCCTTGATAGACCGTGAGATAAGGAGGAGGGACTTAAGGGCTATCTACCTGCCGGCTATGGATATGGCCCAGGACATAGGATCTTCCTCATCTCTCGAAACTACCATTACTGACCTCGGTAGTGGGTTTATTCCTACCAGGACAATAGGGATAGAGGCAGGGAGGCGGATTTCAAACTTGATCCTCCTTGGGGCTTATTTAAAGGTAACTGAGGCTATTCCACTGGAGGAGATAGAAGCGTCTCTGGTCGAACTGTTAAAAAGTTCTGGAAAACAGTCTCTCATTTCTCTGAACAAGGCCGCCCTCAGAGCTGGGTATGAAAAGGTAAGATCATAAAAAATAGTTCATGTTTTTTCTTTACAGGCAAAACCGTGATTGCACTCAGGTGCGAAAGAGAAATAATGGATTATAAAAAGGTCTTTATTATTATCTGCCTAGTTTTCAGCATTACCTTAATTTGTTTACATTCCCACTCAGTAAAATCTTCTGAGTATCTGAGCCAGCCCTGCTTCATTTGTGCTCGTATCAAAGGATTCCCCTCGGGTAATCTTGCCTCTCCCATACTGTTTTCTCCTCTGATCTTTTTCTTTCTCATTCCGTCATTTATTCTGGGCTCCTTTTTCTCCTCCCCCAGGTTACCTTACCCTAGCCGCTCCCCACCCTGTATCTAGAGTGCTCCGCTCACAATGGCAAGCCAAGTAATCTCACCCTCATTGCGATGAGCGTTAGCGCAATCTAAATTTTTACTTCCCCTGGCTATTGTATGATTCATACTAGATTCAGGATAACTCATCCGCCAATAATTTAACCCTAGACCTTTGTGATAAATACAAAGTAAGGAGAACAAAAGATGCGGATATACTTATACCTCTTTATGATCTTTATTATTCTTGTTTCAATCTTAGGAGTTTCTCCCCTTAAAGAGTTTAGTTGGGGTGAACAAGGCAAAGTTAAGCCTATAAAGGATCAAGATAAAATAGTCATACTCCAACATGAGATATCTGACTTGAAAAAGAGCCTAAAAGATATGCAATTGGTTATAGAAGCCCAGCAAGCCATATTGGATGAGTTAAAGAAGGACCTAGTCCAACCCCCTGCTACACCAACAATACAACCTTCTCCTCGGGATCCAGATTCTCAAGCTGCATCAAAGAGTGGTTTACCCTCTCTGGCAGCATTAAATCCAAACATCAGTGCCATAGGGGATTTTACTGGAAATATGAGCGATGATGAGAGGAGTGAAGAAGGGGATCGATTTGGTTTTAGAGAAGTCGAGTTAGGCTTCCAGGCAGCGGTAGACCCTTATGCCCGGGCCGATTTTTTTGTAGCGACTGAAGAAGGCGAAGAGGGTGAGATAGAGACCGATGTAGAAGAAGGGTACCTGACTTTGTTAACCCTGCCCTGGGGACTCCAGGCCAAACTGGGAAAATTTTATGCCAATTTTGGAAAGATAAATCGAATCCATCGACCAGAAAGGCCGTATATTGATGATCCCCTCTTCATAAAGAATTTCTTTGGCGAAGAAGGGCGGTTGTCTTCTCCTGGGGTTTCCCTGAGCAGCCTTATTCCAAACCCCTGGGATAAGTATATGGAGCTGAGCGTGGAAATCTTGAATGGGGAAAATGAGAGCAGTTTTGCCGGGAAAGAGTCAGACCATCCTATTTATCTGGCCCATCTAAAAAACTTCTTTGATTTGAGCGACTTGTCCAGCCTTGAGTTAGGCTTAACCGGGGCGACCGGTTTTAATGATTCTGAAGGAGACCAACGGACTACCTTGGAAGGATTGGACCTAACGTATAGATGGAGGCCCTTGGGCCAAGGCCTTTACCGCTCTTTCATATTCCAGACAGAGGCGCTCTTTAATCAGCGAGAGACTGAATCGAGAAATATTAATAGTTTTGGTTTTTATTCATTTGCCAATTACCAATTCTCCCGGAGGTGGTATTTAGGGGGGAGGTTAGAGTATTCAGAGTTTCCTTCTATCGATATAGATAACGAGTGGGGCTATTCTGGGATACTGACCTTTTTCCCCAGCGAGTTTTCCAGGTTCAGGCTCCAGTATAATCATATAGATAGGAATTACGAGAAGGATGAGGATCAGATTCTATTCCAGGCAACCTTTACCCTTGGTCCGCATCGTCCTGAACCTTTCTAAGACAACCTTAAACGAATACGGGTTCTTCTTCACTGCAGAGAGCGCAGAGGACGCGGAGATAATAAACAATTTGTAATAATTTTTCTCTGCGCTCTCCGCGTACGCGGTGGTGAAATAAAAAATTTACAGAGGAGGTAGGTAAAATGATTAGATTTATCGTCCTTTCTTTAACTTTTTCTCTTATATTTGTCCCAACCATAGGATTAGGGGCTTCAAAGATAAAGGTAGTTACCACGACTACGGACCTTAAGGCCCTGACCGAGGCTGTTGGGGGAGAAAAAGGAGAGGTAGAGAGTATTGCTAGAGGGTATCAGAATCCGCATTTTGTAGAAGCCAAACCCAGCCATATGATAAAGCTCCGGAAAGCTGATATGTTTGTGAAAGTGGGGCTGGAATTAGAACTGTGGGCTCAGGTGTTGACGGAGGGGTCACGAAATAGAAAAATCTATCCGGGGGCCGATGGTTATATAGATGCCTCTGAAGGGGTAGAACTCCTGGAGATTCCAACTGGACAGATAGACCGTTCTTTGGGGGATATTCACATCTTTGGTAACCCTCACTATTGGCTAGACCCCATGAATGGGATAGCTATCATGGAGAATATCCTAAGAGGGTTAACGCACCTTGCCCCGCAAGATGCTGAATATTTCAGAAAGAACAAAGAGGAATATGCCCAGCATTTGCAGGAAGCAACAGCCAAATGGATTAAGCGAATGGAACCCTATCGCGATACTAAGATTGTTACCTATCATAATAGCTGGCCCAATTTTGCCAAGCGCTTCGGCCTAAAGGTAGTGGGTTATATTGAGCCTAAACCGGGCATACCGGCATCACCCGCCCACCTTGCATCCCTGATATCTCTTATGCAGAGGAAGAAGGTAAAGGTTATTATCATGGAACCCTACTTTAGTGACCAAGCCCCCCGGCTGGTAGCCAGTAAGACTGGTGCTCAAGTCCTAGTTCTTCCTCCTTCGGTGGGTGGGGCAGAAGGAGTAAATAGCTATATCGCCCTTTTTGAGCATAATATTTCCAAGCTCATTGAAACTTTTGAGGGCGAGGGAGGGAGGGTAGAATGATAGAGATGTTCAGACTACCTTTTATGCTCCAGGCCTTATTAGCTTCCCTTCTCCTCTCTACTACCCTAGCGTATTTTGGTATCCATGTTGTCCTTCGGCGTATAGTCTTTGTAGATTTAGCCTTAGCTCAAATCTCGGCGGTAGGTGTAGCGGCTGCCCTTCTATTAGGTCAGGACCCTACCGTGCTATCTCTGGTCTTTACCCTTACTGGGGCAGCCCTCTTATCCATCAGGACAAAGGAAGAACGTATACCTCAGGAGGCTATAATGGGAATTGTTTATGCAGTAGCCTCCGCAGTAGCCATTCTATTGGTAGCTAAGACCCCCCATGGTGAAGCGGATGTATTGAAAATATTGTTTGGGAATATCCTGGCAGTTACCACTGAACAAATTATTCAGATGGCCATTGTCTTCGGCTTAGTAGGTATATTACATGTCATACTCTTTTCCCGGTTCTTGCAAATTTCCCTTAATCCTGAAGAGTTTTACCGTCAAAGGAGCAATGCTTCCTGGTGGAACTTTCTCTTCTATCTCTCCCTGGGGTTGGTGATAGCCCTAGCTATCCGTAGTGGCGGGGTATTGCTATGTTTTTCCTGGCTCATAATACCAGCGGTTACTTCCATGCTCTTTTCTCGGCAGTGTGGAACCATGCTGGCTATAGCCTGGGCATTAGGGGCGGCTAGTAGTATCTTGGGACTCTACTTTTCTTTTCTCCTGGATCTCCCTACTGGCTCTGCTACCATCTGTACTTTGGGACTGGCACTCTTATTGGCTGGGGCAGGTAAAGCACTATTTAAAAGGATATTATAAAAATTTGTAAGAGAAGACGGATTCTCTTCGCGGTAAAAAAGAGAATCCGTCTGAGGGGCTATTTTACTGTTCTGGCTCCGGGGTCTTTATGATGGTGGCCAGGTCGTCTATTAAGCGGACAAATACCTCCCTGGTCAGATTAATAGGCTCCTGGCTCCTACAGCCCGCTCCCCGGTCATAGCGGTATCTGGTTAGCGCCAGATAAGGGCCCTGGGAGAGCAATAGCTCATAATAGCCGATGTAGCGGCTGTTGCTTTCGGGAGGCTGACTCCGCATAAGTAGGGTAGAGGAGTTTTTATCCCATTCAACCAAAGCCAGGCCTTCTAATAAATAAGTGATCCTCTCTCCAATCTGGCGAGCCATATGCTCTAGCCCCCGGTTAGCATCCAAAGGTTGCGCATCAGCCTCTTCATCTTGAAATGTTATCTGGCAAAGAACACAGCCCAGCCGATCCAAATCTATTAATTCAGTCCCGATCTTCAACCCTTGCTCCTTTATTTCTACTAGATATGGGCTGGAGCCGTTATTAAGATCAGTCCTGTCTTTTTCTAATGTTGCTAAAATCTTTTCTCCTACTCTCATGCTTCTCTTACCTCTCTCCTCTTCCCTTATTACTTATCGGAAAGTAATTAAATAATGTTAACTCAAATTGAGCGACCCTAAACGGTCCCACTACTCTTATTTTTATCCAATTTTTATATCGTGCTTATCATGTTTTTTACCGTCAAAGGTGAATAATTTACCTTTTTCCGCCACTATCGTCTCGATATGCACTGGCCTCTCCCATATCTTATAGATATTGGCCAGGGTAGCCTGGGCATAATCGAGCTTTAAATCTATACCTTCATGTTTGTGTTTAAGATAGATCTCGCCCCGGTTCTCATAGTTGCCATCTATAACATAGATAAAAGGCTGGCCCAGGTTAGTCAAGCTAAAGAGGAGCTGTATCTTGATTTCCCTAAAGTCCCGACTGGCAATCTCATAAGTATTTGTCTTCTCATTATATTGGTAAGTAAAAAGCTTCTGGTCGCGGCAGAAATCTTCTGTGAGGAAGGTGTCAATGAATCCTATATCATTGTATATTTTTCTGACCTCAAAGCTCTTTTGCTGGCCTAGCCCCAGCTTCTTGTCCCAATTTTTCCGTTGGATCAGGTTGTCGCACTCTTCATACTCTTTACCAAACCTCCCTTTATTCCACCTATCCTCAATATCCCGGAATAGTTCTACCCCGATCTTATAGGGGTTGATCCGGCCAGGTCTCATCCCTAAAGTCCCTGCATGGTGGTCGGCATAGTCTATGAGCTCTGGGTCCCTCAGGCATTTCTCGGTCATAATCTTAGAATGCCAATAAGTAGCCCACCCTTCATTCATTATCTTGGTCTGGCCTTGAGGGGCAAAATAGTAGCTCTCTTCCTTGATGATAGAGAGGATGTCCTGTTGCCATTTCTCCAGGGGGGCGTTTTCGATCAGGAAAGTGAGCACACACTTCTCAGGTTCGTCAGGAAATTTCTTCTTTCTAACTTTTTCTTCTTCTAATCTCTTTTTTTGCTCCTCTAAGAATTCTTTAGGGTTGATGAAGCTATCCATATAGTCTTTGCTCCGGAGCTTCTTTACCGTTTCTCCCGGCTCTTCTTCTTGAAAATCGTATTTAGACTTTTTTTCCTTCCGCTGAATAAAAGGTGAATGATAATCAATAAGGTTTTCCAGGGATAGACAACAGTCTATGAAGTCCTCCACTACATCTTGTCCCTCTTTTTCTATATATTTTATGACTCGAGTGGCATGATTGGCGATCTCATCCATCATCTTCCGGTTAGTATACTGGAACCACTGATTATTCTTAAAAAAGTCGCTATGGGCATAGACATGGGTCATAACTATCTTCTGATCCACGATATTATTACATTCCAATAGGTAAGCATAACAAGGATCATTATTCACTACCATCTCATATATCTTCTGTAGGCCATAGGTATAGCTCTTTTGCAGGTTTTCATATTCCATCCCGAAACGCCAGTGCGGGTAGCGGGTAGGGAAACCACCATAACTGGCTACTTCATTCATCTGATCAAAATCCAAAATCTGAAAGACAATGGGGAAAAAATTCAGCCCATAAGAGGCAGCATATTCTTCTATCTCAGCCTTTAATGACTCTAATTCTGCTGTAAGGTTCATTTCCCTTTTCCTAAAAACTGCTTTATAGAATCATAAACCCCTTCCCGGTCGGGGATATGGGAGGTGACGAGATTTTCCCAATCACTGAAATAATAATCGAGATCCCGCTTAAATTCGCCACTACCATAAGGGCTTTCTACCTGCCCATAGCAGAAGAGATTGATCTTGGGCAATAGATATTTCTCCAGTACCTCTATACAAATCTTGGTATCTCCCCCACCCCAATTGTCTCCATCAGAGAAGTGGAAGGGATAGATATTCCAGTCCTCAGGTGAATATTCCTTGTTGATGAGCTGGCTACACAACTGATAAGCAGATGATATCTTGGTTCCACCACTCTCCCGGGTATGATAAAATGTCTCCCGGTCTACTTCTCTGGCTACGGCATCGTGGATAATATAGCGGGTCTCAATTCCTTCATATTGCGAGCGCAGCCAGGTATCAATCCAGAAGGATTCTATCCGAACAATATCCTTCTGTTCATCACCCATAGAGCCCGAAACGTCCATCATATATATTATTACCGCATTGCTCTCTGGTTCTTTGGTCACATCCCAGGAGCGGTATCGCTTATCCTCTCTTATCGGGACAATCCGGGGGTTTTTATAGTCATAGCTACCTGAGATTAACTGGCGTTTTAGGGCCTCTTTATATGTCCTTTTAAAATGCCGCAAGGACTCTGGCCCAGCATGACTGATCCCCGTATATTTCTCTTTTTGGCTGGTAATATGCTTCTTCCCCCGGGGTTCAATATTAGGCAGCTCAAGCTCTTCGCCCAGGAGCTTAGCCAGCTCTTCCAGGGTTATATCTACCTCCAGGATGTGGTCCCCAGGCATCTCGCCCGCACCTTCACCATGCTCAACCGGTCCAGGAGCCAAGGGTGTGCCTTCCTCTCCTTCGCCCTGGCCTACGCCGGCTCTACCCTGGTGGCCATAGCGGAAGGTAGGAATATCTAGCTGAGGTAAGGGGATACTGATAAGGTCTTTACCTTTACGGCCAATCAGCTCACCCCGGACAATGTATTTCTTTAGCTCCTTCTTTATCTTACCCCGGATGATCTGCCTGAATCGTCCACTATCTCTCTCTATCTTGGCAATCATTACTGTTTGATATCTCCCCGGGCGAAGATACTGGCTACAAAGCTTAGCACATCGGTAGCACAGATATCACAATAGCCATAGTTGTTAATGAGCCGGCTTTTAACCACGTCAATCTTTTCCTGGGTATCTTTATCCACTACACTGGAGATCAGGCTAGTCAGTTTGATAGAATCTTTCTGGTCTTCAAACAGCTTTAGTTCTAGCGCCTTTAAGAGCCGCTCATTAGCCTTATAATCAAAGGTCTTACCATCCAGGGCCAGAGCCCCGATATAGTTCATGATCTCCCGGCGAAAATCGTCTTTGCGGGTTTCTGGTATCTCGATCTTTTCCTCTATCGAGCGCATCAGCCTCTCATCGGGTTCTTCTGCCTGGCCAGTATATTTGTTCCTTACCTTCTCTTTCTGGGTATAGGCCTTTATGTTATCAATATAGTTGCCGCATAATCTCTTCAGGGCCTCTTCATCGGCCGATATAGCGCGCTGAACCTCGTTTTTGACTGTGTCTTCATACTCGGCCTTAACCACTGCCAATAGTTCTTTGCAGCTTTTCCGTTGTTCTTCTGAAGTAATGAGGGAGTGGTGTTTTAAGCCTGCCTCTAGCTCATTCAGCACCATAAAGGGATTTAAGCAACCCTCACCCTTATCGCTTACCAGGGCATTAGAGATTTTATCTTGAATATAGCGGGGAGAAATACCCTCCATCCCCTCCCGGGCAGCCTCTTTCCTTAACTCCTTAATATTGTCCTCAGTAAAGCCCGGTAGAGTCTTACCGTCATACAGTTTAAGTTTTTGCAAGAGGGTCAATTGGGCCTTCTTGGGTTCCTCCAGGCGAGTCAGGACCGTCCACATGGCAGCCATATCAATAGTATGGGGGGCAATATGCTTTCCCCTGATCTTGGTATTATTGTAATCCTTTTTATATATCTTTACCTCTTCACTCCATTTGGTGACATATGGGATATCTATCTTGACCGTACGGTCCTTCAATGCCTCCATGAACTCATTGTTCTGTAATTTCCGGTATTCTGGTTCATTGGTATGGCCGATAATGATCTCATCAATATCTGTCTGGGCAAATTTCTTGGGCTTTATCTTATGCTCTTGAGAAGCGCCCAGCAGGTCGTATAAGAAAGCTACCTCCAATTTCAATACCTCAATGAATTCGATCAATCCCCGGTTGGCAATATTGAATTCACCATCAAAATTGAAGGCCCGGGGGTCGGAATCAGTGCCATATTCGGCAATCTTTCTATAATTTATATCTCCAGTAAGCTCGGTAGAGTCCTGATTTTTTTCATCCTTGGGCTGGAAGGTACCAATACCTACCCGGTCTTTTTCGGAAAGTATCACCCGGTGTACCCGGATATGATTTACCAGCTTAGTCCAATCCCCACCATATTTCTTTAGCAATTCCCGATAATTTTGCCTACAAGAGGGGCAGAGGTCCCCTTCAATTATCAACTCTTCTCTCTCGGGAAGAGCCCGATTTATATCTTCCAGGATAAGCTTTCTAATCTCCAACGGGATTAGATGAAGGGGCTCCTCGTTCATAGGACAGGGGATAGGCTGTCCATTATTATGAATCTCTTCCATATCTATCCACTTGAAGGAATACAGGGCCCCTTCAGGGGTCTTAGAATATTCCTCCAGGCCCTTCTTCAAAAGCCGGACAATGGTGCTCTTGGCACTCCCCACTGGGCCATGCAATAGCAGTACCCTCTTCTCGGTGCCATAACGCATAGCGGCGGACTTAAAAATATTGGCCAATTTCATCAGGTGGATATCTAGGCCATAAATGGCATCTATCCCGCCAGAGAAAGGGTCGTCAAAAAAATTATAATGGATAACTTTCTTTTTATTATCCGTATACTCTTCGGTACCATGGGATAAGATCATATCATAAATCCTTTGAAAAGCCGTTCTAGCCACCTTGGGGTTCTTTCTGACCAGGTCCAGGTACTCTTCAAAACTACCCTCCCAGTACAGGTGCTTATAACTCTCTATATCCTGAAGCTCTCTTATCAGATTCATAAATGGTTGGGAAACGGTCTGTAGTTCCATCATGACCCCTCCTTTTTTTTACTTTTATAACAATTTTTTTACTTTTATAACAATAAACCCTTATCTTGCCGGTTTAAAAACCCTCTTGCTACCCGAGAAAATTTCCTTTCCTCAATCATATAATATGCAAATTTTATGCCATTGTCCAATAGCCCAACCATTACTACCTCAACTACTTCGCTTATTTAAGGCTCCTATAGGCCAATAAAAAATAATTTTGGCTCGATTATCTAGTAATGAGCAAAGGAATTGTTGCCCCCCTCTAACCCTCCTGGGGGAAATTTTTACCCCTTTCTATAAGGGGACTATATCTAGACAGAAAAGCATAGTAAATATACCATATATTGAAATATATGTCAAGGTTTTGCTATTTCTGTACCTTTTCTGGGGAATGGAACGTTTCAACAAACACTGGGACATATCTCTAGCAGTAACTTAGAGAGCCAATTTAGGACAAAGAGGGGATTGGAACATCTTATAGGGTCCATTAGAAACATCGTTCCTGGGTAACTGTTTAGCCAGAATGAGGATTTTAGGCACGGATGAACCCGGATAGACACCGAAAGTGTAAAGCTTAAAGCGCAAAACTAAGGAATAAATTATCTCAGTTTTAAGCTTTACCCTCTACGCTTTGCGTTTTTTGGAGGGTATTCGGGGCCATATTTTTTAGACGGCTTTAGCTGGCTAGACTGTGTCGTTCCAGGGTAATATCTTTTGGGATCAGGGCTTTCCGGGGATAGTGATGGATACCGCATCTGGTTCACTGTTGGCTGAGCTATCATTTACTATCAATGAAAAAGTCAGGACGGCATCCCTCTTGGCCCGGGGTGCAAAAAAGGTGGGGAGTGCCCCGGTAGCATTGGCTAAAGTTACCGTGGTACCGGCTATCTGGGTCCACTGATAGGTCAATGGGTCACTATCTGGATCGCTACTGCCAGAACCATCCAGAGTCACCAATGCATATGCTTCTACAGTCTGGTCTGAGCCGGCATTAGCGGTAGGTGAACGATTTATACTGAGATCTACTGTATCTGGCGCACTATCCACCGTACTATCATTGACTATCAACTGGAACGTTAAGACATTATTTGTCGCACTTACCCGAGGGGCGACAAAAGTTGGGTTCATAGAAGTAGTCTGAGAGAGGGTGACAGTCGGGCCAGCGGTCTGGAGCCATTTTACGGTTAAAGGGTCATCATCAGGGTCTTTACTGCTCGATCCGTTAAGGGTCACGGTATCAAAAGGCTTAACCTTCTGGTCTGCTCCAGCATCGGCTACCGGTGGGCGATTTATGCGGATATTTACGCTAGCGGGGTTACTGTCTACCGTCCCATCATTGACTATCAGGCGGAAGGTCAGGACATTATTGTCACTGGGTTCTGGGGCAGTAAAGGTGGGCTTCTGCGCGGTGGCATTAGACAATGTGACTGATGGCCCAGATGTCTGGGTCCAACTAAAGGCCAGGGGGTTACCATCCGGGTCACTACTGGTGGAAGCATCCAGGGTTACGGTACTGCTCCCTTTCACTATCTGATTTGAACCGGGGTTAGCGACTGGCTGCCGGTTGACTACTTGATAATTAACACTGCTTGAGGCCAGGGTTCCATCTAGATCCGCAATCTCAACCTTGATATTGGTGGCTGCGCCAAAGGGTAATGCCATATCAGCGACAGTGGCAGTAGCAGCAATG
>MHDQ01000252.1:2672-5031 GCA_001803565.1 Nitrospinae bacterium RIFCSPLOWO2_12_FULL_45_22 | reverse complement strand
TGTAATTTAAAATGCAAAAAGGATTTATCTCTTAGCATTTCTCAATTTTGAATTTTTCTCTGTCATTTTGATTTTTGATTTTTGATTTTTGATATTTGATTTTCATGCTCCTTTGTGAGCCCCTGGCTCATGAGGGGTTCTCCTGGAAATCACCCAGTCCACTTATCTGTATAAAGCAAAAGGCGTGCTAAATTAAAAACTCTTTAAAATCAAGCGGTTATATAAACCACATAAAACCGCCAACGTTTCATAATTAAACAACTTAATTTTTTTTATTCTTTTGGGGCAGGATGATGAAGGAATTATCGGCGATTCAGGGAATGTTTCAATACAGGACAAAAAGTTTCATTAATGAACAGGACTCTTTTCTTCGCCAAGGTCATAAGACCTTACTTTCCGCCAGAGGGTGGTCCTGCTGATCCCCAGCCGCTTTGCCGCCTCTGAGTACTTCCAGTCTGTCTTTTCAAGCACCTTTAAAATCCATTCTTTCTCCACACTGTTCAGAGAACCTCTTTCCGCGGTAATCTCCAAGCGCTGCTCCTCTTTTAGTAATTCCCTGGGGAGGTGCTCCGGTAATATAGTATTCCCCCTGCTGCATATAAAGGAATGTTCTATAATGTTCCTTAACTCACGGATATTCCCCGGGTAATAATAATTCATCAGGACATTCATTGCCTGCGGGGAGATGTTGTTTATGGATTTCCCCATCTCCTTGTTAAATTTTTCTATAAAGTGTGTAATAAGAAGGTGGATGTCTTCTTTACGCTCCCGTAACGGCGGCAAGGTAATCGGAAAGACACTGATCCTGTAGTATAGATCTTCCCTGAACTTTCCCTCTCTCACTGCCTTAAGTAGGCCTTTGTTTGTAGCAGCTATAACCTGCACATCTACCTCTATCGTCTTTGAACCACCTACCCGCTCAAACTTCTCCTCCTGGATTACACGGAGTAGCTTTGCCTGTGTGGACAGGCTCATATCCGCAATCTCGTCTAAGAATAAAATCCCGTGATTTGCCCTCTCAAAGCGGCCGACCCTGTCCTGATATGCCCCGGTAAAGGCCCCTTTTACATGCCCGAAGAGCTCGCTCTCGATAAGGGTCTCAGGGATAGCCGCACAGTTTACAGCCACAAATGGTTTATCCTTTCTCAGGCTGTTGTTATGGATCGCCTTTGCTATGAGCTCTTTCCCGGTGCCGCTCTCCCCTTCTATTAACACTGTGCTTTTTGACTGGGCTACAGATGGGAGTATGGCCAGTATCTCCTTCATCCGCCGGTCCTTCGTTACAATGTTGTCAAACTGGTAGAGGTCTGTAAGACGTTCCTTCAGCTCCTTTATCTGGGATATATCCCTGAAGACCTCTATAATCCCGATCAGGTTCCCTTCATCATCATAGAGGAGGTCTGTATTTATGTTGACTGGTATACGGTGCTCCTCATTATTCGTGATAAAAGACTCAAAGTTTGATATCGTCTCCTTCTTCTCAAGCGTGCGGCAGAGGATACAATCATCAGTAGCACATATATTGCTCAGGACAAACTTCTCACACCTTTTGCCGATAAGGGCCTTTTCCGGGTATCCTAAAAGCTCCTGCATCGCCTTATTGACATACGTAATCCTACCATTCAGGTCAATGGTAAGGACACCATCGCTTATGCAATTAAGTATGATACGCTCTACCATAAGTCAAGGTTTCAAAATTTAACAGGATAGTAACAAATTCAACTAAGGGAGTCAAGAAAGCTAAGGCAAAAGGATTATCTTGCCAAAATTTTCGCGGTTCAGCATACGCTCCTGGGCCTTGCGGGCATCAGATAAAGGATAAGTTGAATCAATAACTGGTTTAAGCCTCCCCTGACCTATTAAATTTGTTATCTGCAACAGCTCCCTGCGTGTCCCCATTATAGAGCCCATTATCGTCTGCTGGCGCATAAAGACATATCTTAAGTCAATTTTTACCTCAGGGCCTGTGGTCGCACCACATGTTATTAGCCTTCCGTTTTTTGCAAGTGATGCCATGCTCTTATCCCAGGTTGCAGGGCCGACATGCTCAAACACCACATCCGCCCCCCTGCCATTGGTAATCTCCTTTACCCTGTGAGAGAAGTCCTCCTGTGAGTGATTGATGATCTCATCTGCACCAAGCTTCTTCGCAAGTTCAAGCTTCTCATCACCTCCTCCAGTAGCAATAACACGGGCGCCGGTAAGCTTTGCTATCTGAACAGCGGCTGAACCTATCCCGCTTCCTGCCCCGATAATCAGGACGTCCTCTCCTGGTGCAAGCCTGGCCCTTTCTATCAGCATATGCCATGATGTGACGAATGTCAGGGGAAATGCGGCAGCCTCTTCAAACGAGATACCA
>MHDQ01000252.1:1921-2646 GCA_001803565.1 Nitrospinae bacterium RIFCSPLOWO2_12_FULL_45_22 | reverse complement strand
AGGGGCATTTGCATACTCAGCATACCCACCGTCCACCTGACCACCAATGATCCGGAAAGTTTCACAGATGTTGTCCATACCTGCGAGACAATAAGGACATTTAAAACAACTAAGGCCAGGGGCTATGATTACCCTGTCTCCCTGCTTTATCCGGGTTATATCAACATCGTCTCCAACTGATTCTACAACCCCTGAAATATCACAACCTGATATGTGAGGTAGAATTAGTTTGTATGCTGGTATGCCCTGCCGTACCCAGATATCGAGGTGGTTTAGGGCGCATGCCCGCACACGCACCAGCACTTCATCGCGACCGATAGAAGGTACAGAAACATCTTCATAGACCAGCTTCTCCGGCCCGCCAAATTCACGGAATATAGATGCCTTCATGGGTTAATCAGTAGCATTGTTCTCCAAGCCATGTCAAGTGTTAAAATCATTTATCAGGTAGTAAAAAAATTTTGTAGACAGGCTTGAGAATGGGGCGAATGTTATATCGGTAGGGAAATTTCTCTCAGGTCTTGTATAGAGGAAGAAAACCTATACCGCAACCAATAACTCTATGGCATCATAATGGACTTCCGGTGTAGACTCTCCACGCCCCTTTTTCTTCCGCTCTACGTCAACCAGATCAAGGCTCTCCAGTATTGCAATATCCGTGATAACGCTCTTTATGTCCCTCTTTGCAAGCCGGGATAACTCCTGAAGGCTTTTAGGGTGCTTCT
>MHDQ01000252.1:0-1851 GCA_001803565.1 Nitrospinae bacterium RIFCSPLOWO2_12_FULL_45_22 | reverse complement strand
GTAGACACCTTTTTCCTTCTTCACCTTCTCGCCCCGTTCTATGGCCTCGGCAGTCCTTGCAAAGTCGTCCAGGGCTTCTTTTACGCCCTTTATGCCTATCCTTACTTTTTTAAGCTTCATCATTTTCCCCTTTTGTATTTTTCTATATCCTTAAAGAAATCGCCTGTCAGTTGCCATACGGATCTAAATTCGTATGGCTCTATATTTTCTTCATAGTGCCTGTGATCCCCCTGACCCTCCCCGTTATCATAGCCGATAACCCGCTTATCCTTTACCACGTATGCAAGAAAATACTTGATATAGAAACTTATATAATATCATCCAACAGTCTGGCCCCATGGCAGATTACAACTATCTCCACAACTTCTCCTTTAAGGCGATAAACGATTCTATAATTATTATAAATCTTTTCCCTTAGATTCTCATCTCCATATTCTGGAACAATTCTTCCTGCTTTGGGAAATTGAGGAATAGATTCGATGATGACATTTACTTTCTTTGCAAAAAGGAAGGCGTAATGTGCGGAATCTTTAGCGATAAAGTCGCATATTTCTTCAAGGTTAGAAACAGCCCGTGGAGACCATCTTACTTTGTAAGCCATCTGGACATCCGTTTTTTAACCTCTTCGTGTGGTATCCCTTTACCCTCATCCAGCTCTTTCAAGCCTGCATCAACCTGCAATTTAAAATACAATTCAGCCATAATATCATCAATAGTAGAATCCTCAGGAAGAGATTGAATCATATGAATAACTTGCTCCTTTACTCCGGCCATTTTACCACCTCCTCGATGTCCTTAATAAACCATTCAGAAGTATCCCCTAAGTATGGGAACATAATATGGAAATATTACTTAAAAGAACCTCTTGTGTCAATTGAAGTTATCTGATTTTTGACAACGGCCCCTCTGTAATCCGGGATACTCCCTATTCCGGTCAAGCCTGTGATACTGTGAAAACCCAGGGAAAGGAGGTGACTGGAAATATTGGTAGACATAATTACAGGATGAGTTTTATAATTTAACCCAGAAAAAGTGGGGAATAAACCTGTAACTCGACACATATTAGACTTTAAAAGCTATAAGATAAATTAGGTATCCCCCGAATTTTTAAAAATCTTCCCAGTGGTCTATCTTATGGGAATTGCTTTTAGTCGTTTTTTGATAACCCAATGTTGCATATCGTAGTTCCTGTTGATTCCTGACAGCATCAAACATCATCATAGAAGCATCCAAGGTTTCTGGCCAGATTTATCATTCGTGCAAACATAAATACGTATATTAGGATCATCGGGGCTGCGAGCTGACACAATACTTCTTCGGTGCTCCTCTTTTAGTAGTCTGTTATCGATGAATAAAACAACCGCACGCCCTTCGGGGCAGACTTCTTTAAGAAGGCTGAGTTTTGCGATGTCCTCTTTTACTCTTTTCAGGTTAAACCGCTTCCTGAAGTGTTTAAACTCCAAGATAATTTTTGTCTTTTTCCCCCGTATCTCCAGGAAAGGGCGTTAATCACCGCGGCCCTTTTGTCTATGGGGTTCTTTTTTGAGGAGAGATATCCTGCCATCTCTGAATCAAGGACACCCGCGGTACCCGCCTTTCTCACGATCTCAATATCCATGTAGGCGTCAGAAAAGGGTGTAGATGTCACCGGAGAGTCGGCATGGACTTTTATTGAAGCCAGAGGTATCAGGGCAAATATAAGGACTAATGTCAGTATCTTTTTCAATTCCAATCCTCCTGGACAGTTTGAGAGACCCGGGCTGAAAGAGGGTGCCGTATATTATTTAACCGGCGCTAATGATACTACAGCCGAGTGACATCCCTCGGTCAGTCTGTCTTATGTATCCTGTG